>JAFTTQ010000100.1 GCA_017466665.1 Oscillospiraceae bacterium
CGCCACCCATCCCTCTTTCCCGAAGATCAGCCGAACCGAGATGGCAAAGGAAATCGCTGAACTGGATAATTACCTTGTGGAGAATTTCTCCTACTCCAGTCCCTATTTCCGATTCCCTTCGGGTGAGTACTCGGAGTGCGCACTGGAATTGGTGACTTCCATTGGATTTCGTTCCATTTTCTGGTCGGCAGCCTACGCCGACTGGGATACCTCGACCCAGAAGGGAGCAGATTACGCCTTCTCCACGGTTACTTCCCGCTTCCATTCCGGTGCGGTGATCTTGCTTCACGCAGTTTCCCGAGACAATGCCGAGGCACTGGGCAGAATCATCGACGAAGCCAGAAATCAGGGGTATGCCCTGAAAACCTTGGATGACTATTTGGGACAAGGGTGGGACAAGGGGACGGTTCTGTTGTCCCCTGATTCCCAATCCAATTAAATCCCCAACAGGGCAAGAGGTTCACTCCTCTTGCCCCGTTTTTTATGCCTCCCTCTGATGAGTGGGACATGGGGACGGTTCTTCCGTCCCCTTGTGTTCTTGACATTTTATATTCCTATGGTATTCTAAAAGAGGGTGATAAAAATGCCAAGAACTGCCAGAGTAAAAAGCAGCACCGGAATATACCACATTATGCTGCGTGGAATCAACAGGCAACAAATATTCGAGGACAAAGAAGACCGCCAGCGCTTCATTGAAACATTGGCAAAGTATTGTAATGAATGTGCGTACACAATTTATGCCTATTGCCTTATGGGAAATCATATTCACATTTTACTAAAGGATAGTAAAGAAGAATTAGCAACGGTTTTGAAGCGAATAGCTGGCAGTTATGCATATTGGTATAATTGGAAATATCGTCGCAGTGGGCATTTGTTTCAAGACAGATTCAAAAGCGAGCCTGTGGAAGATGATGCATACTTCTTGACAGTTTTGCGATATATTCATCAAAACCCAGTTAAAGCCGGCGTGTGCAAAAAAATTGAACTGTATCCGTATAGCAGTTATTTGGAGTACATTTCAACAGCTAACATTGTAGAAACAAAGTTCGTATTTTCTATCCTTACTGAAGAACAATTTATAGATTACCATAACCAGCAAAATGATGATCAATGCATGGAAATGGAAGAACATTTTAGATTGACAGACGATGAAGCAAAGGCTATTATAAGAAAAACAACCAAGTGCAAAACGATTACAGAGTTTCAGGCTCTTGATGCAGAAAAACGAAATGATTATATTCGTAAACTGCATAGTAAGGGGTTATCTATCAGGCAGATCGGTCGGTTGACAGGGATATCTAAAAAGATAGTCGAAGTCAATATTTGACCTAAAATAAAGGGGACAGGAGAACCGTCCCCTTGTCCCTAAATATCCCACTGCGGGATACGATTATTATTGGCAAATTGATTGGTGATGAATTAGACTATGAAAATGACTTTACTACCCATTCTTAGTAGTAGCATAGCTATGAATCGACTGTTTTCAATTATTGGGCCGCTTCTGTTTTTGTCTGCTGGGCTTCAGTGGCTTTTGGGAGATAAAGTTCAAGAGGTATTAAACAGAAAAGATAACCAGCACTTTGAAAAATCGATCAAAATCAGACCGTATGGAATTTTTAGAATTATCAGAACATCTTTGTTGTTTATCTTTTGTATCTCCTTCTTTTTCATATACAGATTATATGCTGAAGCAATATTTTGCCTGATTGTTTATCTTGGGTATATTTATATTAAAGTTGATACAATGTTTTCGATAAAAATCCGCTATACCAAAAGATATTTAATATACAGTAAATGGGGGTGCGAGCACAAGATTGCACTGCGCAATATATCTGATATGCATTGGGACAATCCAAAAAATGGATTAGGATATATTTTAGTTTTCTGTTTTCCGGGAGTATTGCGTGTTGATATTTCTACCGCAGATTTTATGGGATTACAGAATTTAAAGAAAGCATACGATGAAGAAAAGGAAAAGACAGGGGACGGTTCTCTGTCTTGACTGATGATTACAAAGACAGGGGACGGTTCTCTGTCTTGACTGATGATTCCCAATCCAATTAACCAAGGGACAAGGGGACGGTTCAGTTGTCCCCTGATTCCCAATCCGATTAACCACCCACCGGGGCAAGAGGTTCAAC
The DNA here is from genome assembly GCA_017466665.1 of Oscillospiraceae bacterium. Taxonomy (GTDB): domain Bacteria; phylum Bacillota; class Clostridia; order Oscillospirales; family Oscillospiraceae; genus Faecousia. The sequence continues at coordinate 2,142 of JAFTTQ010000100.1, forward strand.
CCTCTTGCCCCGTTTTTAATACCTTCCTCATCAGAGGGAGCTTTTTGAACGTGTCCGTTAAGGAAAATTCGGGACAAGACGGGTTCATTTTGGGTTTTCCACAGCTCGTTCCCTTGCGCTATCACTATTTATCTTTCTTATCCTGATTCTATATATTTATCTTTTTCTTATTCTTTTTCTTTATCTTACAGGGCAGATTTGATTACGTTATATTAGACGATTCGTTCACAGTGCGCATCTTTTGTGCCCGCTCATGCGCACGCTCCAAAATGGGCTTTGCCATCTGAAAAACCGTTGCGGCAGAAGGCTTTTTCTCGTTTATATTTGGCTGTGTCTGATTGAGCGCGTAATCACAGAGCATTTGAAAAGCTTGAAGTTTTTCTTTATTTGTGGGCAGATTTTCGATGGCCTCCCAAAAAGAACGGTAAAAAGTAAACTGATTTCTTTGCATTGCATTTTCTCCTTCCTGCAAAATGTTTTTTGGATGCCATCATTATACCGAAAACTGCCTGTAAATGTCTTCCCATTATTTTCCCAACCTTATAAAACCTTATAATTGTGGAAAAACCTGTGAAAAAAACAGGCATTTCTTCACAATGTAAAAATATCGGAATGTTTATTGATTTTTCATATATTCATTTTATAATAAAATAAAAATTAAATTGGGGAATGAATTAATATGCCACATAAAACAAAGGGTAATTTTATGCACCGACTTGCATCGGTTATCGTTGACAAGCGAAATTTGATTTTTCTCATATACATAATTGCGGCGATTTTCTGTATGTTTTCTATGGGATGGGTAAAAACAGAAAATGATATTACCAAATACCTTCCTGAATCCACAGAAACCCGTCAGGGTATCGACGCTATGAACGAGAACTTTGCCAGCTTTGCCACCGCAAGGGTGATGGTTTCCAATGTGACTTTGGATACAGCACATACCATCTATGATTCTCTTTCCGAAATTGATGGAATCGCTATGGTCACATTCGACGAATCCGACGCCCATTATAAAAATGCAGCAGCCCTTTTTGATATTACCTTCCAAAAAAGCGGCTCAGATCCTTTGACATTAGATGCCATGGACGCAGTCCGGAATGCCGTCAGTACATATGATGCCAGCGTCAACACCGATATCGGCACTGATATGAATCATATGCTTCAGGAAGAAATGGGCGTCATTCTCATTGTTGCTGTCATCATTATTTTTGCAGTGCTGACCCTGACCTCCCGTTCCTATGCAGAAGTACCTGTCCTGCTGATTACCTTTGGCGTTGCGGCACTTTTAAATATAGGTACCAATTTTATTTTTGGCAAGATCAGTTTTATTTCCAATTCCATTGCCGTTGTCTTGCAGCTTGCCCTTGCCATTGACTATGCTATCATTTTGTGCCACAGATTTATTGACGAGCATGAAACCCAAAATGCCCGGGATGCCGCTGTTGCTGCCCTAAGCAAAGCCATTCCTGAGATCTTTGCATCCTCCCTAACCACCGTAAGCGGACTGTTGGCATTAGCATTTATGCAGTTCTCTTTGGGCTATGATATGGCAATCGTGCTGATCAAAGCCATATTGCTTAGCCTGCTTTCCGTGTTTACCCTGATGCCGGGACTTCTTGTCCTCTTCTGCCCGTTGATGGATAAGACCCGTCATAAAAAGCTTCTGCCCAATGTATCCTTCCTGGGCAAATTTGCAGTCAAAACCCGGCGTGTGCTTCCTCCTGTTTTCTTGCTGATAATCATTGTCGGATTTGTGCTTTCCAGCTTTTGCCCCTACTGCTATAACTTTACCGACTTAAAAACCGCCAAAATGACCGATAGTCAACATGCATATTTTGAGATCAAAGAAACCTTCGGTACCAGCAATATGGTCGCCTTGGTCGTCCCCAGTGGAGATTACGAAGCAGAAGCCGCCATTTTATCCGAACTGGCTGACCGCCCCGAAGTGAAAAGCACCATGGGGCTTGCTGGTATTGAAGCCCTGGACGGCTATAAGCTGACCGATGCCCTGACACCCCGGCAGTTATCAGAACTGATGGATATGGATTACGAGGTCATTCAGCTTCTTTACGCCGCCTACGCCTCGGAGCAAAGCCAGTACGGTGAGATTCTAAGCGGTTTGGATGAATACGCCGTTCCTCTTTTTGATATGTTCGTCTATTTGAAGGATATGCTGGAGACCAACAACATTTCGCTTACTGGCGATGGTATGGAGGATCTGGGCGATATGCTTGCCCAGCTTGAAACCGCCCAGAGTCAGCTCAAAAACGAGAAGTACAGCCGTATGGTGGTATACCTGAATCTGCCGGAGGAAAGCGAGGAAACCTATGCGTTCCTCACAACGATCCGAAGCATAATCGGTCAGTATTATGAAGGTGACTACTATGTGGTCGGCAACTCTACAAGCTGCCGGGATCTTTCCAGCTTTTTCGCAACAGACAATCTGATGATTTCATTGCTGTCTATGCTGTTTGTGATCATCGTACTTCTGTTTACCTTTAAATCCGCCGGTCTGCCTGTACTGCTGATTGCTGTGATTCAGGGCAGTATTTGGATCAACTTCTCCTTCCCCACCATCACAGGTCAGCCCTTGTATTTCCTTGGCTACCTAATCGTTCAGGCGATCCAAATGGGTGCCAATATCGACTATGCCATCGTGATCTCCAGCCATTATCAGGAAAAGAAGCAGACTATGCCTCACAAGGAAGCTATTGTCCACGCACTCAACGCCGCCTTCCCCACGGTGTTCACCTCCGGCACGATCATGGCATCGGCAGGTCTTTTGATCGGCAATATGTCCACACAGCCTGTGATTTCCATTATGGGCACCTGCATTGGCCGCGGTACCATCATTTCCATCATTCTTGTACTGGTTGTTCTGCCCTCGATTCTTGTTCTGGGTGATTCCATCATCAACCGAACAAGCTTTAAGCTGAAGCCCATCACCGCCCCTGCTGTCAAAACATCCGGCAGTGTGACGGTAAACGGTCATATCCGGGGCTATATTTCCGGTATGGTGGACGGGGAATTCAGCGGTACCGTCAACGGTGAGATCGATGCCGCCGTATCGGCAAATACCACTTTGAAGGAAGGAGGACTGGAAGATGAAAAGGAATAAATTGATAGGGATCGTTGTTGCTCTTTTACTTCTGTCCTCTGCCCTTCCTGCGTGGGCTGATGAAGCTCCTGGAGCAGAGCTTACCATCCAAAGCACAGAAGAATTTCTGCAATTTGCGGAAAACTGCCGCCTTGACAGCTTTAGCAAAGATCTGACTGTAAAGCTGACGGCAGATATTGACCTGACCGGGCAAAGCTTTTCCGGGATTCCTGTTTTCTGCGGAACATTTGACGGTAATGACCATACCATTTCCGGCGTTTCACTGCATTTTTCCGGCAGCTATGCAGGACTTTTCCGTTATGTTACAGCCTCCGCAAAGGTGCTCAGCCTAAATGTGATAGGCGAGTTTTCTCCCACTGGCAGCAGTACCTATACAGGCGGTATTGCCGGCAGTAATGCCGGATTGATCCAGGACTGCACCTTTTCAGGCTCTGTTTCCGGCATTGACTGTATTGGCGGAATTGCCGGTATCAACACAGAAACCGGTGTAATAGAAAACTGTACTGTAAATGGCAGCCTATATGGAAATCATTTTACAGGGGGAATCGCCGGCAACAACTGCGGGATCATAAAGAACTGTGTAAATTACGGCAGTGTCAACACCCAGCTTCAGCAAAACAATGTAGACCTGTCCGATATCACTTTAGATGCGCTGACCGGCTCGGAATCCGCCGCAACGGTTACAGATATTGGCGGCATTGCGGGAATCAGCAGCGGATACATCTCTCAGTGTCAAAACAACGGAAATATAGGTTATCCCCACATTGGCTACAATATCGGCGGTATTGCAGGCAGCCAGACGGGCTATATCAGCAACTGCACCAACACCGGCATCATTTCCGGCAGAAAGGAGGTCGGCGGTATTGTCGGTCAGCTTGAACCTGTCGTTGCCATCACATACACTGTCGACACGTTGCAGATCCTTCAGCAGCAGCTCAATGATCTTTCATACGCCGTTGATTCTACTGCCAATCACATCGGAAACACAGTTTCCGGGGTAAGGAAACAATTTGTCTTGATGAGCGGCGAGATCGATGGCGCTGTGGATGCGTTAAAATCGATTCTTCCTCAAGAGGGCGAGGATCCCAGCACCGAGGATTTTTCTGCGGCTGTTGAAATTCTGCAGAACGCCACACAATCCATATCCGGCAACCTGAAAAATATCAATCAGTATTTGGAAAACGCTGAATCCAGTCTTTCCCGGGATATGGAACAGATATCCTATGCCATTTCCGCTATGCAGCAGACCCTGAACAACGCCTCCGATCATCTTGGCGGCTCGATATCCGATCATTCGGATGCGGACACGGAGGAGGATATGACCGCAAAGGTGGCCCACTGTCAAAACAGCGGTATGATCTCCGCCGACCTGAACGGCGGCGGCATTGTCGGCGCCATTGCCTTTGAAAGCGATCTTGACCCAGAAGCGGATCTGGACATTTTGGGGCAGACCTCCCTGAACTTTGCGGGCAGCTACCGTGCTGTGATCACGCAATGTGAAAACACAGCCTCTGTCACTGTAAAAAAGCAGTACGCTGGCGGCATCGTTGGATATGCCACACTGGGACTTGTCCGCGATTGCCGGAGCATTGCTGATCTTATCTGCCCGGATGCCATTTGCGTGGGCGGTATTGTGGGAAGATCCAACGGATCGATCCAAAACTGCGCCGCAAAAGCAGTTATTTCTGCTGAAAAGCTTGCCGGTGGAATCGCAGGCCAGGCAAACAAGGTTTCTGAGTGTCTTGTTCTAAGCAACGTTTCCGCAGGTGAAAAATCCGGTAATATCTTGGGCTATGCCGAGAACCTGACTGAAATTTCCAATAACCGTTATATGCAGACAAGTCCTGACCTTGGTGCCATTGATGGAATCAGCTATACCGCTGTGGCACAGGGGGTAGCCACTGATGATTTTTTGAATATTCCCGATCTTCCGGAATTTTTTAAGACCTATACCGTAACATTTGTATATGACGATGGAAGCAGTCAAACAATCATACTGAACACGGGTGAAGCAATTACTTCCGCGCAAATCCCTGAATTACCTGTCTTGGATGGCTGTAAAGGCAGTTGGATTGGTCTTGAGGCAGTCACATACTTCGATACAACTGTCAGCAGCACCTATGAATCAAGGGTGCAGACCGTAGAAAGCCAGACACTTCGTCCCTCAGGACTGCCTGTGCTGCTGGCAGAGGGGTCATTCCATCCCGACTTTTCTTTTGAGATCACCAAGCTTTCCGATTCCCTTGCCTCTGATGCCATAGAGGGATGGTCATTTATGAACGAAGGTGTAACTTCTGTTCGCTATTTGCCGCCCGCGGGTACCCCGGCGGATACCCTTTGCATTATGGTAAAGGACGGAAACGGAGGCTGGAAGCAGATCCCTCACACCGTTAGCGGCAGCTATCTTGTATTCCCAGCAGACAGTCAGATCGATGCATTTTGCATTGTTTCTGTGCAAAGCACACCTTGGCTGCTGTACATTGCCGCAGGCGCAGCTTTTCTTGCGGTTGCAGTATTAGTATCCGCAATCATCATAATCCGGCGCAAAAAGGCACGCAAGCAACCTTCCAAATCACCAGCCGAATCATAATTTCACGAGGCTGTCTTCTTTTAGAAGATGGCCTCGTTTGTTCTGCAAAATTGGAATTTAGCTTTGTACGAGCAACCGCTAAAACCTCCCTCTGACGAGGGAGGTGGCACGGCATTAGCCGTGACGGAGGGAGAGAAAAATATTGGTATGTCTTGTTTTCTCTCCCCAGTCACGCGGTGCGCTAAACAATCATTCACCTTCCGTTTTCTAAAACCTATTCATCTATATTCCAAACCCCTTGTATTTTTTGCGCAATATGCTATACTTGTAACGCTGAGAAAAAAAGAGAGGTCGAGCATATGGACTATCGTGGCTTACTGGATGTTACAACTGAATTAGGCTACCAGCTTGCTATGAGCGGCGCAGAGACCTACCGTGTGGAGGAATCCATCACCCGGATTTTTGCCGCATACGGAATCACTGCTGAGGTCTTCGCCATTACAAACTGTTTAACCGTCAGCCTGGAAACAGATCTGCAGAAGCCCCTGACCCGTATGCGCCGCATAGGTCATCACGGCACTGACCTGGACTCCGTGGAGCGTTATAATAACCTCAGCAGAAAAATCTGCGCCGAAAAGCCTGAGCCTGCGATTGCCGCCCAATGGCTTCAGGATGCGATCGCCGCCAAGCGGGAATTTCCCCTATGGGTCTATGTTTTGGGAAATATACTGGGTGCGTCAGGCTTTACCCTTGCCTACAACGGCAGTGCTTCTGACATCATTTTTTCCGCCCTCTGCGGTTTTATGGTAGGTCTTATCAGCTACGCAATGGGCAAATGGAAGGTCAATATGTTTTTCAGCACCATCGCCTCTGCCTTTGTACTGGGGCTGACCGCATACAGTGCCGGTGCTCTGGGCTTACTGACCAACACTGACGGTGTAATCATTTCTTCCCTGATGCTCCTGGTTCCGGGACTACTTTTCACAAATGCCCTTCGGGATATTATTTACGGTGATACCAATTCCGGCATCAACCGCATCGTTCAGGTTCTTTTAATTGGTGTAGCGATTGCCTTAGGCACCGGCTCTGCCTGGAATTTTATCGCATTGTTTGACAGTGCCCCGATTGTCAGTACGCATATTTCTCATGGTATTTTTTTAGAAGCAGCAACCACTTTTTTTGCCTGCTGCGGCTTTAGCATTCTTTTTAATATTCACGGCAAAGGCAGCCTTTTGTGCGGGTTAGGAGGTGCTCTGAGCTGGGCGGTCTTCCGGTTGTGGCAGACCTGCTGCTTTGACGGTATGATGGCATATTTTATCGCCGCCTTTTTCGCTGCGGCATATTCCGAGGTAATGGCACGGATCCGCAAATACCCCGCCATATCCTATTTGGTCGTTTCCATCATCCCCCTGCTGCCCGGCGCCGGTGTCTACCGTGCTACCGCGGCGATTATGACCGGCGATATGACCCATTTCAGCTCCTATACCACACAAACCATTGCCGTTGCCGGATCGATTGCTGTGGGTATTTTGATCGTATCTACACTGGCAAGACTCTGGAGCATTTATCAGCAGAAAAAACACTTATCATCCTAAGAGGCTGTTTTTTACAGCCTCTTTTTCATAAATTTTTCAGAAAATTTGTAATATTTTGTGACAAATCCATAGTATATGTTTGAGGCAGAGAGGATGTGATCCAATGGACGACAACCAGATCGTTGCGCTTTTCTACGCGCGCTCGGAACAGGCAATCGTTGAGTTGTCGAATAAATACGGAAAGCTTTGTATCAGCATAGTCCATAATATTTTAAATGATACGCAGGATGCGGAAGAATGCGTCAATGACGCCTATCTTGGAGCCTGGAATTCTATTCCGCCGCACAAACCGAATCCGCTTAGTACCTATATTTGCCGTATTGTACGTAATCTTTCAATAGCAAAATATCACGCAAACAGCGCACAAAAACGCAATAGTCAGTACGATGTCGCCCTTGATGAATTAGAAAACTGCCTCTCATCGCCGGCCACCGTGGAATCCGCACTCTCTGCCCGGGAACTGCCAAGGCTGTTGGATCGTTTTTTAGACTCGTTGGATGTTCATAGCAGAGTCATTTTTGTCAGGCGGTATTGGTATGGGGACTCGATCCAGGATATTGCGGCAAAATGCAGGCTGCGCTCCAATACCGTATCGGTTCAGCTTTCCCGGACAAGGGACAAGCTGCGTAAATTTTTATCGAAAGAGGGTTATATACTATGACAAGACAGGATATTTCCCTTTCTGTCGGAAATATCAGCCCCCAGCATATTCAGGAGGCAGAAACATATTTTGAAGGCAGGCATTTATCTCATATCCGTTTCCGAAAAATCGGATTGATTGCGGCAGTTGTTAGCTGTTTTCTCCTATTATCCGCATTTGCATTCTCCATATTTTCAACCCTGAGCGGAGACAGTTTGGTAATGAACGCCCAGTACAGCGGCGATGGTATTGTATGGCTTGAGATCACCAATCAGTCAGATAAGGAGCTGAAATTACAGCCTATTATGAAGCTGTATTATTACAGCACCCAGGAATTGGTTGAATCCACCGGTGAAGAACCCTATGTTGATGATCTTTCCATACCGGCAAAGGCAACCAAGAAAATCCGTTTAGATCTACGGCGAACCTATGACATAGAAGCGTTGGAGAACAACAAGAACGACTTTTTCTATTTGCAGATGACAAATGATGGCTTTACATTGGGACAAACATGGAGTTGTATGGTCTCCTTTGTCGTTTCCGATTATGTGACACCTTACTATGAACTGACAGATGTCAAGCATTTAGATTCTGTTCTGCCCTCTCTGCAAGCGTATTACCACAACTTCACCCCGGATATTTTTGCCCGCTGGCCTGATGCCTTCAGCTATATGGAGCTTGTGGAGGCAGAACTAAGTAAAGCAGGCGGAAATATTGTTCGTCCCACCAATGATTACAGGCTCTGTTGGGACTCCTATAACTGGATGGTATCATTGTTCTCCTCCTCTTTTGACGCATACAACAAGCTGATGGGCAGAGATGACACAGAAAACTTTACACCCATTTCTGTCAGCGTTCCGTGCTTGTCAGATGACGGAGAATTCAAAGGCGGATGGTATATTCCCATCTTCTTCCCCTATAAATATGCTGTCGCGGATATCCAAAGCCCGCAGGATTATGCCTTTGTGCGGGGAAATCTTCTTACATTTGAGCAAATGGAACCGTATAAGATATATGAAGACGAGCAGTATGTCATATACGAGATGCACGAATTCTTCTATACGGATCTGCGCACTTATGTGGAGGATATGCTGCTCCAGCGGGATGATATGTACTTTAACGACGAAATATGGAGAAGGATCGAGAATTTCTATAATTATTTTAATGGCAATCCTGAGCTTGGCGAGCGGTTTCAATATCAACCATTCCGCCATGATGAACCGATGTCCATTGATACCGTAATGGAGCTATCCAAGCTTGGTACGGCTCTTACAGTGGAAGATCTGAGCCCCTATTTACGTGGGCACAGAGATGCCGGCAACCGATACGGCGTTGGTATGTCATCTACCATTGACGATGACTACGAGTTCTTTTACAGTAAGAATATGGACGGTACGCCCATAGGCTTTTTCCTGATCCATATTCCCACCGGCGATCGGCTTCAAATAGGAATAGCGGATGTAGATGATACAGACGTTGCGGCTTTTGTAGCTGCCCACAGCAAGCCGGAACCACGGTGTCAATGTGCGTATACCGATGGCTTTTACCATGGATGGCAGCTCACACTGGACTGGCTGATCGAAAACGGAAATCATATCGAAAGAGGTGACTTTGACGGTGCCTGCCGAACAGAGCCGGATAAAGAGGATTATTACCATTACCGATTCATTATCGACGATAATTTCTTTGTTTATCATTGTTGGAGCGAAAGTCGTCACGAATGGGGCTATGTCCTGGTGCATAAACCCTCCTATGATGAATGTTGGTTAGAAACAGAAGATATAGCCGCATTTATTGAAGCACATCAATAAAGGAAATATCCCCATGGGTCACTGTGTACGGTGACCTATGGGGATGATCTTTTATTTTAAAAACCAATCTTCCACGATGTCGCTGTGAGTAACAACGATCTCGATATTTTTCAGATCTTCCTTGCTGAAAAACCGCATATCCCGGGATTCGGCACTCAGGACGATGTTGGGTTCTTCCGTAAGCTCCAAAGCAAAAACAACGACCACCATCCGCCAAATACTGCCGTCCTGATAGGCCGCGATCCGGCCAGGCTCACCGTATACCCCCAGCTTTTGAAACCGATCCCTGGAAATGCGCAAGCCCAATTCCTCGTATATTTCCCGGGCAATGGCATCCAGCGGTGTTTCCTGCCGCTTGACACCGCCCCCAACCAAGCCCCACAGGTCACAGTCCCGCCGCTTTTCCAGCAAAAGCTTTCCATTGCAGGTAATGATGGCATTGGCACCAAGATGGGCACCCTGGGTGGTTTTCGGCGGGTTTGGATGTCCCCGATAAAATGTTACGATCGCCATTGATTTCATCCTCTAATTTGCAGCTAAAACCATTATATCGCTTTTATTCAAAAAATCCAGTCCTAATAATACCTTCCTATCATATACCAGCTATGACTGCGCAGGACATATTTGAGCTCAAACAGCCATTTTTTACCGTCAACCGTTGCATTGCACAGAAATATCTGCGCCTCCGCACCGATATATCGTATCTCATCCCGGCGAAGAACCCGGTCAATATCCAGCCGCCGGTAGGACTGTTCCTCATCCAAAAACCTGACCCGGAGCGGACGGATCTGACCGTCGGCTTCACACAGGCTGATTACATCCGCCGGGCATATTTTCTGTCCCACGGTGATCCCTCCTTTGCTTACGCAAATATTATAGTACATTTGTTCGCTATTGTCCAGTGGAAATTTATGGTTGAATGATCCTATTATTTTTGCTATAATATGGGGGCAAAAAGGATGTGAGAAACGTGCTGAAATATCCCTGCCTTGTTTTAGATCACGACGATACCGTTGTAAGAAGTGAAGAAACCGTCAACTATCCGTATTTTTGTGAGATTTTGGATCAGCTGCGTCCCGGCACCACCATCACCTTAAAGGAATATACCGAGGGCTGCTACCATCAGGGCTTTGTGGAAATGTGCCGGCAAAAGTATCATTTCACAGACGAGGAGCTTGCTGAAGAATATCGCGGCTGGAAAGCATACATCCAAGATCACATTCCTGCCCCCTTCCCCGGAATCAAAGAAATTATTTTGCGTCAAAAGGCCCTTGGCGGGCTTGTGTGCGTTGTTTCCCATTCCACAAAGGATACGATCACCCGGGATTATCTTGCCCATTTCGGGCTTCAGCCGGACGACATCTATGGTTGGGATCTGCCCGAGCATCAGCGCAAGCCTGAGCCTTTTCCCCTGACGGATATTATGAAAAAATACCACCTCTCCCCTGCTGACCTGCTTGTCGTGGACGATATGAAACCCGCCTGGGAGATGGCAAGAAAGGTACAGGTTCCCATTGCCTTTGCCGCCTGGGGACGGCAGAATTATCCCGAAATCATGGCAGAAATGACCGAGCTTTGCGACTTTACCTTTCATAAAACAGAGCAATTATACCGTTTTTTATTGGAGGACTGAATATGGCACGAGAAGAAAAAGCAATTTTTACCGTTTTATGTTTGATTTCCGATGAAAACGGAAACATTCTTGTTGAAGACAGAAAAGATCCCAAATGGCCCGGTGTCAGTCTGCCCGGCGGTCACGTAGAGCCGTGTGAAAGCTTCACACAGGCAGCCATTCGGGAAGTATGGGAAGAAACAGGATTGACTATGGAAGATTCCCGGCTGTGCGGTGTCAAACAGTTTCAAAGAAACGAGCATACCCGCTATGTTGTCTTTTTATATAAAGCAACGAAATATTCCGGCACACTTCATTCCAGCGATGAGGGAGAAGTATTTTGGATCAAACGCAATGAACTGCATAAATACCTTGTCGTAGAGGATTTTGAAGAACATTTACAGGTATTTGAAAACGATGAAATCAATGAATTCTATTACGAGCAAAAAGACGGAAATTGGAATGTAAAACTGTTCTAAAATCCCTTGACAGATATGCTATAATGATTAACGGAATTGGAGGTGATCGTTCTGGAAAAGCAAGGTATCAAAATCATGGCAAAAAATCGTGAAGCATACCACGAATATTTTGTAGAAGAAGAAATGGAAGTCGGCATTGAGCTTTGCGGCACAGAAGTCAAATCCATCCGTCAGGGTACGCTGAATTTGAAGGATGCTTGGTGCGGCATTAAGGACGGTCAGCTTCTTATCAACCAAATGCACATCTCCCCCTATGACCACGGCAACCGCTTTAATCAAGACCCCAAGCGTGTGAGAAAGCTACTGATGCACAAGCGGGAAATTATGCGGCTGTTCGGCAAGGTCAAGCAAGATGGCTATTCCCTCATTCCCCTGAGCGTTTATTTTAAGGGAAGCCTTGTTAAGGTCAAGGTCGGACTGTGCAAGGGTAAAAAGCTGTACGACAAAAGACAATCTGCGGCTGAGCGTGACGCCAAGCGTCAGATCGACCGTGCAATGAAGGAGAGATATTAATATGAGCAATCCTACTTTCAAGATCACCATGGAAAACGGCGGTGTCATTGAGGGTGAACTGTACCCGGAAATCGCACCTCAGAGTGTGTATAATTTCATCGACCTGTGCAATCATAATTTCTATGACGGTCTGATCTTCCACCGTGTCATTTCCGGCTTTATGATCCAGGGCGGCTGTCCTGACGGCAACGGTATGGGTGGCCCCGGCTACTGTATCAAAGGAGAATTTTTCTTCAACGGCGTAAAAAATGAACTGAAGCATAAGCGGGGTGTGCTGTCTATGGCACGTTCCAAAGACTTTAACTCTGCCGGCAGCCAGTTCTTCATTATGCACCAGGATTCCAAGCACCTGGACGGTCAATATGCCACATTTGGCAAAGTCACAGCCGGTATGGATGTGGTGGATGCCATTGCTGCCGTCGAATGCAATTACAATGACCGTCCTTTGGAGGAGCAAAAGATCAAATCCATCACCGTAGATACCAAGGGCGAAATGTATCCTGAGCCTAAAAAGCTTGCCGATCCTTACGGCAGATTCTAAAGAATTGCATAACGGCTCCCCTTTAAGGGGAGCCGACAAACCCAGCAACTGCTTTATACGGGGCTGTACTGGTTTCGACGGGGGTAGTGAGGCTGGAATAGCGGGTCGTGGCGCCTGACCACGATAAAACGGGTAACTTTTAAATTTAACTGACAACAATACTGTTGCTCTGGCTGCCTAATTAGGCGCCCATCCTCCCCGGAAGGTCCACGAGCCGGGCTAGGGTGTGATCTGAGTGGAGCCCGTGCGTACGCAAAGCTTTGCGCGTACCATGCATTATGAAGCTACTGAGTCCCGTAGGGTGTTTGTTCCCGCCGGGACGAGGGAATGTAAATAACAAACTGCACCCGGAGAAGTTCCTTCCAAGTTGCTTTCGGACAGGGGTTCGATTCCCCTCAGCTCCACCATAACGCGCAAATACGAACCCTTCAAATCGCCAGAAATGTATTTGCTAATATTATCAAAAAACCTCCCAAACCACAATCGGTTTAGGAGGTTTTTTGATATCAGCCAAAGATCGTTTTAATGATCGTTTGCGCATAGACTCTCGCCATAAAATCATTGGGATGGTTAACATTATTACCGGTCATATCGTAATAGCGTTTCTTCTCCAGAATTGCCTTATGCATAGAATTTACTGGCACGACATCGATATGCTCGTATTTTTTGCACAGGTCGTAAAGACCTGCTTCATAAGTATCCTGGTTTCCCCAGAAGCCCTTTACCCGAAAGTGTGGCAACATTGTGGCAATCACCGCCACATCTGCTTCAGGACAAGCTTCAGTAAACCGATCCAGCACTTTACCGGTCAGTTCACAAAAGTCCTTTGCGGGGCGCCAACCATCGTTCATACCGAAGCCATAAATCATCAGATCCGGACAAATATCAATGGCCCGTTCCTGCAATTCTTCCATAGCCCAATCAGTATTCTTTCCACCCACAGCGGTATTGACATACCGGATATTGGGATTGCCAAAATATTTTTTCATAGTGTCAATAACCATTTCATACCAGCACGGGGCATAGGGCGGAACATTCACCATTTTACTGGAGTTACAGCCTGTCGTGATGCTATCGCCATAGAAAAGGACGGTAACAGGCTGACCGGATGCAGCTTTATCCAGGAAGCGCTGCAGCTTCCTACTCTTAGGCGGAATAAGACCTTGCCAAGTATCTGTATGAGTATAGGTCACGGAAACCTGCATTTTGAAGAAGGTATCTTCCTCACCATAGCGAATATTCTCATAGCCCTCTACGGTTGTCTGAAAAGAATACCCATCTATTAATTCCTTGGGATAATATTCGTCTAAAGAGAATATGGGAATGGATGTATGCTCCGTCAAGCAGATTCTTCCCTCCTTGACAATATAATCCACACCCTCTTCATATTGGGTTTTCAAATCAGAAGACAATACCGCAATCACCCGATCGGGATAATACAACAGCGGTGCTTCGGTTTCGCCTACAAACATTACCGTTTCATTGTAGACAGTATCTCCCTGCCAAATGGGCAGGGTGTATGTTTCAAGATCATAGGATCTGAATTCCAGCATTTACCTCTCCCCTATCTTATTCGGGTTTTGTTTCCAGCTTCAGGGGGAAATCTCCCAGTTTATTGACCTTAAAGCCGTTTGCTTTATATTCATCATAGTCAAAGGCTTCCAGCTCGTCAATTGCCAGTTTGTGGAACTCATAGAAGTTCTTCCACCACTCATATCCGCTGCCCAATTCAGCATTTAAATAAGCGTCAGCAATGTCGCATCCCATAGCCGGAGCTACATAGAATGCACCCATTGCCAGCACATTGACACCGTTGCCGGTGATTGCACGCAGTGCCGCAGGAACACTCTCCACCACGCCGGCGTGGACATGGGGGCACTTGCTGGCGGCGATGTGAATACCCATACCGGTACCGCAGAACAGCAGTGCTCTCTCAAATTCGCCCTCAGAGATCATGGCACCCACACGCAGACCCACTCTATGGAACATCAGGTCGGTATCATTGGGATCAGAATCGGCGCGCACGCCCACATCTGTGACCTTCCAGCCTTTTTTCTCCAAATGGGCAACCACCGCTTCTTTTAAAGGAAAGCCGGCAAAATCCGCACCAACAACAATGTACTTATCTTTTACTGTTTTCATTTTGCATTCTCCTTTTTATTGAATATCCTTAGCAAGCCTCGCAAGGGGCTCATCATCCCAACAAAATTCGTGTCCACCGACATAAGGAATGAACTCAAACCAATTCTCTTTTGATTCACCAGCCAATTCCTTTAACCGCAAGACCTCTTCTTTCACTTCCCGGATGTCAAACAGAGGATCACCGTCTCCCATTTCCATACATAGTTTTCTGGGATAAACCAAGCAGGCAACTTCTGCATCGGAAAAACTTTCCCGAAACCGCGTCCACATCCAGTCGCATCGTGCCTGCTTGCTGGTATGAGAGAAAGAGCAGGCAACGGAAGACTTTATACGCTGGTCAACAGCCGCTGTATACAGGGTATAGAATCCGCCGTAGGAAAGACCCAGCATACCAAAATTGCTCACAAAGCTTTGCGCCCCGAAATAATCAAGGACTCTTGTAATTGCGTAAATCTCCAAAGCTGCTATGGAACTTCCGGTATTTTTCAACCTTGCATCCAAAACATCCCGCTGATAGCTTACGCCAAAATTTTCCGCATTCCACAGTAACAGCTGGGGCGCAAATACATTAACATCTTACGACAGCATTCTTTCAATCATTTGATTGTAGTTATAGGTATCGCCGTACAGGTTCCCCACCTGCTCCGGCGTGCCTTCCCCACCGTGCTGGGCTATCACAAGCGGCCTTCTTTTTTCGTCCTTTTGGAATAGCAAACCGGTGATGGCGTAGCCATCCAACACCTCAATATGAATGCGGTAAATCGTACAAAGCTTATCTTCCGAGAGCTTTTGTGCCTTTGCCATCGGAATATCTTTGGGATGATCCTCCGTCAAAGGCCAACCGAGAACGCCCTCAAGGATTGGCGGTAGACTGCCTGATTACAGAGAATATCCTTGCAATTTTGATATCGAACGGCATCCGCGGTGCGCTCTCTTTGCTGAATCACATCTTCTAAACCAAGCAAATAGGCTTCTTTATACTGTTTGGAAGCTTCTACCGGCTCCCGATAGGAAATTCTTTCCATTGCTTCACACCTTTTCCTGCCGAAATGTCAGCTCATGCCTTCCCGGTGACAGCCATATTTCAGATTGCTTAGAATCTGATACCCCATGATCCGGAGTCACCACTTTACATTTTGTATTAAACGGAACACTGACTGTCAAGGACAAGGTATCACCGTTTTTCTTATTCCAGGAAGTCTCGATTTTGCCTTTTACGGTATTCAGCGAGCCTGTTACACCGTCAAGCTTGGCAGGAATACAAAGCGCAATCTGAAACTCGGTAAAGCCCGGTTTTATGGGCTGGATTCCCAGCAAATAACGGTAAAACCATGCACTGACAGTGGCGTTCATTGGATGACAATGGGATGCCATATCCAGCATTGGACCGGAATCTACATATTCCCAGCGCTCCCAGGTGGTAGTAGCTCCGTTTTCCACCATATAACCCCAGCCGGGATAGGTGGTTTGGGTCACCACATCATAAGCAAGATCAATATAACCGTTTTCTGCAAGCACTTCTAAAATATAACGGGTAAAGATATTGCCGGTAGTCATGTGATTTCCGTTTTGGCGGATACTTTCAGCAATGGCCTGAACAGTCTTTTCCTTATCCGGGGAAATATCCAGCCACGCCATAAAGGTATTGGACGCCTGAGAGTTTCCGGCATAAAAGCCTTCCGGGTGATAGTAGGTTCTGTTTAAGGCTTCCTTGGTCTTCTGCGCCAATGCGTTCCATTTGGCAATATCCTCTGTTTTTTCAAGGACTTCTGCCATTTTGCCCATTAAGACAGCATTGTAATGCAAGAATCCTGTGGACATTTGCTTACCGGGTGTAATGGCAGATACTGCGCCCGCACCGCAACTACCTGCAACAGCGCCTGCAACCGGGGCTGCCCAGTCTCCGTAATAGCTGTAATTGACAATGCCGTCGGTGGTATTGCTGTCTAAGAAATCTGTCCAGGCAGCGAAACCATCATAATGCTTCTGCAGCACCTGTTTATCGCCATAGTGCATATACAGCAGCCAGCCCAAAATCAGATAGCTGCTGGAAACCGGGTCTGCCGGCTGACTGCCGAAGTTTACATAGGGTACGGTATCCGTAATTGCACCAGTTTCCTTGCCCTGTTCATCGGCGATATCCTGCAAAAATTTGGCATAGAAACGGTGTAAATCAAAGTTATAAACCGCTTCCTCCGCTCTGACCGTAATATCATTCAGCCAACCAAGACGCTCATCTCTTTGGTGGCAATCTGTAGGAACGCCGTGAAGGTTGTTATTCTCCGCCCACCAGCAGATATGCTGAATTTGATTGAGCAGCTCGTTTTCTGCCTGAAAGCTGCCTGCAGGATTTACCGCATTTCGTAGAACAACCGCCTTGATGCTCTCTGCTGTCAGGGGTTTGGATAATCCTTTAACCTCCGCATAGCGGAATCCGTGGTAAGTAAAGTGAGGGCGATAAACGGCTTTTCTGCCTGCGGAAATGTAGGTATCCGTTGCCCTTGCACTGCGCAAATTTGCCGTAGAGATCATACCGGATTTATCCAGAATCTCTGCGTGTCGAATGGTAATTTCCTTTCCGGCAGGTTCGTCAATTTCAATTTCCACAACACCGGCAATATTCTGACCAAAATCCACAACATAAATTCCTTTTTCCGGCTCTGTAACGGAAACAGGAATAAACTCTGCAACAGGGGCAATGGATTCCAGATTCTCAGGAACCAATTCACCCGTCGGCGGCTCAGTTAAAATTGCCTCGTCCCAGCCATCAAGCTGCAAACCGGGGTTACACCAGCCAGGAACCTCGCACCGGGCATCATAGACTTCTCCGTGGAACAGAGAATTGGAACGAATCGGGCCACCGGAGTAGACCATCCAGCCATCATTTTTCCGGGTAAGGATTGTTTCTTTTTCTCCGTTGGCATACTCCAAGCTGAGCTGCACCCAAAAAGGTCCGTCCTCATTGCCGCCGGTAGTCATACCGAACCAGCCCTTACCCAGAGTAATGCCCAAGGCATTTTCCCCCTTGCAAAGCAGGGGCAACACATCATAAGCATTGTAGCAGACCCGTTTTTTATAATTGGTCCAGGCAGGAGAGAGAACATCCTTACCTACCTTTTGTCCGTTGATATAGGACTCCTGATAGCCCAGTCCGCAAACATATAGCCTTGCTCTGACCGGAGTATCTTTTAAGCAGAATGATTTTCGGATCAGTGGTGCCTGACCGCCCAAGTAACCGGGGCGCATCCATTTTGCCTGTAAGGTGTCAATGCCTGTGCTAAAGTATTCCGGGTTACTCTCATACCGGTTTCCGGCATTATCCTGCAGCAAAAGCTGGGCAATGTAATCGGTGTCAAATTCCAGTTCCGGGCCATCATAGACAACATTATCCGACTGCTGGGAATGAACCCAGCCGGAATCCCAGACAAGCTTTTCTTTTTGGTTTTTCAGGTTCAGTCGGTAACCTGTCTGCATACCTTGATAACCAGTCAAAAACCAATGAAAGGTCGGTCTGCCTTGGAGCGCTTCCGGATAACCGTTACCAAACCCTTTCAGGACGCATTGCATCGTATCATCCCGCATTGATTTCACCTCGTATTCTCTCATTCCATAGGGCTGCAAAAGCTGGCCTACAGCAATACCTCATTTGCATTTTTACAAATCTGCAAAGATACTTCGCCTTTATCTCCTTGCCAGCTGTGTGTTTGTTCGTCGTAGTAAGTAAATGCGTCTTTATCAAGCTGCAAGTCTACAGTTACGGAATCGCCTGCTTTCACTAATACCTTTCGGAAAGCTTTCAGTTCCCGAACAGGACGGTCTACAGAAGGATTTTTCGGGCAGACATACAGCTGAACAACTTCCTTGCCGTCCACATTGCCGATGTTTTCCACATCCACAGAAACTGTGACGCTCTCCCCTTCCCGGGTGATTTGCAGGTTAGAATACCGAAAATCGGTATAGCTCAGGCCATAGCCAAAGGGGTACAACACCGGTACGTTTGCGGTGGTAAAATAGCGGTAGCCTACATTCCACTTTTCTTCGTAAACCATCACCCCTTCATCCCGGTAGGTCTGTTCCGAAGGAATATCTTTTATGGAATAGGCGTAGGTTTCTGTCAGTCTACCGGAGGGATTAACCGCGCCGGTCAGTACCCGTGCCACCGCCTGAGAGACATTCTGACCGCCGAAGCCTGCAAGGACAACCGCATCTGCCAGCTTATCAAACTGGGCAAGGTCAACGGCAGAGCCGGCGTAGACCACTATCACCAGTTTCTTTGCGTACTTACGCAAGTATTTCAGCGCATCCAGTTCCTCCGGGGTCAGGGTAATATCCCGGCGGTCAGTTTCCTCCACCTCGCCGCCAGCACCTGTGCCTACGGTCAGAATCGTCACATCGCTCAATGCGCTATCCTGACAGGCTTTTTTCAGGTTACCCATACTCACATTGGCACCATATACTTTGCCGATGCTCTCGGAATAGAAAGCATCCATCCCTTGCTCTTGCAAGGCTTCGTCCAACGGTACAAAGGGCCGGTTGGGAATCACCGCACTGCTGCCGCCGCCGTGGTAGTAGATGTGAGCCGGTGCGCCGGTAACACAGACCTTTCCCTGTTGCAAGGGCAGTACACCATTGTTCTTCAAAAGAACAATGCCGTCTTCTTCCACCTTTTGGGAAATGGCAATTCGTTCTTCTATTGTATATTGAATCTCTCTTTTCTGTTTTGCTTCCCGGTTTTTCTCAGAAAGTGCCAGCATACGACCGGCAGAGGCATCCAAACAGGCTTGATCTACCTTACCATCTTTTAAGTGCTGCTGCATCAGCTGTGCGTGCTTGGCATTGTGGGGGAACTCTAAGTCAAGACCGGCGTGCAAGGAATCCAGGGGGTCTTGGACAGCCTCCCAGTCGGACACAATCACGCCCTCAAAGCCCAATTCATTCCGAAGAATATCGTTAAGCTTTTTATTGGCACTCATACGGACACCGTTTACCAGGTTATAGGAGGTCATTACCGTCCAGGGCTTGGCTTTCAGGGCAATTTCAAAGGGTTTCAGGTATATCTCCCGCAAGGTGCGCTCATCTACCTGGGAGGAAAGCCAGTAACGGGAATACTCCCGGTTATTGCAGCAATAGTGCTTCAGGCTGGTACCGATATGACCTGCCTGTACACCCTCGATAAATGCCTTGCCGAACATACCGGCAACATAGGGATCCTCACTGAAATACTCAAAATTTCTGCCGCAAAGGGGCGTTCTTTTGATATTCACACCGGGACCTAACAGCACATCCACATTGTGGTCGATGCAGTCATCAGCAATGGCTCTGCCCATCTCCCAGGCAAGAGATGTATCCCAGGTTTGGGAAAGCATCTGATAGCAGGGATAGGCAACGGAAGGATAAATACTATCGTTTGCCCAACTGTCGGTAACAGCCAAGCAGCGCAGACCCACAGGACCATCGCTGACCTTCAGCTTTTCAATCTTACCGCCCAAGTCCTCGGTCTCCCACCAGTCCTTTGCCATGACCAGTTTTATTTTTTCTGAATTGGAAATCTTCATTTTTTACTCCAAGATAGGGTTCATTCGGATAGAGAAGGTAAACGCCTTTTCATCCAGTCTGTATTTTTCTTTCAGATCCGGTCCACAGGAATTAGAGCCAATACCGGAAACCTTATAATCCACCCGAACATAGGTATTTCCATCGGTATGAAGTTCATCGGTATGCTCGGCTGCTGTCAAATTTTGCGTACTATAGGCACATACCTTACATTCAAAATCCTGACCGGATGTAAATTGCAGCTTATCCGCCAAAGAAAGCTCACGCACGCCATAGTGGTTGCCGTGTTCCTGAGGACGGACATAATGGACATATTCCAGCTCTGCACAGCTTTCATAATAGCTCATAGGTGCGTGGGCGTGAAGGTCGCAATAGCTTTCCATAGGACCACAGCCAAAATAGCGGAAAGCTGCATTTTCCTGAGGCATTGCAAACTCCAAACCAAACCGAGGCAAGAAATCATGGATATACTCTGGGATTTTTACATCTATTTTCCGATCTACCGTACCGTCTTCATAGAAACAAAGAGCTTCGGTATAGTGCAAAAACGGCATCCGGGATAAACCGGATAAGCTTCCCTTTACTGTAATCTGATTGCCGCATACAGCAATATCATAAATCTTACCGCTTGTCAAATGATAACGCTGAAGCATCCAGCGTTGTTTACAAAGCGCATCATTATCAGTAGGAGCACGCCATACCGTCCACTGCATTCTCTTTACAAGCTGTTCTTGACCAGCCACAATTATGCTGTCAAAATTACCATAAAGCTTACTAAAGCTGTAGCGAAAATGTTCACCCTCGGCAAGAATATGTGTGTTGCTTTCTGTCAGAGCAAGAGGCGCACAGGGTACCACTTCATTCCGCTTAATTGGAAGTTCAAATTGCCGGAATGCGATTTCATTCTCTCCGTCCAGCATACTAAGGTTCACATAGCAGCCCAGCTTGCAGGATTTCGGTAAATCAAAGGGAATCTCCAATGTTGTGGTCTTATGGGGTGCAAGGCAAATTTGCAGGGTTTTGGTATCTATTGTCTTGCCATCACAGGTCAAACTCAATACAATTTTCCTCTCGGAAAGGTCAGTGAAATCATATTCATTGGTGATAACAAGGGTTTTGCCCTCCAAAGATATCAGAACGGGTGCATAGATCTGCTTGGCATTGTGTCGAGCTGGTAACCCTTCATATCCACAAACATTGTGGATATGGCAACGCACAGCGGGACAAGCTGGAACATCAGGTAGCCGATCAGAGGGATCAGAGCAACTGTAAGGCCGAATCTGCCCTCTGAACGATATGCAAGATTTTTCTTTTTGTTACCCATAAACACCTTAACCATTGTATTGTCTGGCTGTATATTTCTTCAGAATCTCATTGGTAGCAATTACTTCAGCATTTTCAAAGAACTGATCCAGGGTCATTTCGCCGTTGCGAACCTTGGTGTTGAGCACATTGGACCAGCCATTGATCCATTCACCGTCTTCCACATATGCCCAGTCACCGACAGAAGAAAACTCTGCCATTTCCACAGCCGCGATCCGGTTGGCGGGTACATAGTTTTCGGTCAGGCACAAATATTCCTCGGAATACGCCAGACTCTTCTGGTTCGGAATCGCATTATTTCGCTTCATCAGCTCTTTCTGACCATCCAGACCGGCCACATAGGAGATAAATTCCCAAGCAGCCTGCTTATTCTTAGCGTTAGCAGGAATGGCAAAACCGTAGTCATAGCTATGGGTAGCGCGCTTACCAAAAGCATTGGTGCCGTTGACGGTCTTGATGGAACCGTCCTCGTTGTACTCACGGTACTGGTAAAGGGGTGCAACATCCCACTTCTTACCCAGCAGGTTCATAGTTTCGCCAATGTCGTAACCCAATTTGCCTTCCATAGAAACCATTGCAACCTCACCGGTGGTAAAATAGCCGGACATAGAGGTCGCATCCAAAGCATTGGGAGTGGGAGAAACAGCGTAGCCATAATCGCCCTCTGTTACCAGTGCGCCAGTGGACTGGGACAGCTTTGCAAACTCTGTGAACATATCCTTGTTGGAGGGCAGCGGATACAGATTCTGTGCGCTCAAATAACCGGCAATGGTGCTGTCACTCTGGTTGGCTGCAACAAAATTCTTATCGGCATAGGACAACAGGTCACCCTCGTTGTAAGTTGGTCCATTGATGGTCACGCTTGCACTGCCGGTGACCAAATAGTTAGGATTGGAATCGCCCAGAGCAAATATGTACTGCTGCTTGGCCTCGTCCCACTCCAGACAGTCAGCACCAACAGACCAGCCGTGGGCAAACCACCACTCACTCATAAATCCATAAGTAGAACCAGATGCGCTGTTATAAGCCTTGGTGAAGATCTTGCTCAGAGCTACCAGCTCTTCCCAGTTCATAGGAATGCGGTTATTGAACACATGGTACTTACCGTCTGCACGGGCAGTCATACCCTCAACAGGGGCAGTATCGTAAACATAGTAGCCGTGGGGCAGCAGGTTACCGGTCAGTTCATCTTCAGGAATAGAAATAATATTGATGCTCTGCTGATTAAAAAGATCAACATTATAATACATAATTGCAGGATTGATGCCGTTAGGAATGGCGTAATAATCAGAGCCAATGCCGGAATAACCTGTTTCCGGATTGTAGCTGAAACGCTCCACACCACTTTCCCACATATCATCCAAAGAGAAATTCGGATTTGTGTCCGCTGCAATATAGCTGTCCAGCTTTTCCAGATAGCCCTCGGAAACATAACTCTTGACCAGCTTGTCGTCTACCATAATAACATCGGGAGGATTGCTGCCGCGTAAGGTGTTAGACAAACCGGAAGCATAACCGGCACTCTGAGGAACCAGTGTAACTGTAATATGAGGGTGAGTATTGTTAAAATCCTCAACAAGCTTCATCCAGGTATCCAAGCCCTGAGCACTAACCTCTACCCAAAAAGATACCTTGGTCTTACCCTTGGTTTTTTCGCCGCCACCGCAAGCCGCAAGGCTCAGTGTCAGCAGTGCTACCAAAACGACTGCCAGAATTCTTTGCATCTTTTTCATAATGTTTTCCTCCTGAATCTTATTTGAAATTGAATTGTTTATCGTTCAGCCATCCGAATACATCTTCTACCTCCGGCAAAAGCCGGTATTCCGACGGCGTAATTGACTTATGCTTCATAAAAACACGGGCAAAATATTTTTCATCCTGATAGCCAATGCGCATAGCAATCTGTTTGATCTTCATATCTGTTTCACGCAGATATTTACAAGCCATGGAAATACGGTAATTGTGCAAATACTCCATTGGCGTCATACCAACTTCCTTTCTCCACACGCTCATCATATAACTGACAGATATATTATTGGCTTTGGCGATTTCCTCCAGGGACATGTCAGAATGATAGTTATTATTGATATAATCAACGCAGTCCCGAACACGGAAAATCCGGGCTGAGGAATCCCTCTGGGTTCTTCCCTCATCCTGCTTGCTGTAAATCAGTTCACTTAGCAGCTTAAAAACCTGCGCCACAACACAGATATCCGTTGCAGAGCGGACCGAGTGGATTTCACTCAAGCGGTTGAGCTCATAGATAAAATGCTTTTCCATGGGATATTTCCTATACGGTCTATTCTCGGAAAATCCACATTTAGCAAGTAGGTTATCAATGCCCTCACCGTCAATATCGATCCATAGATAGCTCCAGGGATCATTTCTGTCGGGATAATACTCCACAGCAGTATCACTATAAAGCACGAAACACATTCCCGCCTTCAGATTCACTTCCAAATCGTTGTATTTCAGCACACCTCTGCCCTCCCGAATGAAGTGAAGGGAGTACACCTTTGTAGGCCAGGTGATTTTCTTTTTATCCGGTTTGCAATCCTCCTGACCCATACGGACAACATGCATCCATGCATTTTCTGCCCAGTCACCGGAATCATCTAAAAAACGCAGTCCAATTTGCATTTTCAAAGCACCTCCTTGTAGTTACCTACATTGTACCATAGTTATTATATTTTTTGCGTTTGCCAATCGTCAATGCACTTTGCCTAATACAATAAGATTGTCCACCTGTTTTTTGTGCATTATTCCTTAAACATTCCAGTTTTTTTAATTTCATCCAGGAAAGACAAAAGGAATTCAACTATAATGGTTCAATAATATTGTCCTTTGCCGCAGAAAAGGCGAACCCGTTTCCCTCTTGGAAAACGAATTCGCCTATCAAGTATTTCTAAAACTTATTTTCCTAATTCCTGGTTTCTTTTGTAGGATGCGATTACGGCATCCGATACTGTCTCCGGGAAATTGCCATTTTGCAGAGCATAGATGCCCTCGATGGTAGAGCCGCCAGGAGAGCATACTGCCTGTCGAAGCTGGGATGGCTGCATGGAAGATTCCAGAGCCAGCTTTGCAGAGCCAAGCAGCATTTGCTTGGCATAAAGCTCAGCCTTATCCTCCGGCAATCCGCAGGCAACACCGCCCTGAGTAAGTGCCTCAATAAATAAAAACGCAAAGGCGGGGCCGCAGCTTGCAACCGATGTGCCAGCGTCGATCAGATTTTCCGGCAGCTTATCCATAGTACCTGCATACTGCATACACTTCAGGAAGCCCGCCTGCTGCTCCTGAGTGACATTTTCTGTTGCATCATAAAGAATCATACCCACACCAACCGAAACCGGCATATTGGGCATAATGCGGATCACAGGGTACTTCTCCCCTGCCAGTTCCTGAATCCGTGCCATTGGAACGCCTGCCGCCATGGAAACAAGCACAAACGGATCCTGCCTCTGTGACAAAATGGGAGAGAGCTCTAAAAACAAAGATTCCATCATTTGCGGCTTAACACCCAAAAAGATATAGCTGCACTGGCTGACTGCCTCTAAAGAAACACTGTTGCAGGAAAGCTCCCTGCCAAGAGTCTCTGCCTTTTCGGTGCATTTATCGAACAAATAGATCTCCTGTGCAGGCATCGCCTTCGCGGCAGCCTTTGCCAAAGCACCCCCCATATTGCCGGTGCCTATAAAACCAACTGTTGTTTTCATTTCATACTCCCCTATCGGATCTGTCCGTTTCCACGGATCACATATTTATAGCAGCAAAGCTCTTCAAGCGCCATTGGGCCTCTGGCGTGAAGCTTTTGGGTGGATATTCCCATTTCACAGCCTAATCCAAATTCGCCCCCATCGGTAAAACGGGTGGAGCAATTAACATAAACCGCGGCGCTGTCAACTGTTCTTGTAAAATAATCGGCTGACTCCGGATTCGAGGTAATGATTGCCTCACTGTGTCCTGTGGAATGCGCTAAAATATGACGAACGGCTTCCTGAACATCCGAAACAACGCCCACAGCTAAAATATAATCCAAAAATTCTGTGTCAAAGTCATTTTCACCGGCAGCAATTCCGGGAATGATGTTTTGAGCGGTAGAATCCAAGCGAAGCTCAACCGGGCAATCCTTATGGTCTGAAACCAATTTCCGGTACAGCTTAGGCAGAAATTCCTCCGCAATATCTTGATGAACCAAACAGACCTCCGCGGCATTGCAAACTGAGGGACGGCTGGTTTTGGCATTTTCCAATATAGAAAGTGCCATCTCCTGATCTGCAGACTTGTCCACAAAGATATGGCAAATACCGGTGCCGGTCTGAATACAGGGAACCTTTGCGTTTTCCGTACAGGCTTTGATCAATCCTGCTCCACCCCGCGGAATCAGCAAGTCTACCAAGCCTACGGCAGTCATAAGCTCCTGTGCGCTTTGCCGGGAGGTGTCCTGTACAAGCTGGACAAGCTCCTTGGGTAATCCGACAGCAGCAAGCCCCTGCTGCATTGCCCTGACAATGGCATTGGCGCTTCGAAATGCCTCCTTGCCGCCCCGCAGCACACAGGCATTGCCGGATTTCAATGCAAGAGCTGCGGCATCGGAGGTCACATTGGGACGGCTTTCATAAATAATCGCAACTACTCCCATAGGAACACCGACTTTTTCGATTACCATACCGTTGGGGCGTTCCACTCTCTGCCGCACTCTGCCCACAGGATTGGGCAGCTTTACAACCTGACGGATCCCCTCCGCCATAGCACTGACCCGGCTTTGCGTCAGCAGGAGCCTGTCAAGCATAACCTGAGAAATATGATCCTTTGCCGCATCCATATCCTGCGCATTGGCGCTGAGGATATCCGGGCAGGCTGCTTCCAAAGCATCTGCCATAGCGGAAAGCGCCTTATTTTTTGTTTGGGTATCTGCCGTCACCAGCGACGGTGCTGCCGCCTTGGCAGCCCGTAAAATATCATAGGTAGTCATACACAGCATCCCTTTCCGGCAAAGCGGGTGCCTACCTGCCTGCCATCAAACAAATCATACAAAACCTCTGGGTTTTCTCCGTTGGCAATCACCATATCAATTCCGGCTTGGGTTGCAATATTCGCCGCCTTTAATTTTGTCGCCATGCCTCCGGAGCCTAAGGATGAGCCGGTGCCGCCAGCCAAGGCCAAAACCTCAGGTGTGATCCTTTCAACGACTGGAATCAACACAGCATTGGGGTCTTTTCTGGGATCGGCAGTATACAGCCCATCAATATCCGAAAGCAGAATCAGCAGATCTGCCTTTACAAGCCGCGCCACAATGGCTGAAAGGGTATCATTTTCCCCGATGGTGGTTTGAATACCAATCTCGTCGGTGGCAACAGCATCATTTTCATTGATAATGGGCAGAGCATTCCAGCTTAGCAATCTCTCAAGCGTATCGTGAACGTGAACACTGCGGCGTGGATCGTGAATATCGTCTGCGGTCAGCAGAATCTGCGCCACATTATGGCTGTACTCGCCAAAAAGCTTATCATATGTATACATCAGCTCGCACTGACCAACAGCCGCGGCAGCCTGCTTGCCGGGCATATCCTCGGGACGGCCATGAAGTCCCAGCTTTCCTACACCCATACCGATGGCGCCGGAGGAAACCAATATGATCTCATGACCAGCATTTTTCAGATCGCTTAAAACCTTGCATAAAAGCTCCACCCTGCGGATATTCAGCCGCCCGCCGTTATGTGCCAGCGTGGAAGTTCCTACCTTTACAACAATTCGCATGGTTAATCCCTCGTTTCCAAATAATTAAAAGAATTGTACAACATTTTGCTCTGTAAATCAATAACTAAAACCACCTGCGGAGGAAAACTCCACAGGTGGCAAAAACTATTTGACAACAGCATCATAAAGTGCTTCCACAGAATCGCCAAAGGTATGCTTATCAAAGGACATAGCAATACTGCGGCTGTGCTCTCCGGCGATGGCACGCCACCTGGGATTCTCACAAATGGCATAAAAGTACTTTAAAAAGGATTCCTCATCGGAATATGTATAACCGTTAACACCGCCGATCAAAACCTCCTGCAAGCAGGGATCCTCCCGGCAGAGCAGAGGCAAGCCGTTGGCCGCTGCCTCAATATAGGTCAAGCCCTGGGTCTCACTGGTAGACGCGCTGGCAAAGAAATCTCCAAGCTGATAGTAGTTTTGAACCTCTGCGGGATCTACCATACCTGTGAAGATCACCCGTTCCTGAAGCTCAAGCTCGGCGGCAAGCTCCTCCAAATGCGCTCTGGCAGGCCCATCGCCAACGATCAAAAACACCAGATCCTGCCTGCCTTCGGTTGCTTTGGCAAACATTCGGATCAGCTCATCGATATTCTTTTCGGTTCCCAATCTGCCTAAATTCAGCATAACCGTCTGACTGTCGCTGATGCCAAGGCGGCGGCGCTTTTTCATCCGTTCTTCCGGGGTTATGCGATTTTTATATCGCTCCAAATTGATCCCGCTGGGAATAACTTGGATGGGATTACTAAGTCCATAATCCCGCAAAACATTCTCGACCTTATGGGTCGGCGCAATGACCTGGGATACTTTTTTCAGCCGATACTTCGAGAAGGTACTGACCGCGCGCTTACTCAGACTTTTTACCGGCACAAGATAGGTAAAATACTGCTCATACAAAGTGTGATAGGTATGTACGATAGGCGCTCCTGTACACTTGGAAATGCGGGAGGCATATTGGAAGGTAAAAAATTCACACTGGCTATGGATCACATCCGGCTTCCAAAGGATCAGCTCCTTGATAAGCTTATGACGATAGGATGTGGGCATTCGCACATCCGGGTACACCGCATCCAGAGAAATCGACCGAATATAATACACATGCCCTTCCCTACGGCTATTATTATTGCCGGAAAGGGTCAGAATGCGAACATCGTGACCGTCAGCAACCAGCTCATCATAAAGATTCCTAACAGAGGTTACAACACCGTTGGTCGTGACCGTATATAAATCAGTTGTAATTAAAATTTTCATAGGCAAAACGTCATTCTATCTATTTGCGTGTCGTTTACGGATCAAGTATATTTTGTAACTTTTTCCAAGCAATGTCAAGAAAATTTTTGATAAAAATCAGTATAAAAAACTGTGGTATCCCTTTTGAGATACCACAGAAGAAATTATCGGAATTTTTTTGCCTCGCAGTACAGGCAGCGGCACTCACCGGTTTCGTCGTTTACCAGCTTAAATTTATGGGGGATCTCCTGCTCTGTAAAGCTGATGCACCGGTCATTGTCGCAGAAAAGCTCATCCACAAGGATATTCTTTTCCTCAGGCATTTGCACACCGTTTTCGGCATCCTTTAACAGCTTTAAGATCAGTGCCATACGCATATATTTGCCGTTTAATGCCTGACGGAAATATGCAGCTCTGGGATCGTCGTCCACCTTAACACTGATCTCATTGACACGGGGCAGCGGATGAAGTACCCGCATGGATTCCTTGGCAAGCTTCATTTTCTCCGCTGTCAGCACATAGCTGTCCTTTAAGCGGTTATAGTCCTCTGCACGGTCAAACCGCTCTCTCTGAATACGGGTCATATACAGAACATCCAGTTCCGGGATAGCATCCTCCAGAGATTCCGTTTCCACATAGGACATTCCGTTCTTTGCCAGCACTTCCTTTTTCATATAGCCAGGAAGCTGCAATTCCTTGGGAGAAATCAAAACAACCTTCACATTTTTATACCGGGTCAGCGCAGCTAACAAAGAGTGCACCGTTCTGCCGTGCTTCAAGTCGCCGCAGCAGCCCACAGTCAAATTATCGAAATGACCGTTTTCCCGATAAATGGTCAAAAGGTCTGCCAGGGTTTGTGTGGGATGGCAGTGACCGCCATCACCGGCATTGATGACCGGGATCGTGGCATTTTGAGAGGCTACATAAGGCGCACCCTCCAAAGGATGGCGGATCGCCATAATATCGGCATAGCAGGAAATAACCCTTGCGGTATCTGCCATACTCTCGCCCTTGCTTGCAGATGAGGAACCGGCATCACTAAAGCCGACCACACTGCCGCCCAATTCCAGCATTGCCGCTTCAAAGCTCAGCCGTGTCCGGGTAGAAGGCTCAAAGAATAGTGTTGCCAGCTTCTTACCACGGCAAGCATCGGAATATTTTTCCGGATGCTCACCGATATCGGAGGCAACGGACAAAAGCTCATACAGCTCCTCCACGGAAAAATCCGTAATATCGATCAAACTTCTCATTATTTTGCTCCGTTCACAGCCAGGTAGTTGCGGATGCGGGCAACATTTTCAGCGTTGGACGCATCCTCCTCCAAATATTCGATAATATCATATACATCCACAACAGAGTATACAGGGAACCCAAATTCCTCCTCCACCTCTGCCATTGCGGATTTTTCACCCTTACCTTTTTCCTTACGGTCGACCATCACAAAGGTAGCTGCCACTTTCACACCGTTTAAGGAGGAAAGATTTGCCATGCTTTCCCGGATGGCTGTACCGGCAGTGATCACATCCTCCACAATGACAACTTCCTCACCGCTTGTGGGAACATAGCCTACAAAAATGCCGCCCTCGCCGTGATCCTTGGCTTCCTTACGGTTAAAGAAGAAAGGAACGTCCAAGCCCGCCTTGGACAGTGCCACAGCAGAGGAAACCGCAATGGAAATACCCTTATAGGCAGGGCCATATAAAACTGTACGCTTATTGCCGATCTTCTCAAAATATGATTTTGCGTAAAACTCGCCTAACTTGGCGATCTGGTCGCCGGTTTTGATATCGCCTGCATTGATAAAATAAGGGATCTTCCGTCCGCTCTTTGCAGTGAAATCACCAAATTTCAGTACACCTGCATCCTGCAAAAACTGAATAAACTCTCTTTTATAGCCTTCCATTTTCTATCTCCTTAATCGCAGAATTCCGAAACACACCGCTCATAGGCAGCAACAGGATCGGATGCAGCGGTGATGGGTCTGCCCACAACAATGTAGTCAGAACCGATTTCCTTAGCCTGTGCAGGGGTCATAACCCGCTTCTGATCGCCGGTCTCACCGTCAGCAAAACGAACACCGGGCGTCACAGTCAAAAAGTCCTTGCCGCAGGAATCGTGTACCTTGCCTGCCTCCAAGGGAGAACATACGATGCCATCCAGACCGGCATTTTTGGCAGTTTGGGCGTAGTGCATTACCACCTGGTCGATGGGTTCATGGATCAAAAGATCCCGTTCCATACTCTCCTGATCGGTGGAGGTAAGCTGGGTCACAGCGATCAGCAGCGGACGGCTGCCGTCTTCGCGGGTCAAACCCTCAAGGGCGGCCTGCATCATAGCGGTCGTACCGGCAGCATGCAAGTTGCAAATATCCACATCCAGGTTAGACAGCACCTTCATTGCCTTTTTCACGGTATTGGGAATATCGTGAAGCTTCAAGTCCAGGAAGATCTTATGTCCCCGTTCCTTAATTGCACGGACGATGGCAGGCCCTTCGGCATAGAAAAGCTCCATACCGATCTTCACAAAGGGCTTTCTGCTGGTAAACTTATCCAGAAAAGAAAACACCTGTTCGCCGCTGGAAAAGTCACAGGCTACAATAACGTCCTTACCCATGATTTACGCCTCCTATTATCTCTTGTAATGTATTGATTCTATAATGATCCATAACCTCAGGAAGGTCACGGATGATCTGACTGCA
Organism: Oscillospiraceae bacterium; assembly: GCA_017466665.1. GTDB lineage: Bacteria > Bacillota > Clostridia > Oscillospirales > Oscillospiraceae > Faecousia. The sequence continues at coordinate 33,693 of JAFTTQ010000100.1, forward strand.
AACGTAGGGGTTCACCAAATTGGCAGCACCCACCTCAACTGCCGTAGCACCGGCAAGCATCATTTCCACCACATCCTCAGCCTTCGAAACACCGCCCATACCCACAACAGGGATCTTGACCGCATTTGCTACCTGATAGACCATACGCACCGCCACAGGGAAAATGGCTGGCCCGGAAAAACCACCCATTTTATTGGCAATGATGGGTTTACGGGTACGAAGATCAATTCGCATTCCCAGCATCGTATTGATCAGGCTGATGCCATCAGCGCCGGCATCCTCGCAAGCCTTGGCAATGGCTACAATATCCGTCACATTGGGTGACAGCTTAACGATGACAGGCTTATGTGCAACCTTTTTCACCGCAGCAGTTACCTCAGCGGCAGCCTTGGGGTCAGTGCCGAAGCTCATACCGCCGCCGTGAACATTGGGGCAGCTTACATTCACTTCCAGCCAGCCAACCTGTTCCTGAGCATCCAGCTTTTGGCAGGTGTAAGCATAATCCTCCACGGAAAAACCGCTGATATTGGCCATAACCGGCTTATGAAAGCACTGCTTCAGCTTGGGAAGCTCTTCAGAAATCACCTTTTCCACACCGGGATTTTGCAATCCTACCGCATTGATCATTCCGGCAGTGCATTCCGCGATTCTGGGTGTGGGATTTCCAAACCGGGGTTCTCTTGTTGTTCCCTTAAAGGAAAAGGTTCCTAGCTGGTTTATGTCATAAAGCTCAGCATACTCATAGCCATAGCCAAAGGTTCCGGAGGCAGGGATCACGGGATTATCCAGCGTAATTCCGCACAAATCCACACTTAATCTTCCCACAGAATCTCCTCCTTTTCCATAACAGGCCCTTCCTTACAGATCCGCTTATAGCCTGTAAGTGTCTTACAGGAACAGCCCATACAGGCACCAAATCCGCAGCCCATCCGTTTTTCAAAGCTCATTTGCCCAGAAGTAACGCTTGTCTTGTATACCGCTTTCAGCATAGGCTCCGGGCCACAGGTGTAAAAATAGCTGTATGACAGCGTCTTAAGTGCATCGGTGACAAAGCCCTGTGTGCCGTAGCTGCCATCCACCGTTGTGACGATCACATCGGCACCCAAGGCCCGAAATTCCTTTTCATAGAATATCTCACTTTTGGTATTAAAGCCCAAAATAACCGTAACCTTTTTCTCCATTGCCAAAAGACTTTTGCAAAGAAGATACATAGGAGGCACACCCACACCGCCGCCGAGTAAAACTGGGCTGTCCCCAGCCTTTGTCAGGTTATACCCGTTTCCAAGGCCGGTCAGGACATCCAATTCTCCCTCAGTCATTTGGGATAACTGTTCTGTCCCCCTACCCACGACCTTATATATGATAGTCAATTTGTCTTCATTTACGTCACACACAGATATGGGGCGGCGCAGAAACAAGCCGTCAAGCTGAATATTGACGAACTGCCCCGGTGCTGTGATGGCAGAGGTATCACCCTGCAAAGTCATTTGATACACACAATCCGTTAGTGGCGTGTTCTCTATGATCTTAAATTTTCCTTGCTTCATAGCGATCCTTTCATGCGTCAATGGTGGAAGTGGTCAGGGTGGTTTCCTCCAAAACATCCAAAAGCACACGGACAGTATCCAGTGCGGTAAAGATGGTCACATTGTTCTCTGTGGCAATATTGCGGATCTGGTGGCCATCGTTATCAGAGCCCTCAGATCCGGGCTGCTTGGTATTGATAACATAGGCAATATGCCCCTGCCGCAGCGCCTCGGGGATCTCCTCACAGCCGGAGCTGATCTTGCCAAGGATGTGGGTGCGGATGCCGTTACGTTTCAGGAACATTGCTGTGCCCTCGGTTGCCTGGATATTGAAGCCCAGATTATAGAACCGGCGGATCAGGGGCAATGCCTCCTCCTTATCCTTGTCGGCAATGGTTGCAAACACTGTGCCGTAATTTTGCAGGTGCATACCCGATGCCTGCAACGCCTTATAAAGGGCGCGGGTCAAGGTATTATCGTAGCCGATGGCTTCGCCGGTGGACTTCATCTCCGGGGACAGGTACGCGTCCAAGCCCCGCAGCTTATTAAAGGAGAAAACGGGCACCTTTACATACCAGCGCTTTTTCTCATCCGGGTAAATATCGAAAATTCCCTGCTCTTTCAGGCTCTTACCCAAAATCACCTCTGTGGCAATATCCGCAAGGCTGTACCCGGTAGCCTTGCTCAGAAACGGAACGGTACGGGAAGAACGGGGATTGACCTCGATAATGAAAACATTGTCATCCTTGTCAACAATAAACTGAATATTATACAGGCCAATAATGCCAATGCCAAGGCCAAGCTTTTTTGCATACTGCAAAATGGTACCCTTTACCTTATCGGAAATGCTGAATGCAGGATACACACTGATGGAGTCACCGCTGTGAACGCCGGTACGCTCTACCAGCTCCATAATGCCGGGGACAAAAACGTTAATGCCGTCACAGATGGCATCAACCTCCACCTCTTTGCCCTCAATATACTTATCTACAAGAACCGGCTTGTCCTCATCGATCTCAACCGCGGTTTTCAGATAATGCCGGAGCTGTTCCTCGTTGGCAACGATCTGCATAGCTCTGCCGCCCAAAACAAAGCTGGGACGGACAAGCACCGGGTAACCGATCTGATTCGCCGCAGCAATACCGTCTTCGATTTTTGTCACTGCCTTGCCGGTGGGCTGGGGAATATGCAGATGCTCCAGGATTTTTTCAAAGCTGTCACGGTTTTCCGCACGTTCAATGGCCAGGCAGTCGGTGCCGATGATCTTAACACCCCTGTTTGCTAAAGGTTGTGCCAAATTGATGGCTGTCTGACCGCCCAGAGAAGCGATCACACCCTCAGGCCTTTCATACTCGATGATGTTCATAACATCCTCAGGCGTCAGCGGCTCAAAATACAGCTTGTCGGCTGTGGTATAGTCGGTGGAAACGGTTTCGGGGTTATTGTTAATGATAATGGCCTCATAACCGGCATTTTTAATGGTCATAACCGCGTGGACAGTGGAATAGTCAAACTCTACACCCTGTCCGATACGGATAGGCCCTGCACCCAAAACAATGATCTTCTTTTTATCTGTCAGCACCGAATCATTCCTGCCAGTGTAGGAGGAGTAGAAATAAGGAATGTAGGCACCGGTGTGGCAGGTATCTACCATGCGGAAAACCGGGAATACATTGTTTTCCTTGCGGAAGTTGTAAACATCCATTTCATCGCACTTCCACATACGGGCGATATATTTATCGCTAAAGCCCATCTTCTTCGCCGCAACAAGGATCTCCAGATTGCGCACATTGTTCTTAAGGGTGGTTTCCATATCCACAATGCGCTTGATTGCTTCCAGGAAGAAGGGGGTGATCTGTGTGATCTTATGGATCTCCTCCACGCTGACATTATGGGAGAACAGCTCAGCGATGGCGTAAATATTGTCGTCCTTGAAATCACGGATATAGTCCAAAAGCTGCTCCCGATCCATTGTGTCGAACTTGGAAACATAAATGTGATTCACACCAACCTCCAAGGAACGGATGCCCTTAAGCAGGCATTCCTCCAAGGTAGAGCCAATGCCCATTACCTCGCCGGTGGCTTTCATCTGGGTTCCCAGGTGATTGACGGCAGTGGTGAATTTATCAAAGGGGAAACGGGGCAGCTTTGCGATCATATAGTCCAATTTAGGCTCAAAAGCGGCTGTGGTATTGGCAATCTTGATCTCCTCCAAAGCCATACCCACGGCAATCTTGGCGGTCACACGGGCAATGGGATAGCCACTTGCCTTGGATGCCAAGGCAGAGGAACGGGACACACGGGGGTTGACCTCGATCAGATAATACTGGCTGGTTTGCGGATCCAATGCAAACTGCACATTACAGCCACCTTCGATTTTCAGCTCCCGGATGATCTTGATAGCGCTGTCATTGAGCATCTTTTCATCCTGCTTGCTCAGGGTCATAATGGGAGCGACCACAATAGAGTCGCCGGTATGAACACCAACGGGATCCACATTTTCCATACCGCAGATGGTAATGGCGTGATCCTTGGAATCCCGCATAACCTCAAATTCAATCTCTTTATAGCCCTTAACGCTTTTTTCCACCAAGACCTGATGGACAGGAGAGAGCTTAAAGGCATTGATGCCGATTTCCACAAGCTCCTCTTCATTGTTGACAAAGCCGCCGCCTGTGCCGCCCAATGTAAAAGCAGGACGGAGCACCACAGGATAGCCGATTTTTTCCGCAGCCCTCTTCGCTTCATCAATAGAATAGGTGATCTCGGAAGGAATGGTGGGCTCACCGATGGATTGGCACAGCTCCTTAAAGAGCTCACGATCCTCTGCCCGCTCAATAGACTCACTGCTGGTGCCCAACAGCTCCACGTTACATTCCTTTAAAACGCCTTTCTTCTCAAGCTGCATAGCAAGGTTCAGGCCAGTCTGACCGCCAATGCCGGGCAAAATAGCATCCGGGCGCTCATAGCGGAGGATCTTGGCGATAAATTCGAGCGTCAGCGGCTCCATATAAACCTTATCGGCAATGGTGGTATCGGTCATAATGGTGGCGGGATTGGAGTTGCACAAAACCACCTCATAGCCCTCTTCCTTGAGTGCAAGGCAGGCCTGTGTGCCCGCATAGTCAAATTCTGCCGCCTGACCGATCACGATAGGGCCGGAGCCGATGATCAAAACTTTCTTAATATCTGTTCTTTTTGCCATTGTATTATCCTCCCATTATTTCCTGTATACAACATTACCGTCACAAACTGTCATTTTACAAACGCCGTTAAGCTGCCAGCCTGCAAAGGGCGTAGCTTTTCCTTTGGACAAAAACTTATCCGGGTCGACAATATAGGATTCCGAAAGATCCCATACTGTGAAATCATTTCCCATCGGAATGCCGAACCGTTTTCTGGGATTTACTGCCAGAAGCTGAATCAGCCGTTCCAAGGTTATGATACCTTTTTGCACAAGGTGCGTATACAGCACAGAAAACGCCGTTTCAATGCCAACGATACCAAAGCTGCTGCCAGCAAGACCTTTGCTTTTTTCTTCCTGAGAATGGGGTGCGTGGTCGGTGGCGATCATATCAATGGTGCCGTCCTGAATGCCCTCGATCAGCGCATTTTTATCCTCCGCACTTCGCAGCGGCGGATTCATCTTAAACCGCCCATCTTCCTGCAGATCACCGTCGTCCATCACTAGGTAATGGGGTGCAGTCTCACAGGTCACATTTACACCGCGCCGTTTGGCATCCCGAATCAGGGCAACACTTTCCTTTGCAGAGATATGGCATACGTGATAGACGCAGCCTGTTTCCTCCGCAAGCCTAAGATCCCGGGCGATCTGGGCATATTCGCTTTCACTGCAGATACCCTTATGACCGTGATTTTTTGCGTACTCACCGTCGTGAATATAACCGCCGTGAAGAAGATCGTTGACCTCACAGTGTGCCACGATCATTTTCCCCAGTGCCTTTGCGCGGAGCATAGCACTGCGCATCATCTCATCACTTTGAACCCCTCTGCCATCATCGGAAAAAGCGATTACATCCGCCGCCATCCCCGATAGATCCGCAAGCTGCTCACCCTTTTGTCCCACAGTGATGGCACCGTAAGGATACACGTGGATCACTGCCTGCTGCCGGATCAATTCAAGCTGCTGGCGCAGATTTTCCACGCTGTCAGGCACAGGATTTAAATTGGGCATGGTGCAGACCGCTGTGTAGCCACCGGCGGCAGAAGCACTGCTTCCGGATAAAATGCTTTCTTTATAAGAAAAACCCGGCTCGCGAAAATGCACGTGCACATCGCAAAAGCCGGGAAAAACAAAACACCTATCCAAAGAATGAGAAAGCAATTCCTTCGTAACGGAATCACAAACAGAAAATACATCCTCACGGGTACAGCCAACAAAATTTAACCCGCCGTGCATCATATATTTCCCCTCCCCTGTTTTTATCTTGACAAGTATAGCACGGCAGATATTTTTTGTCAAACAAAAACAGAGATTTTTTTCAAGAATTTTCTGACAGATACGGAGCATCCAAATCCCGGTAAGGATACATCCTTGTCCAGCCGTTTTCAGACTTTTTTACGCTGCTGCGATGGGTGCTGAGCAGGCGAACAATATCATATACATCCACCCAGATTTCCGATGTGGCTTCCTTTTGGCTTTCGTCAAAGACAAGCTGCATACCAAAATGCAAATGAACGGCTGAGATATTATTCACATTCTCCTTATCGGAATATCCTGTTCTTCCCATAAAGCCGATCACATCTCCCGCCTGAACGACATCCCCCTCAGAAATTCCTTCCGCGTAGGGATGGTCTTTTTGTAGATGCGCATAGTAGTAATACCGCTTGGAATCAAAGGAACGAATGCCAATTCGCCAACCGCCGTACCGGTTCCAGCCCATGGCCTCCACAACACCGCCTTCCACCGCAATGATCGGCGTGCCCAATGCGGCCATAATATCATTACCGAGATGCTTGCGCTGAAAGACAAAGGAACGGCTGTTGCCAAAATCGGCGCTGTGGCTATATCCATAGCCGGCTGCAACAGGTGAAAATGCTTTCAGCCCATAGGTAACGATCTGCTGACCGTCCTTTTCGATGGCATATGTTCCCAGCATACCGCCTAACACAGCACTGTACGCTGCATGGTAGTATTCATAATACTTGTATACACCGCCCAGAAGCTCCTCCGGCGATTTTCCTGTTTTTAACTCAGCAACTGCCTTTTTTACCGAGGAAAGACCGCATTTTCCGCCAGTACGGCATGCCGCAACGGATAAAGATTCGATCCAGCCAATATGCTGTTCTTTTCCATAGCTGTCAATATCCTGCTGCATTGCATAGGAAAGAGACTCATAAGGAACATCAAAGCTAACCCATTTAATTGTTTCGGCAGATGCCGGGATAATCATGAGCAATCCTGCTGTCATACAAAAAAGTATCCGCCGTATCACATTTCATCACCTCAGTGATAGAATGCGACACAGCGGAATAACTATTCCGGGAAATTATTTCAAATCTCTTTGAATTGCTTTTGCGATACGGTAAATATCCTCCATTGTTTGAATGGCAGAAATTTGCTCCTTATAAAAATTGCTGTGGGATACGCCCCGCAGATACCATGCAAAATGCTTTCGAGCCTCCAGGCAGGCAATATGCTCGCCCTTATCCTCATAGGCAAGCTGAAATTGGCGCACAGCCACATCCACACGCTCAGAAAGCTTTGGTCTGCCCGCATAAGGGATGCCCTGCAAGGCCGCTGAAACCTCCGCAAATACCCAGGGATCACCAAAGCTGGCTCTTCCGATCATAAGGCCATCTGCGCCCGTCCATTTCAGGCACTTAACGGCAGATTCTCCGCTGATCACATCGCCGTTGGCAATCACAGGAATCTGGCATTGCTGCTTCACCTTTGCGATCATATCCCAGTTGGCTGTACCGGAATAGAGCATGCTTCGTGTCCGTCCGTGAACGGTCAGCATTGCCGCGCCGTTGTCTTCCATCAGCCTGGTAAATTCCAGAACATTGATACTGCCCTTGTCCCATCCCAAACGGCACTTGACCGTCACAGGAACGGATACCGTTTCACAAACCGTGCTGACAATTTTTGACGCAAGCTCAGGTGTGCGCATCAAGCCGCAGCCATCGCCGGAATTGGCGATCTTCGGCATTGGACAGCCCATATTGATATCAATAAAATCACAGCCGGAAATCTCCAGTGCAAGCTGTGCCGCCTCTGCCATAATCCCCGGATCATTGCCAAAGATCTGCGCGCCGCAAACAGTGCCGGGGTTTTTCTTTAAAAGCGCCGCGCTTTTCTTGTCCTTGTATACCAGCGCCCGGGAGGATACCATTTCCGTTACGGTCATATTGGCACCCATTTCTCCGCAGACAGTACGGAAAGCCCAGTCTGTTACCCCTGCCATCGGCCCTAAGATCAGCGGCTTTTCAATTTCATAAACACCAAGCTTCACAACTCACACCTCCAAACGGAGGCATTATAGCACGAAAGGATCTTTTTCGCAAGTCATAGTATGGAAGTCAACAGCCAAACTATGCCGGTTAAAAGTGCCCCCGACAAAGCAAATGCCACGCTCCAAAAAGAAAAACCTTTATGATCGATTGTCGGTCTTTTTATAAGAGCCTTTGCTTCCCGCATCAATTCCTCGTTGGAAATACCGTTTTCCTTCATGGCATCATCTGACAAAATAAAAATCGCCTGATCAAACAGCTTTTTATCCGGGGAATTTACCACGATCACCTGCTTAGATATTCCTTTAACCACATTGATCTCCTCCTTGAATGCTCTTACCTAATTATTCCCTGCACTGCCATAAATAAACATAGCCACTTGCTTTTTACGCAATTAACCGATATAATAACACAAAAAGCAAGGAAAGGCGGTAAGGCTATGGACGAAATGCAAAACAATAATCCAAGACCTGTCAATCCACGGCGCAGACGGCGTACCAAGATGGAGATTTTCAAGGAATCCTATCTGCCGGTCATCATTGTTGGCGTTGCCCTGATCTTTATTCTGGTGACCATAATCGGTTCAGCTATTCAAAGTGCCAAAAGAAGAAAGATTTCTGAGGAAGCATTGCAGAAGCCGTCAGATAATTCACAGCAGCAGAATCAGCAGTTGGCTGCCGAGGCATCCCAGCTTATCCAGCAGGCCGATGCCCTTGCAGCAGAATATTATTACGATGAAGCCATTGCCACTGTGGAAGGCTTCTCCGGCCGCATCGCTGACTATCCCGATCTGATGGCAGCATTTCAGCGCTACTGTGATCTGAAGGCCGGCTGTGCTGCCTGGGACGATCCCTCTAAGGTGCTAAATCTCTCCTTCCAGATTTTGATCGTTGACCCCCTGCGGGCTTTTAACGACGAGGTCTACGGCAGCAGCTATAACCGTAATTTTATTACAGTAGAAGAATTTAAGGAGATACTGGATCAGCTTTATGAAGGCGGTTATGTGCTTATCAGCAAGGATGACATCGTAGAATCCGGGGGCGGCACATTCCAGGCAAAGACGCTCTATCTTCCCGAGGGCAAAAAGCCTTTGATCCTGACCCAAAATCAGGTCAACTACTACACCTATATGGTCGACGGAAACGGCGATCATCTGCCGGATCAGAACGGTGACGGCTTTGCAAGCAAGCTGATCTTGGACGAAAGCGGCAAGCTTGTTAACGAATACATCGATAAAAACGGCAACACGCTTACCGGCGAATACGACCTGATCCCCATTTTGAACAGCTTTATTGCACAGCATCCCGATTTTTCCTATCAGGGAGCAAAGGCCATCATTTCCGTATCCGGTTCTGACGGCCTGTTCGGCTACCGCACCAACCCCAGCGCTAAGCAATGGCTGAAGGATCAGTACAATCAGGAAGTAGAAGGCGCTAAAAAGATCGCGGATGCGCTTCGGAATGACGGCTACGAGATTGCCTGCTACACCTACGACAATATCTCCTACGGCAATAAATCCCTGACGCAGGTTCAGGAAGACCTGAAAAGCTGGAAGGATGAGGTCACGCCCATTCTTGGAAATGTGGACATTCTTGTGTTTGCCCAGGAAAATGACCTGACCGAAAACACACCCTATTCCGGCGATAAATTCGATGCCCTGATGGATGCAGGATTCCGTTATTACTTTGGCTTCTGCCAAAACGGAAAGCTCTGGGCAGATGTACAAAGCAATTACTTCCGTCAGGCAAGGATTATGGTCAAAGGCGCATCGCTGAAATACAACAGCGGTTGGTTCACTGGCATTTTAAAGCCGATTGAAATTCTCTCCAACACCCGCGGTACGATCCCGCAAAGTTAATCATATAAGCCTGAAAGCGCATTTGACAATGTATGCTGTCAAATGTACTTTCAGGCTTTTTATTATCCACGAAGCTCGATGATCTGATCCCGCAAAATGGCGGCATATTCGAATTCCATCATTCTTGCAGCTTCCTTCATCTGCTTTTCCAGTCTTGCGATTTCCTTTTCCTTCTCTGCCTTGGTCATTTTCACGCCGCTTCTTCCCTTCCGCTCTGCTGTGGGAGAGGAAATCTCGATCAGGTCCCGGATGGATTTGATCACCGTTTTGGGAACGATGCCGTGCGCTTCATTGTATGCATTTTGAATTTCACGGCGGCGCTTGGTCTCGTCAATGGCGACCTGCATAGACCGGGTAACCGTATCCGCATACATAATGACCATTCCGTCGGAATTTCGTGCCGCACGGCCAATGGTTTGGATCAGGCTGGTCTCCGAACGCAAAAATCCCTCCTTATCCGCATCCAGGATAGCCACTAAGCTGACCTCCGGCAGATCAAGACCCTCACGAAGCAGGTTAATACCGATCAGCACATCGAATTTTGCCATACGAAGATCCCGAATGATCTCCATTCGCTCCATCGCACCAATATCAGAGTGCATATAGCGCACACGAATGCCTGCTTTTTGCAGATAAACAGTCAGATCCTCTGCCATTTTCTTTGTCAGGGTAGTTACCAGCACCCGCTCCTCCCTGGCACTTCTGACCTTGATCTCTCCGATCAGATCATCGATCTGACCCTCTATGGGGCGAACCTCCACAACAGGATCCAAAAGCCCGGTAGGACGGATGACCTGCTCCACTGTTTGGGCTGAACGGGTCTGCTCATACTCAGCAGGGGTTGCGGAAACATAGATGATCTGATTCAGCTTGGAATCAAATTCGGTGAAATTCAGCGGACGGTTATCGTAAGCCGACGGCAGGCGAAAACCGTAATTGACCAGCGCATCCTTACGGCTGCGGTCACCGGCGTACATAGCCCGGCACTGGGGCAGCGTTACGTGGCTTTCGTCAATGAACAAAAGAAAATCATCGGGGAAATAATCCAATAGTGTGGTTGGCGGTGTTCCCGGGGCACGGCCTTGGATAACACGGCTGTAATTTTCAATGCCTGTGCAAAAGCCGATCTCCGTCAGCATCTCTAAATCATAATTGGTTCTCTGCGCAATACGCTGCGCCTCCAACAGCTTATCCTGAGAGCGGAAATATTCCACCTGTTGATCGCATTCTCTGCGGATCTCCGCCATCGCCCGTTCCAGTTTTTCCCGGGATGCCACATAGTGACTGGCAGGATAGATGGCAATATGGTCAATATACCGCTCCACCACACCGGAAACTGCATTAATTTCCGAGATGCGGTCTACCTCATCTCCGAAAAATTCCACTCGGATCGCTCTGCCTGTCCAATAGGCAGGATATACCTCCAGGGTATCACCACGGACACGGAATTTATTTCTGGAAAAATCCATATCGTTGCGCTCATAACGGATCTCTGTCAGCTTACGCAGAACATCCTCCATAGGACGCTCTTGTCCAACACGCAGAGAAATGACCATACTGCGGTAATCAATCGGGTCGCCCAAGCCGTACAGACAGCTCACAGAGGATACAACAATCACATCCCGCCGCTCAAATAGCGCCGAGGTTGCCGAATGACGCAGCCTGTCGATCTCCTCATTGACCGCAGAATCCTTTTCAATGTAGGTATCTGTATGGGCAATATAGGCCTCCGGCTGATAATAGTCATAATAGGAAACAAAGTATTCCACCGCATTGTCCGGGAAGAATTCACGGAACTCACTGCAAAGCTGGGCTGCCAATGTTTTATTATGTGCCAAAACCAGCGTCGGGCGGTTAGCATTGGCAATTACATTTGCCATTGTAAAAGTTTTGCCAGAACCGGTAACGCCTAGTAAAACCTGCTCTTTTAAGCCATTTTCAATACCATTTGAGAGTGCTTCGATAGCCTCTGGTTGATCTCCAGTAGGCTTAAACGGAGAGACCAATTTAAACTTGTCCATAGTAGCATTCAGCCCCTTTCCAAGTATTCACAGCCGTTTCTTTTGATCGTAAAAATCAGGCATAAAAAGCCCTTTTGACGAATCAAGTCATATTATTTAGCTTATTATACCACAAACAGATCTGGAATAAAAGATACTCCGGGAAGATTATTGATTCTCCTGATAATTTTATCATCAAAGACTCTTCCTTGCAATATTCGGTTCAGGCATCTTATTAGTAATGCTTCTCCCCTTAGCAAGAGCTACTGTCAAGTCCTGCGCCAGGGTGAATTTTCCGTTTTTAGCACCGTCGAAGATTGCCCGCCACGGTGAACTTGTCTCCCCCGGCGAATCTCGTCCAAATAGCTGTCGTCGATGCCCACATCACAGTACAGTATTCGGCAATCTCCAGACCAAGACCGTACTCCTGCGCCACCCGAACCGCATCGGTGGATATGATGGAAATATGGAGACTTTATCTTTTCTCACAGTGATCTCCTTGCTTTTTTGAAGCGATACTCCGTCCAGAGCTCCAGCATAAGGGGCATCAGGCAAAAGACGGCGTAACCGATATAAAACACATAGGACATGGTAGTCACCGGCGTCATAATGATCCGGGGATCGTAGATAATATCTGTCTGCTGAAGCAATACAGCCATCAAGGTAAGTGTCAGGCAGCCAAACATAGCAATCACATAGGCTCTGTCCCGGTTATCAAAGCGGTAGATAGAAAAGGCTTTTCTTCCTCGCAGGCTGCTGCCCCGGCTGCGCATAGATTCGGAAGCTGTTGTCATTGAATCGATGGTCCAGGTGATCAGCGTAGAGAAGATGCGGATGCAATTACCCGTTCTCTGCCACAGATTACCTTGGTTTGCACCTCTGCCGATTCCTTGCTGGGCGGTATTGATTTTTCTGGCTTCCTTTTTGATTCGGGGGAGCATACGAAGCAGAATTACCAAGAACAAACTGAGCCGGGGACTGATCTTACCGAACAGATATATCACTTTATCCGTAGTGAATACACTATGCACGCAGGAAAACCAAATCAAAACACCGGCAACTACAAACCCTAACACAAAGCCGTACACCACCGATTCCAGTGTCATATTGTTGCCGATCATATTTTGCTGCAGCACAGTACCGCCAACGTGGGTGTAGCTGCTGTAATAAAGGGCAAAGGCAGCCACAAGGGGCAAAAGAATGCAGTGAAACCTTACTGCCTTCCAGCGATTTCGTTTGATACTGTAAGCAATCGCACAAAGAAACGAAATCACCAGAAATACCGGGTGCTGAAAAAGAATCGTCCCGACGATCACAGCAGAAAAAAATATGAAATTGACCGCGGGATGAGACTTTTCAAAGCCCATTTTCGTCCTCCATCATACCGTATTTCAGTTTGATCTGATCCAGCTTATCCAAAAGAGGTCTGCCCAAGAAGAGCATGACCAGGATGGTGCAGCTGCCCTGAATGCAGTTTACGATCAAACCGGGAATAAAAACGGTAGCAAATGTATTTTCGTTTAGAACGGAGAAGCCCAAAAACAGTCCTGCACCGTCCAAGATGGGCCCCACCAACCCAATCACGGTAAAGAAACCAAACACCGCCATGATCCACGGTTTTTTCGGCAGCCGTCCTTTGGCAAAGGCAAAGCCTGCCAGCATACCGCCGATTCCGTATGCAAACATCTGCCAAGGGACATAGGCGCCCTGCTGATAGAAAAAGTTACTGGCCATAGCAGAAACTGCGCCGACGATGAAGCCGGCCTCGGGACCAAAGGCAATACCGGTGAGCATAATGATGGCGTAGATCGCCTTAAAATGTGGAATGGGGATCGCCACACGGCCAACGATCGCCAGCGCACACATAACTGCCAGCACTACCAGTTCTCTTGCCTGAACCTTTCGTCCCTCAAATGCCATAAAAAACGGGATCATAAGCTCCGCAATAATGGCAGTACCGGTGATGTAGTAGCTCCGTCCCGGCAATTTCATACCGAAGTATAGGGTCAGTGGAATCAGCACCAGGCAGACCACAAGCATTGCAATGTTGGATCTTTTCATGCCTTTGCCTCCTGGTTCTGCTTGCACAATTCGACTACATCCTCAGCGGTGACCGCCATAGAGAACACATGACGGCTCATACGGTTGGCCGCGGTGGTGTAGAAGCTGTTGTTGCCGAAGAAACGACGGGGTGTGTCGGTGGTCAGCATCTGACCGTCAAAGAACATACTCACCATATCCGCGAACTTCGCACAAAACTCCACATCGTGAGAAACCATAACAATGGTAATGCCTTGCTCTTTCAACTTGCACAGAATATCTGCCAGCTTTTCCTTAAAAAAGCTGTCAATGCCCTTGGTAGGTTCGTCCAAAAGGAGCAGCTTCGGCTCAGTTAACAATACTTTTGCAAGGGCGGAACGCTGCTGCTCACCGCCGGACAGATCATAGGGATGGCTGTCCAGAAGTGTTTCGATCTCGCAAACTGCAGCCACTTCTGCAATTCTCTTTTCGTCCTTGGTCATCTCCGCCAGGTCTTCCCGGACGGTTTTCTTCACGAACAGGCTCTTGGGATCCTGGGGCAGCATAGCAAGGAAGCCGCCGAACAGCTCAGCGGACTTATATTTCTCCACGGACTTTCCAAACACCTTCACCTTGCCACGGTAGGGCTTGCAGATACCGCAAATGGCCTTTAAGGTTGTAGACTTACCTGCGCCGTTACCGCCGACGATGGCATACAGGCTTCCCTTGGGAACCTCAGCAGACACACCCCGAAGCACATCCGGGCTATCTTTTTCATAACGGAACCACAGTTCCTTCAATGAAAGTGCGGAATCGTCAATCTCCTCATCCAAAGGGGCTACCTGTAAGGTGTTTACTTTGGGATCGGCATAAGTATTACTGAGCCAGTTACGGCCCTCCCGGACAGTCAGAGGGCAATTACCGTCGCCATTTGCTCCATAGAATACCCGGAAAGGGGTGGGCATAGCCGCAAACATATCATTTTTCTGCCCGTACAACAGCTTTCCGATATTGCGAGGGGTGTCGTCGGCAATAATCTTACCACCATCCATAACGATGGCACGGTCAGCATAAGGGAAAATGTCCTCCAGACGATGCTCGGTGATGATGACCGTGGTGCCCAGTTCAATATTGATCTTGCGCACGGTATTGAGGAAATCCGATGCGGCGATGGGGTCCAGCTGGCTGGTAGGCTCGTCCAGGATCAGCACCTCCGGCTGCATAGCCATGATGGATGCCAGGTTAAGCAGCTGCTTCTGACCGCCGGAGAGGTTGGCAACATCCCGGTGAAACCAGTCCTGGATGCCAAAATAGCAGGCCATTTCCGCAACTCTGGCGCGCATAGTCTTTTGATCACAGCCAAGGCTTTCCAGTCCAAAGGCCAGCTCGTGCCATACCTTGTCGGTGACGTTCTGATCGTCCGGATTCTGCATCACATAGCCGATTTTCGAGGACTGATCCCGCTGGCTGACCTTCTCTAGGGGTACACCGCCAAACAGGATCTCACCGCTTTTCTTGCCGTGAAGAGCAAGGACAGATTTCCTCTGGCGCAAAAGCGTTGTTTTACCGCTGCCGGACTTGCCGCA
>JAFTTQ010000014.1 GCA_017466665.1 Oscillospiraceae bacterium
AGATCATCGATCCTCTGACCTACGAAGGCATGGATGAAATGGTTGCCAAGATGGTCGAACTGCGCAAGGGCAAGATGAGCAGTGATGATTGCAAGGCTGCTCTGAGTAAGGGTAACTACTTTGGCACCATGCTGGTGAAGATGGGCAAGGCCGACGCTCTGCTGGGCGGCGCTACCTACTCCACCGCTGACACTGTCCGTCCCGCTCTGCAGATCGTTAAGACCAAGAAGGGCGCCAACCTGGTATCCTCCTGCTTCATTATGGTTCGCGGCGACGAGAAGATCGCTATGGGCGACTGCGCCATCAACCTGAGCTATGAGGACAGCGTGGACAAGGAGGGCAATGTTACCGTTTCCGCCGCCCGGAAGCTGGCTGAGGTTGCTGTGGAAACCGCTAAGACCGCCAAGGTCTTCGGCATTGATCCCAAAGTCGCCATGCTGAGCTTCTCCACCAACGGCTCCGGCAAGGGCGGCACTGTGAAATTGAGCCACGATGCCACCGCTGTTGCCAAGGAAATGGCTCCCGAGCTGGCAATCGACGGCGAAATGCAGTTCGACGCTGCCGTTGCTCCCGAGGTTGGTCAGCTTAAGTTCCCCGGCTCCCCGGTTGCCGGCTATGCCAACACCTTCATCTTCCCCTGCATCGAGGCTGGCAACATTGGCTATAAGATTGCCCAGCGTTTGGGCGGCTACGAAGCCTACGGCCCCATCCTGCAGGGTCTGGCTGCTCCCATCAACGACCTGTCCCGCGGCTGTAACGCCGATGAGGTCTACAAGATGGCTATTATCACCGCCGCTTTGGTGTAATTCACGAACAATGACCCCGGCTCACCGCCGGGGTCATTTTAACTCTATTTGCAGTTTTACGGCATTTGTAAAAAAGGGATCCAGTCCGTATTTCTGATGACAGTAAAGGCTACCGCCAGAACAAACGCAGCCACATAAAAAACATTTTCCGCTATACTGGCTTTATTGGTTCCCGTTTTAATATACGCAATGCTGTGACGCAGCCAGATCCACAGTCCAAAGGGCAGAAGGCACAATACCAACAGGTTATATCTTGCGGCAGACACAAGATCCAGTTCTGACAGCGCCATAAACATTCTGGAAATGCCGCAGCCGGGGCAGTATTTCCCCGTTATCAGGAAGAAAGGACAGGGTATGCCCCACTGGGTAATCTTTGTAAAAATCAGATATCCAAAGCCTATCGCCAAAAAGATCAGCGTCTTTTTCAGCAGCCCATACAGCCTGTTTTTTTGCTCAATACTCATATTGCCCTCTGATTGCAAAAGCGGCACAAAGCTGTGCCGCTTTTGATATTATTAGTTTTCTGCGTGGATATGGCTTGCAACCCACTTGTACATTCTGGGAGTGACCCAGAAGCTGTAGATACCGCAGGTTACGATGGTCAGCAGGAACCACTTGATCCAGTTGCCAAAAAGCTGTCCACCGGTGCCGTCGAAGGTCATTCTCTTACCGTCGATCACAGCGTGGCTGATCACAAACTTCATAATGTAGCAAATAGCCCAGGGAGTCGCAATGCCACAGGTGAACATAATGATCAGGCTTGCGGCGATAGAATTGAGAATTGTTTCAAAAACGCCGCCATCCCAAGTGGATTCAGTTTTATTTACGGTAAAGTTGACATTATAAGTAGGTGCTGCAGGAATCACAACAGGTGCTTCTTTCACAGGAGCCTCATACACGGGAGCCTCGTTTACAGGAGCCTCCTCAACGGGAATCTCTACCTTTGCGCCGCACTTGCCGCAGAATTTGGCACCGTCCTTCAAGGCGTTGCCGCAGTTTTTACAAAAAGCCATAATTAGCCCTCCTTAATGTGATATAAAAATTATAGTATGAGATGAATTTTTTGTCAATATTTCTTTAACGAAATATGAATTTTTTGTAACATACCAAGGCACCCGCTTCACAAGCCGTAACTCATTGTTTACCTCACCATTCGTAGGGGCCAATTGAGGCACATCGGCCCCTACTATGATGTTAACACTAAAACTTTACAGATTACCCTCTCAGTCAAAAATCAAAGATTTTTGCCAGCTTCCCTTTGGGGGAGCGCAACCTCTCCCTTTGGGAGAGGTGTCAGCCCAAACGGGCTGACGGAGAGGGCTTGCATGAATAAAGTTTTAGCATTAACAAGGTACTACGAATACGTTGTAATTGGTCGTTGGAATTTAATTGCTCTTCATAAAAAATGCCAGGTCTTGCGACCTGGCATTTTTATATATTTTACATATCGAAGGGCTCCATACCCAGAACGGGGTGACCGACTTCGCCCAGGTACTCCAGAAGCTGCTCCGGATCCTCGGTGCAGATGGTCTCGTCAGCGATCATATCGGTGAAGTTCTCAACGCCGTACAGCTCCAAAGCGGTAGCATCCAGACGCTCGCGCATCTGATCCTTCAGGATCTTGGGCATCCAGACGATACGGCCGGGACCGCCTTCAGCGGCAATAAACTTCTTGGAAGAAATGAAGTGCTTGCCGTGACCCATAAAGCCGGGAGTCTGAACACCGCCGCCGGTCATAGAAGCCATTTCGGAGAAGCTCATACCCAGAGGTGTCATACCGGCGTGCTCACGGCAGGTGATCACAACACCCATAGAGCAGGGCTCCACGCCGCAGATACACTCAAAGCAGCCGCAGGAGGACATAGGATCCTGGAACAGGGAGTACAGCGTGATTCTCTCAACAGCACCCTGAGAATACTTGTAGACAGCCGCGTCCATAGAATCGTAGCGGCCCAGTCTTTCGTCCTGGCAGCCGGTCTTGACGATGGGTTGGCAAGGACCGTTAGGATCCAGCTCGTTGGTAGCCTTGGCATCCAGCCAGGAAACAGCACCGCAAAGACCCAGACGCTCAGGAGTAACGATACACACGTGGCTGGGGGAGAATGCCTGACACATAATACAGGTGTAGAAGGTGTTCACGGATTCGTCGGTCATAGAAGCCAAACGGGCATCACGCTTATTAAAGATCT
>JAFTTQ010000101.1 GCA_017466665.1 Oscillospiraceae bacterium
AAATACGCATCGTTGAAGACCGTATCGAAGTACAGGCTGCGGATGTGGTACTCGTTGTTTTCATCCCCGTTGGGATCACGCCAGAGGACGTGATCCAGCTGGCGGGACAGGATCTGATACTGCATTTCGCTGATGAAGAACTTCAGCTCATGCCGCAACGGGATATTCGCAGGCATGGAAAACGCCTCCTTTCTGGAATTTCGGGAAATGCAGGAATACTTCTCATTTTGAAGCTGCCGCAGAAACCCTCTCAGTCAGCTTGCGCTGACAGCTCTCCCAAAGGGAGAGCCTTTTGGCAGTGTTTTTTTGCAGTGAGCCTTGCGCCGTACCACGCACGCGCCGCGGGCGGGAGAACCCTCTCAGTCAGCTGTCGCTGACAGTTCTCCCAAAGGGAGAGCCTGTCGCACCCTCTCCCTTTGGGAGAGGTGGCAGCCCGCAGGGCTGACGGAGAGGGTTATCCGCTATACCGCTTTCTTGCGCAGTTTTACTTACTCAGTAATACCCTCGGGGGCGGTGGTGGTGAACTTGGTGATGCCGCCGACCTTGAGCTGCACATAGGTCTTATCGAAGTGGATGGTGTAGCCGTTTTCAGGGTTGGAGAAGTCACCCTCAATGATAACCACGTCACCCTCCTGCAGGGGGAACAGCTCCTGAGTCACATACTTGTCGAACTTCAGGTAGTAGGAGTTAGCGCTGAACTTAACCAGCTGACCAATACCGGGGCCGCCGATCATATGGGTCTCGCCATCACGAATCAGCTTCACAACATCGCCACTGTGGGGCTGATACTCCACAGTCCAGTCAGAGTTGTAGGGCAGGTCATTCGTCCACATATTGAAATACACACCTGCGGCATCGGGATTCCAGGCTTCTACTTCCCAGCCGTTTTCGTGGTTGCTCAGGGAACCAGCAACGATCACATCAGGCTCTGTGGGCTCAGGATCCGTGGTTGCGGGGGGATTGGTGGCAGGGGGATTGGTTTCGCTGTTGTTGCCATCGCAGGCAGCAAACATACAAACGGCCATCACCAATGCCAAGGTCAAGGCTAACAGTTTCTTCATTTTGGTTTCCTCCTTAGAAAATATGTTTTCAAAGCTTGCGCATTATGAAACATTATCATATTACCACCTTTCCCTCCCCCTGGAAATAGGAAAACTACACAAACTGGTTCCCTGGTACCATTTTTATGTTTTCTCTGCAAATTTTGTTGAAACCGCCAAGCGGCTGTGCTATACTGACCCCAACGGAGGTGGCGCATTATGGATTCGACCCTATATAAAAAAATTGAAAGCTACATTCTGGATATTATTTCCCAAAACGCATCGATCCCGGATTTTAAACTGCCCAGTGAGCGCACCCTTTCCCTGAAATTTGATACCAGCCGTAAGCCGGTCCGCCGTGCCTACGACAACCTGATCCAAAAGGGCTATGTGGTCAATATCCACGGCAAGGGCTATTTTATCGGCAGTCAGGTCAATGCGGATGCCGCCCTTTCCACCACCTGGAACAATCCCAAGATCTCCCTGATCATCCCCTCCATCACCACCCAGTACTGCCACGATATTCTGGCAGGCGTCAATGATTTTTGCAGCAACCACCAGGTGGAGCTTACCATTCTTGTCAGTGACGACTCACCGGAAAAGGAGGACCGCCTATTGCGCTCCGCGCCGCTGTCCGGTGCCAAGGGCATTATTCTGTTCCCCGCCGACCACGACAATACCTACGACAACGAGCTTTTGAAGCTTTGCATCCGAAAATATCCTCTGGTGCTGGTAGACCGTATGCTGCCCAATATTCACGCCTCCTTTATTTCCTCAGAAAACCATCAAGCTATGGTCAATGCCGTGGAATTTTTGCAGCAGAAGAATTTCCAAAACTTAGTATATGTCACCGCGCCTTCCACCATTGCCTCCACCACTGACACCCGTATCAACGGCTTTACGCACGGTCTGCTGCGCCACTATAAAGTCGCAAAGCCCCAAAACCTTTTGGTTTTGGAGGGCTCTCCTTTGCAGATGAAAAACACTGTGGTCAAATATCTGCAAAATTACCCGGAAACGGAGATCATCATTGTTCCCGGCACTATGCGGCTGACAGTTTTAATGGCCGCCCAGGAGCTGGGCATTCAGATCCCCCGGGATTTGAAGCTGATGATCTTTGATGACGAGCTCTCCCCTACCGAGCGCATTTCCCTGAAGCCCTATATCCTAAAGCAGGATGGCTACCGCATCGGCTACTACGCCGCCGAATCCCTGTACAATCAGCTTTTCGGTGATCTGCGTCCCGTGACCAAAATGCTGCCCGTTGCCATCATCGACACCAGCAAAAACGAAAAGTAGGAAAGCACTATGATCGCATTGGAATTTCAGGATTTCTCTTGCTACTACAAGAATAAAAAAGAATATGTTACCGCCTTAGACCGCATCAGCCTTTCCGTAAAGCAGGGAGAGCTGTTGGTGGTTTTAGGGCAGTCCGGCAGCGGCAAGACCACCTTGCTCAAATGTGTTTTGGGGCTGTGTGACTATATTTCCGGCGCTTTGTTTATTGACGGCGTCGCCACCGACGATTTTCGTCTTAAGGACAGCAACATCGGTTACATTCGCCAGGAGCTGAATCTTTACCCCCATATGACGGTTTATGACAATATCGCCTTTCCCCTGCGTATGATCCACACCCCACAATCTGAGGTGGATCGCCGGGTGAAGGAGATCGCCGCGCTTTTGGAGGTAGACTGGCTTCTGACCCGCAAGCCCCGGCAGCTCTCCGGCGGTCAGCTACAACGCATCGCCATTGCCCGGGCGCTGGTCAAAAACCCTGTGACTGTGCTTTTTGACGAGCCGTTTTCCAATATTGATCCCACTTTGCGCACAGAGCTGCGGCAGCTTGTGAAAAAGATCCACCAAGCTTTTGGCTGCACGATACTCTTTGTCACCCACGATCTGACGGATGCCCTCAGCTTAGCTGACCGGGTGGTTATTTTGGAATCGGGTAAAATTGAAGCCATCGGCACCCCCCAGGAGCTGCTGCAGAAAGGATACCTGCAATGAAATATTCCATTTTGGGGCAGTCTCCCCTCTCCTATCAAAAACGCCTGAAACAGCATATCGGGCTGTGCGCCGCCGTGCTTGCCATTACCGTTGGGCTGAATATTCTTTTCACCGCTCTGCGCAGTGACAGCAATCACACCCTGATGCTGATTCTTAATATTGCCGCAGATGTCCTATGCGGTTTTTTCCTTCTGTATGATACCGAAATACACATTCTTCCTATGCAGCGGCTGTACAAGCTTTATTGCCGTGACCGGCAGCAGCTTACCGGCACCGTGACCCATATCTGTGATACGCCCCAGCGGTATATGGACATAGACTGCTATGCCGTTACCGTGGATGACAGACGGGTATTTTTGCCCGCCGGCACCTTCTCTTTGCGGCAGGAAAGCTACACCCTTTCTCTGGTGTCCAATATCATCGTGGAGGCAGCGCAATGAAAAACCATCTGCAATTCAACTGGTGGAAATATATCATCATTTTTCTGATCCCGGTGATCCTTTGGTGCAGTGTTTTCCGTGCCCTGAAAGCGCCCGATCCCCACCAGCGGGTACACATTTTATATATCGGCAGCTCCCTGGACGCAGAAGGTCTGCAGGCACAATTAACCGATGCCCTCCCCGACCTAACCCGGCAGCAGCTAAAAGCCGTGACCGTGACTGTTGCCGCCCCGGGTGAGCTTTCTTACAGCACCTTGGAGGTTCGCTGTTTTGATTATGATATTTTGATCTTTGAAGAAAGCAGTATGCCCCAAAATGTAGGACAGGCTGTTTTTGTTCGGCTTACCGATGAGCTTACAGCGCAATTTCCCAACGCCACACTTTATCAGGAAGATGTGGAGGACGCCGGGATCCTGACCTACGGCTTTCAAATCGACTGTACCGAGCATAGCCCCTTTGCCGCCCATTACAGCGGCAAGGAAAATTGCTACTTGTTTGTCAGCCCCCAATCGGTCAATTTTGACACTCTGAACGAAAACGGACGTGCCGGCAATGACGGCGCGCTCAGGGCAGCACAGTATTTATTGGAGATGACGCAATGAAACGAAAATTCAAGATCGCCCAAAATGACTATACCAAAAATATGCTGCCCCATAACCGCCGGGAGGTCTTTTTTGATGTTGTGAAGCTGCACTGGAAAAAGCTGCTGCTGTTGGGGCTGATCCTGCTGCTGTTTTATCTGCCGCTGCTCCTTTCCACGGTAACCGGGGATATTTATGTTTCCAACCTGTACCAATCCCTGGAAGATGCCGATGATGCACAGAGACTGTCAGCGGGGCAGGCACTTGCCAATCTGGATGTACTGAAAAGTCTTGTAAATATCCTTTTTTGGGGGGTGTTTGCGGTGGCATTTGCCGGAATGATGCGAGTCCTTCGTCAGTACGCCTGGGAGGAAAACATCCACCTGAGTACCGATTTTGGAAAGGGCATTCGGGATAATTACCTACAAACTGCCGCTGTCTTTGTGCTGTCCGGCATTGTATACGCCCTATGCCTGACCGTGTACTACACCGCGCCGTCCTACACCACTGCCCTGCTGTCCGCCTTGTCGCTGCTGCCAATCGGCATTTCCCTGCTTGTGATCCTGCCGATCCTGATGATCGCTCTTGCCATGATCCCGGTGTACAGCAACCGCTTGTGGGTGACCTTGAAAAACGCATTTTTCATTTATGCCCGCTGTCTTTTCAAGGTACTGCTGGCAATGCTTTGCTGCCTGATAATCTGGCTCCCGGCACTGATCCCCAATTTCTACTGCCACGTGTTCGGCAGCCTGTTTGCCCTGCTTTTTACTCCCTTTGCCGCTCTGGGATGGACACTTTTTTGCTATGACTGCTTTGATGCCCATTTAAACCCCATCGTATGCCCCGAACTGATCGGTAAAGGCACATTCCCCGCATAATACAAAAACCAGCCCGAAATTCTCGGGCTGGTGTGTAAATTTTATTGCACTGATTGAGGATTTTGTCTGAATAAACGTTTTTTGCGTTGTTTTACAAAAAAGCCTTGACAAATAGCTTTTCCATTGCTATAATACGAAAGCTGTGAAAAATAGCAGCCGAATATGGGGGTATAGCTCAGCTGGGAGAGCGTCTTAGCGAGTTAACGGTACCGATTCAAAAATCACACGCAAAAAAGTAAAAAGTCCAAATCCCTTAGTGAATCAAGGGGTTTCGGTTATACGGGGGTATAGCTCAGCTGGGAGAGCGTCTGAATGGCATTCAGAAGGTCAGCGGTTCGATCCCGCTTATCTCCACCAAAAACAACAAACCGCAAGGCCATAAACCTTGCGGTTTCGCTTATCAAACAGGCTCAAATACAATATCCTTCATATAGTCAAGGA
>JAFTTQ010000102.1 GCA_017466665.1 Oscillospiraceae bacterium
CAGGAGGGGAGGGGCACAAGGCCCCTCCCTTTCTAAAAAAGCGGTCCAGAGCAGCGGCTTGCTCCTACTGCCGTTAAAAAATTTATGTATGAATCCACTAAATTGAAATATACCTTATTACACGCTCCCCCTCTGGGGGAGCTGTCAGCGAAGCTGACTGAGAGGGTGTACCAGCAAAAACCGCATATGTGCGACAGGACACCCTCTCCGTCAGCCCTTACGGGCTGCCACCTCTCCCGTAGGGAGAGGGTGTAGTTGGTGCTATAGACAATGATTTAGAAGTGTTACGATACATCACAGCTTAGTGGTGGCAAGCCTGTACCCTGTACAAATTAGCAATATTTTCAAGAGGATGATACTATGGAAAACAAATTTATTAAGCTGGCAGATCTGCCCCCGGATCCTATGGATGATAAGGCATTGACCCATTATAAGGAAATGGGCTTTAATATCTGTTTGCTGACAGAGGACGATGTCAAGCTGGTGGAAGGGGAGACCGTCAGCCAGGATTATAAGGTAGCAATTCAAAATATTACCGGTTACGGTATGCAGGTCTGGATTCGCAATATGTTCAACGATCCCGACTATTTTGATAGTTGTGGAAAAACAGACGGTTCCAACTACGGCTGGGCTTATGAAATGACGCCACGGCATATTACCGATGAATTCCGTCAATTCCCTGGGGTCACTGGCTTTTATATGGCGGACGAGGCATATATGTATCAGCTCCCGGAATATGTGCCCATCGACTGGATGCGCAGTGACAGCTATAAATTTGCCTCCTTCGATCAGCTTACCAAGCTGGTGGATTGGAAAAATAAGTTCTATCCCAATGCCTTTTTCCATATGAACCACGTCCCCGGTTCAAGCTGGGATCACTATTTGCCCCGCAACGGCGAGATCTATAATTATGAGGATTTTCTGACAGAGTATGCCAATGTGATCTTAAAACGCTTAAAAGGCTGTGGAAGAAGCCTGTGCCTTGACAATTATCCATTGATCGGTGTAAACTATATTGAAAAGGATTATTTATTTGACCTGATGACAGCGGCAAGGGTAACAAGAGTCTATAATGCCGGGGCTGCCCCGGTGGATCAGGCGACCTTTGGCATCTGCATCCAGACCTTTGAAGCAAAGTCTATGTTTGATGACCGAAAGCGGGATATCACTATGCCGGAGGAGGTCACCTTCCAGATGTACACCGGCATGGCGCTGGGGGCAAGACTCTTTGAATACTTCTGCTACCGCTCCTATCAGCATGAGTTCTTTGGTATTTTGGATCCAGAGGGGAATGACCGCATTTACGAGGCGGTGAAAACCGCCAGTGACCGTGCTGCGAAAATGGAGC
Organism: Oscillospiraceae bacterium; assembly: GCA_017466665.1. GTDB lineage: Bacteria > Bacillota > Clostridia > Oscillospirales > Oscillospiraceae > Faecousia. Next base: position 1,349 of record JAFTTQ010000102.1, read on the forward strand.
CTGTGCTCAGCCAGTATGACGGAATCGGCGGCTATATGGTACCCGGTAATGTTTACAGCCATAATACTGCCGCGATGGTGATGGCAAGGGATCTGTTCTGCAAGCCCTATGAAATCGCCGTACAGGGCCAGTATGATACCCTGGTGGGCTGTTTTACCGGCGAAAACGAAAAGGGCTATATGCTGGTCAATTACACCGACCCCATTCGTAAATGCACCAGCACTGTTACCCTGAACGGAAACGGAATAACAAAGCTAAAGCTCTATAAAGACGGTAATGAATCCATCTTGACCGCTGAAAACGGTATGTTTACCGTAACCTTGGAGCCCGGAAACTGTGCTTTTGTTGTTTGGTAACCGATGATAGTTGTTGAGTCCGTAGGGGTCGATGCCCACATCGACCCTTACCTGTAAATAGAATACCACAAGACCGATCCGGGCATCGATCCGCAGTTACTTAAGGAGTGTAAAGGATGATCGTTAAGCAGTATATCAAGGACTTTGAGCAGCTTGGCTTTGGAATGTTTGTGCATTTTGGCGTTTACAGCCAGCAGGGGAGTGGGGAATGGCTCCAGGCGCTCCACGGCATCCCGGCAGAGCAGTATCAGAAATTAGCAGATACATTTCTGCCTAAGGAAAACTGGGCGGTGGAGCTTGCACAGACCGCTAAAAAAGCAGGCTGCAAATATATCAACATTACCACCCGCCACCATGACGGTTTTTCTCTGTTTGATACCTGCGGCCTGAATACCTACGACGCGCCCCACAGTGCCTGCGGCAGAGACCTCATTCGGGAATTTGTGGATGCCTGCCGCTCTGAGGGACTGATTCCCTTTTTCTATCATACCCTGATGGACTGGTACCACCCGGATTATGAAACGGATTTTTCCAAATATCTGCAATATCTTCGTGACAGCGTGGAGCTTTTATGCAAAAATTATGGCAAAATCGGCGGTATCTGGTTTGACGGTATGTGGCATAAGCCGGATGCGGATTGGCAGGAGGATGCCCTCTATGCCACCATTCGGAAATATCAGCCGGAGGCTATGATTATCAACAATACCGGCCTTTCCGCAGGCGGTAAGCTGGGGCATATGGAGCTGGACAGTGTTACCTTTGAGCGGGGGAAACCGGAGCCGCTGAATATGGAAGGGGCTCCCAAATATGTTGCCAGCGAGATGTGTGAAATTACCTGTGATCACTGGGGCTATGCCCGGGAGGATCTGAATTATAAGGGTGCGGGGGAGCTGATCCGGGAATTGACGGATTGCCGCCGTTACCGCAGCAATATGCTGATGAATGTGGGCTTAACGGGTGATGGCAGTATCAGCCTGATGGACAGGGCGATCTTTGATGCGATCGGCAGATGGGTCAGCCTTTTTGATGAAGCCATCCGAAAGCCTGCCCCCACAGGCATTGTAATCGAGGGAAAGCCGGACGATTTTCTTCTCAAGGATGAAAACAACTATTATCTGTTTTGCTATAACCTGCCAATGTCGGCAGATCCCAATGTGGCGCTGAGTACCGCCCGGGAGTATGAAAGCAAATTCTACCTGAAAGAAACAATAAGCTCCATCCATTGGATGGATAACGGGGAAGAGGTCTGCTATTGTCAGAAGGGGAATGCGGTCACTGTCCAGACCGTGCCCTACCGCTACGGCAGAAGCTTAGTGGTTCGGGTGGCAAAGATCACTGTGGAGGTGTAAAATGGTACCGATCCATCGATTTGAAGATCAGATCAAAGCCTATGAGCAGTATCCTGTGGAAACAGGTAAGGTCTTGCTGTACGGCAGTTCCTTCTTTGCGTTTTGGGGCTATGACCGGGCGAGCGTGCAATGCGCCGAGGTAACAGAGGGAAAGCTTCAGGTAGTCAATCACGGCTTTGGCGGCGCTACAGTAGAGGAGCTTTTGTATTACTATCACCGAATGGTTTTGCCCTATGCGCCTCGTGCTATTGTTTTTCGCACAGGCTTTAATGATATGCCCCATATGAGCGCTGAGGCGTGTATGGTGCTGACGCAACTGCTGTTTAACTGGGCAAAAAACGATTTTCCAGGAATCCGGCTGATTGCCATAAAGGGCTTTGACAATCCTTCGGCCATCCCTGAGAATCTTGCCAAGCTGCGCTGTTACAACGAAATGCTGGATGAACTGGCGGCAAATGATCCTCAGCTCAGCACGATTGATTTGAACCCATTTTTCTATATGAGCAGTAGAGATTTGGGAACCTGCCGGAATTTCAGGGATGTATTTCGGGAAGACGGTCTGCATCTGACAGATGATGGCTATGCACAAATGATAAAATTTTTAGCTCCCATCTTGCAAAAAATTCTGGATTGATGTATCTTAATACCGTAAGAATATGCAAAGAGAGTGAAAGGAGATACTTATGAATATTAACTATATCCATCCTGCCGATCAGCTTGTTATGTTTATGCAGCGCATCTACGATAAGGGTATGACCACCACCTCCGGCGGCAACCTGTCTATTATGGATGAAGACGGCAATATCTGGATCACCCCAGCCGGTGTGGACAAGGGCACCCTGAACCGCAATGACATTGTTTGCGTGAAGGCGGACGGCACGGTCACCGGTATGCACCGTCCTTCCTCGGAGCTGCCGTTCCACGCGGCTGTTTATAAAATGCGCCCGGATCTGAAAGCGGTGCTCCATGCACATCCTCCGGCACTGGTGTCCTTTTCCATCGTGCGGAAAAGTCCTGACCTCAATCTTCTGACCTCTGTGCAGAAAATGTGCCCGGAGCTGAAGATTGCAACCTATGCCGTCCCCGGCAGTGAAAAACTGGGCGAGAATATCGGCAAGTGCTTTGCGGAAAACTGTGATATGGTACTGCTGGAAAACCATGGTGTTTGTATCGGCGCAAAGGATATGTATACCGCGTTCCAGCGCTTTGAGACCCTGGAGTATACCGCCAATTTAGAGATTTTAGCAAAGCGGATCGGTACGCCCCGCGCTCTGGATGAACACGCCTATATGCTGTCACAGACCAATAACCACACAAAAATGGATGATTTTATCCCCAGCTCCCACAGTGTGGAGGAATTGGCGGCCCGCCGGGATATGATCACCTTGATCCGCCGTTCCTATAAGCAGGGCTTGTTTACCGCCAGCCACGGTACTTATTCTGTCCGCCTTTCTGACGGCAGCTTTATCATCACCCCCTTTGGACAGGACAGAGCCTATTTGGAGGAGGATGATCTTGTCCGTGTTAAGGCAGGTATGAAGGAAATGGGCAAAATTCCATCCCGGGCAGTCACCCTGCACGACAAGATCTATGCCTATAATCCTGAGATCAGTGCAATCCTGCTTGCCCATCCTGTTCACGCAATGGCATTTGCAGTGACGGATACAAAGTTTGATCCCCGCACCATCCCGGAAAGCTATATCCTTTTGCGGGATGTAAAGCGTATTTCCTATGAGGAGTATTATTCTCAGCAGGATCAGATTGCGGAGTACTTTGGAGAAGCTACTCCCGCGGCTATGGTGGAAAACAACTGTGTGATCGTCACCGGCAATACCTTGTTGCAGGCATTTGACCGGCTTGAGGTGATGGAATCCACAGCCCATTCTATCATCAATGCCGCCGCTATCGGTGATATCGTACATATTTCCAAGGAAGAGGTGGACGACCTGAAAGAAGCGTTCCACCTGGTTGACGAATAAGGAATAATTACCCTGCCGACAGATTTGATGACAATAAAGCTTAGTTTTATGTTATCAATCTGTCGGCAGGTATTTTATAGAGAAATCCACATATTAGATGCCGCGGATGGATTTGCTAACCAGCCATCCTGCGTAAAATTGAAATTTAGTTTACTAACCAATTACAACAC
>JAFTTQ010000103.1 GCA_017466665.1 Oscillospiraceae bacterium
AGATCAAATGGGATTAAAGGAATTTGTTGACCCGTTTACGGGTCGCGAGAACAAGAAGGCATAAAGAAAACCCCTTAAGGGGTAGCCCGTAAATGAAATGCGGTCGGCAAACCATTCGGAGCCCCTTTAGGGGCAATCGTCTGTAAAAAGCCCTTCTAGGGCTAAATCAAGCCCCCGGCTAAGCCGGGGGTTATGACTAGACTTGCTCTTTAGTAAAAACCTTTTCTTTATCTTTATACGCCGCACGGATCACCAGCTGGAACCCAATGGTGACGGCGATCATCAACCCGGTGAAGAACCAGTAGCAGGAGGCGTAGGAGCCGCCGGTCAGATCCCGGTAAATATCACACAGTGGAGAGCCCAAACAAAGACCAAGAGAGTTGGCTGCGTAGAAGATGCCCAGAACCTTGGTGTAGGAAGCGGAGCCGAAGAGGTCGTTGGAAAGCAACGGGATCATAACGGTCTCCAGCGGCATCGCAATAGTTGCCAAAACTGTGGCGGTCATAGCCATCACCATACCGGCGGTGGAGTTTGTCAGGTTGGCTTTCAGTAAGTAGGCGGTAATGGAGCAGGTGTGGCATACCAGCAGCGTAAAGCCCAGCCCCTTACTGTCGTAGGTAAGGCCTGTAAATATCTTGGCAAAGGTGAGAACCAGGGACGATACTGTGGCGGTGGTGGCGACAAAGCCGGCATTCAGGCCCAGATCCTCCATATAAACAATGCTGATGGTGCCCACGCTTTGCAGGCTGATGCCGGTGAGGAGGATCATAGCAAAGGTCAGATAGAAATACGGCTTTTTCTTAACCTCCGCAAAGGGAATGCCATCCCAAAGCGCACCACGGGGCTTCTTTGTACCTTTGGTGAGGGTCGCCTCCGCAGCGGGATTGTCCCGCAGAGATATGAGAATGAGGATGCTGATAGCCAGCGAAATGATGCCGGACAGCAGATAGGCCTTCCGATAGCCGAAGGTCTCGCCGTTGTTGATAATAGGGGAGATAATCTGCGCCGCAATGGCACCGCCGATGCCGTTTGCAGACATCACAATGCCGGTCACCTTGCCAATGTCCTTGTGGAACCACCGCCGCACCACGGTGCTGGCCATCGTGCCGCCGGAAAAGACGATGCCAATACCCCACAGGGCACAGCCAATATAATGATGGAAGATGTTGGTGGCAAAGCACCGGACAAAAATTGAGCCGACCAGGGCGGTCAGCCCCACAGCCACCAGCTTCTTGAGGCCAAAGCGCTGAGTCAGGGTGCCGAAAAACAGCGCTACCACCACCTGCACGATGTACCGAACGCTGGTGCCTATGGAATAGCAGCTTCGCTCGATACCCAACGCTTCCGTAACCGCTCCGGTGTACAGGCCGGGATTGCTGCTGCAAAAGCCCAGGCAGACGAATTCCATTAAAAAGCACGCAATCAGTATGACCCACTTGTAGTCAAGCCGGGATTTTTTGATTTTCATAGGCTCACTTCCGTATTTGTTTTCCCTATTATATCACAGGCGGCAGGGAAGGAAAATTACGGCTTCTTTATGGGAGCATAACATAGACTTGATGCAAACTTTCGTAAAAGTGCTGACAGAAGTCCTTGAGGGTGGTTTCGTGCGCCGTGAGGGGCCGATCCTTTCGCCAGTACATTCGGGCTTTCCAGGGCGCAAAGGGCGTTGCAAGAGGGATGTAGCGAATGTTGGGAGAGGGGATCACCTGGGTTGCGGAGTCTGAAAGGAAGGTGATGCCCTTGTTTTCAGAAACCATCTTCAGTCGAATTACAAGGGAGTAGACATTATCCACTGGGAAGGGCAGGTCATAGAGGGCAAAGAGCTTTTCAAGCCGCATATAAAGGGGGTATCCGGGTAAGGGCAAAAATACCTTTTCGTTGGCGAGCATACGGATATCCAGTTCCGATTCTCCCGCAAGGGGATGATCCTTGTGGATGGCAACGGCAGGATAGGTCTGAAACAGGAAGATGCTGTCCAACTCATCTGCAAGAAAATCAGGCACATCACTGTCATAGGCCAAAAGAAAGCTGTGCTGGGAATGCAGCCCGTGCTGGGCAAGCTGAGGCAAAGACATAGACGAACTGGATAGAGTATACTGGGGGTATTCGGACAGAAAGGCCGTGATCAGATTCACCCACATTGCGTTGTTGACGCTGACGATGGAAATGTGCGGCCCCTGCTGCAGCAGACTTTGCCGAAGCTCCTGATTTGCATTTTCCAAACAGGAAAAAATCTGGTTGGTGTATTTTAAAAAAATCTGCCCCTGGGTGTTTAAGGTAATTCTGTTGTTGGTTCGGTCAAACAGCCGGACACCCAGTTCCTTTTCCATCCGGGAAATGGATGTGCTGAGGGCGGGCGCAGATACAAATAAACGCTCCGCTGCCTCGGAAATTTTTCCAATGTCGGCCACGGCCTTGAAGTATTTCAGTTGCTGAAGTTCCATAATAAGGCCTCCTTTTTGCCCATTATACACCTTGCCAGCATAAAGTGCAAGTAATTCTAAATAAGACTTCTCCTTGAGGAGAAGTTGGCGCGGCGCAAGCCGTGACGGATGAGGTGG
>JAFTTQ010000104.1 GCA_017466665.1 Oscillospiraceae bacterium
CTTTCTTCTAGTGTAAAATGTGTGTAGGACAATATGCTTACCTCCGTGTAGTTTGATTGTGTGACAACTACATTTTACACTAAGGTTCGCATATTGTCTCATTTTATTTTTAGTGTTGCACTTCGAATTATAACCTGCCCAGCCCCCTTTACACAAGGGGGCCTTTGGCGTGTGCGTCTTTCGATAGTGCGATAAACAATCATTTACAGCCAAATACAAAAAGAGGTGCCTCGGAATAGAGGCACCTCAAAAACAGGATAAAATCAGTCGATAGCCTTGGCGTTAGACAGCAGGTATTTTTCTGCCTCGGGATTCCACAGGCCGTTATTTGCCTTGCACATACGGTCAAGCTCTGCAAACATAGGATCGGTCTTGCCCAATTCCTCAAAATCCGCAATGGCGGTCAAAGGCAGGTCGATCTGGGTGTAGATCAGCTTCTTGCCGCCGGGGATCTTGGGCAGGTTCAGGGTGGTGTCGACAACCGCATTCAGGCCGCCGATGTGGGTGACCAGGGCAGAGGGATTCAGCTTGCCGGCATTCATCATCGCAATGGCTTCCTGCATATCGTTGGTGTTGCCGCCGGAGGTGCCTACCACGTGGGTATACAGATAGTGGACATTGAACCAGTTGAAATTGGCCTTGAACTGGGGATCGGTGGGGCCTGCAAAGAAGTTCAGGCAGCCGTCAAAGCCCAGAATATCGTCAGCCTGCTCGATAACAGGCTTCACAGGTGCAAAGCAGACCACATCATCGTAGCCGGTGCCGCCGGTGAGCTCACGCAGGTAAGCGGTGGCATTTTCCATCCGGGTGTTCACATAGTGCAACTCAATGCCCTGCTTCTTGGCTTCCTCCACGGTGTAGATGGAAGCGGCACGCTCCAAGCGGGCCTCGTCAATATCGGTGACCACCAGCAGGCTGGGACGGCGGTCACAGTGCAGGGCATAGTCGATGGCAGCCAGACCCATAGGGCCAACGGATGCCAGCAGTGCCATTTTGCCGCCTTCCTTAATGCCCATTTCGTGGACATAGGAGCCGGCCTTGGTGTGGTACATAGCGTGGAAGGTGCCGATGACACAGCTCAAAGGCTCTGCCAGAGAGCCGTAGTAGTATGTATCGGAGTTGTAAGGCAGCAGGCAGTTTTCCAACAGGGTTTCGATGGGGACATTGCAGTACTGGGAGTTGCCGCCGCAGTAGCTGTAAGAGTAGCCGGGAGCTTCCTGGGAGCCTTTATAGAAGTGGGCAGGCTGAATGACGAACTTGTCGCCTACATTATATTTATGCTTCCAGTTTTCGCCGACCTCCACGATGTCACCGCAGAATTCGTGGCCGACAATGGTGGGATTTTCGTCACAGTTGCTGGGAACACGCTTGTGGTCACCGCCCTCAACGGCAGCCTTATAGGTGGACATACACAGGCTGTCAGAAACCACCCGGATGCGGACATCATCGGGGCCGATATCCGGCAGGTTTACCTCGTCCAGCCGAAGATCCATTTTGCCGTGAATACGAACTGCTTTTGTTATCATAAATGTATTCTCCTTCAAAATTAACATTTTTTCACAGATGATAACAGTATATCACATTTGTTTGGAAATTCATAGTCTATTTTTTGCATTCTTTTAAATAAAATATTGTTTAGCGCAACAGCCGTAGGGGCTGATGCCCACATCGGCCCCTACGACCGCATTGTAATTGGTTAGTACGATAAAATCCAATTTAGGAGCGCGGTTGTATATTAAAAACTTGTTGAACTTTCAAAAAACAGTTGTAATCTTGATAAAAATGATGTAAAATAGTATGGTCTATAAGAATGTCAACTTTACAAAACATACATTGGAGGAACGATTTGTGGAAAAACCGATTGTACTTGTAATTATGGACGGTGTAGGTAAGGGTGACGGCGGCAGCGGTGACGCTGTTGTACAGGCCAACACCCCGAACCTTGACCGTTTGATGGCGCAGTGTCCTTATACTTACCTGAAAGCCCACGGCACAGCCGTTGGTCTGCCCTCTGACGAGGATATGGGTAACTCTGAGGTCGGTCATAATGCTTTGGGCTGCGGCCAGGTCTATTCTCAGGGTGCCAAGCTGGTGGGCGAATCCATTGAAAACGGCAGTCTGTTTGCCTCTGCCACATGGATCGATCTTGTAAATAACGCAAAAGATAATAAGGCAATGCATTTTATCGGCCTTCTGTCTGATGGCAATGTCCACTCCAACATCTCCCACCTGATCGCCCTTTTAAAGCAGGCTAAGGCTGAGGGTGTAAAAAAGGCATACTGCCACATTCTGCTGGATGGCCGGGATGTGCCTGCCACCTCCGCGCTGGAATATGTGGAGCAGCTTGAAAATGTCCTTTCTGAGCTGAATGAAGATGGATTTGACTACGCCATTGCCTCCGGCGGCGGCCGCATGCAGGTGACCATGGACCGTTACGAAGCTAACTGGGGTATGGTGGAAAAGGGCTGGCAGACCCACGTGCAGGGCATCGGCAGAACCTTCTGCTCTGCCAAGGAAGCCATTGAGACCTACCGCGCCGAGACCGGCTGCATCGACCAGGATCTGCCTGCCTTTGTTGTGGCAAGAAACGGCGAGCCTGTTGCCAAGATCGCCAATGGCGACAGTGTGATTTTGTTCAACTTCCGCGGCGACCGGGCTCAGGAGATCTCTTTGGCCTTTGACCGCAAGGATTTTGACAAGTTTGACCGGGGCGATTACCAGGGCGTGAAGTTTGCCGGTATGCTGCAATACGACGGCGACCTGAACATCCCCGAAAACTATCTGGTGCAGCCTCCTGTGATCACCAACACCCTGACCGAGGTGCTGTGCAAGGCGGGCATCAACGAATATGCCGTATCTGAGACCCAGAAGTACGGCCACGTTACCTATTTCTGGAACGGCAACCGTTCCGGCAAGGTCTGCGAGGAGCTGGAGACCTATGAGGAGATCCCCTCTGATGTGATCCCCTTTGAGCAGGCACCGGCTATGAAGAGCAAGGAAATTACCGAAAAGCTGGTGGATGCCATGGCATCCGGCAAGTATCAGTTCCTGCGCTGCAACTACCCCAACGGCGATATGGTGGGTCACACCGGCGTGATGGAGGCAGTTGTATACGCTATGGAATGTGTGGATGCGGGCCTGGGCAAGATCATGGAGGCTGCCGACAAGTACGGTTACAGAGTCCTGATTACCGCCGACCACGGCAACGCCGACCAGATGACCGAGACCAAGAAGGGCAAGACCTCTGTCCGCACCGCCCACTCTTTGAATCCCGTTCCTTTCATCATCTACGATAAGGATCAAAGCTACACCATCAAGGAAGGCAATTTTGGCCTTGCCAATGTAGCTCCCACCGTGGTGGCTATGATGAATCTCACCGCTCCCGACTGCTGGGAAGAGAGTATGATTTGAAATATAAGGAGGAAATAGCTATGATTTCTCACGAAAACGAAAACGGCAAGGTATGCGTCAGCACCAATGTGTTCACCGACATTGCCGGCACTGCCGCCAGCAACTGCTTTGGCGTGAAGGGTATGGCTGCCCGCTCTGTTAAGGACGGTGTCTACCATCTGCTTCGCAAGGAATCCGCCAGCAAGGGCGTAAAGGTCACCTTCCACGAGGATAATACCATCTCCATCGATCTGCACATTATGGTGGATCACGGCGTCAACCTGAACGCTGTGGGCAGCTCCGTCATTTCCGAGGTTCGTTATGTAGTCACCAATACAACCGGCACACAGGTGCGGGATGTGAATGTCTATATCGATTCCGTAGTAATCGGATAATGGAGGGTAAATCATTGAGACAGACAATTAACGGCGCGGATTTTCGCCGGCTGATGATCAGCGCGGCTGCCGCCATAGAGATCAACAAACAAAAGCTCAACGAGCTGAACGTATTCCCCGTTCCCGACGGTGACACCGGCACCAATATGTCTATGACCATTAATGCCGCCGCCGCGGATCTGCGGAAGGCAGAAGACCCCAACCTGGAAAAGGCTGCTGCCATCTCCGCCTCTGCTATGCTCCGTGGCGCGAGAGGCAACTCCGGCGTGATCCTGTCCCTGCTGCTGCGGGGCATCTCCCGGAAGCTGAAGGGTGCGGAGGAATGTGACGGTGTTTTGTGGGCTGCCGCGCTGCAGGAAGGCGTGGATGCTGCCTATAAGGCAGTAATGAAGCCCGCTGAGGGCACCATTTTGACCGTTGCCCGTTTGGCTGCCGCTAAGGCTTCCCAGGCTGCTGAGGAAAACAACTATTTTGAGTTCGTCCACGAAGCCGCCATTGAGGAGGCAAAGGTGGCGCTGGCCAACACCGTCAACCAGAACCCGGTTTTGAAAAAGGCCGGTGTTGTGGATGCCGGCGGCAAGGGCTGGCTGGTGGCGCTGGAGGCTATGATGTCCGCCCTGAAGGGCGAGGATATCGTAGTGCCCGAGGGTATGGAAGACAATGACGTGAAGGATCAGGCAGATTTTGCCGACTTTGACACAGAAGATATTACCTTTGCCTACTGCACCGAGTTCATCATCTCCCGGGAAAACGACAAGGATCCCGAGGCGCTGCGGGCCTTCCTCAGCGAGCTGGGTGACAGCCTGGTGCTGGTGGATGATGAGGAGATCATCAAGGTGCACGTGCATACCAACGATCCCGGCACTGCCCTCCACGAAGCCGTGAGCTACGGCTCCTTTGTTACTGTGAAGATCGAAAATATGCGCCTGCAGCACACGGAAAAGGTAATGAGCGAGCAGGAGCTTTCACCTAAGATTGCTGAGCCGGAGAAGACCTTCGGCGTGGTCTCCGTCTGTGCCGGTAAGGGTCTTGAGGATGTATTCAAGGATCTGGGCGTGGATGGCATCATCTCCGGCGGTCAGACCATGAACCCAAGCACCCAGGATATTTTGGAAGCAGTCAACAAGGTGCCTGCCGAGACCGTTTTTGTTCTGCCCAACAATAAAAATATCATTATGGCTGCCGAGCAGGTGGATGCCCTGACCCCCAAGCACGTGGTGGTCATCCCCAGCAAGACCGTTCCCCAGGGTGTTACCGCGATGCTCAGCTTCAATCCCGATGGCACTGAGGAAGAAAACGTGGAGGCACTGACGGAGGCACTGTCTACTGTGGACACCATGCAGATCACCTATGCCGCCCGGAATTCCGATTTTGACGGCTACGACATCCACGAGGGCGACTACCTTGCCATTTACGAAAAGGCGCTTTTCGGCACCAGCCGTGACATTAAGGTGCTGCTGCGTGCCCTGGCAGAAAAGGTTCGTGACGAGGGTAAGAGCTATATCACCATTTATTACGGCGCGGATATACAGGAAAAGCACGCGCAAAAGGCGGCTGACCTGTTTGCGGAGCTTTGCCCCGATGCAGATGTGAATTTGCTCTGCGGCGGCCAGCCTGTGTACTATTACCTGATCTCCGCTGAATAAAAAAAGAGATACCCTCTCCGTCAGCCCAAAGGGCTGCCACCTCTCCCAAAGGGCAATGTCATTCAGTTAAGAAAATATGTCATTCCGAGACCAGTTCTCAAACTGGTCGTGGGAATCTCCAGCGTATCGATATATAGGAGATTGCCACACAAGTGACTTAGGTCACTTGCTCGCAATGACACTTAACTGAAGACATTGCTCAAAGGGAGAGGGTGTGCGCAAGGCGCACACTCCCCCTCTGGGGGGAGCTGGCACGGCGATAGCCGTGACTGAGAGGGTAATATTTTTGACAGGAAATTTCCCGTACATACGCTATACTTTTTTGGGGGTGGTATTATGCGGGAATTTCCAAAGGGCGGACTGGTTGGCAAAGTCTATTATACGGTCAAATGGGCTGCCCGGTTTCGGGTGGGGCTGTATGCCGCCCACGCCTGCTATTTTATTGTACTTTCTCTATTTCCCAGCCTAATATTGATACTGGGACTGCTGCGCAATGCGGGTATGTCGGCAGAAAGTCTGCTTTCCGTGCTGGAGGGCTTTGTGCCGGAGATCCTGTTTCCCGCTGTGCAGAAAACCATCCGTGCCGCCTACCGCAATACCACCGGCACGGTGCTGTCCATCTCCGCCTTGGGTGCGCTGTGGTCAGCCAGCCGTGGGATCTACGGGCTGGTGATCGGGCTTAACGCCATCTACGGGGTCAGGGAGAGCCGGGGCTATTTCTATACCCGGGCAGTGAGTATGGGATATATGTTCGCCTTTTTGACCCTCTTGCTGCTGACGCTGATCTTATATGTTTTTGGCAATCAGATCCTGCAGGCATTTCCTATGGATACGCCCTTTTTGCAGTTTTTGGATGATGTGATCGGGCTGCGGTTTTTACTGCTGCTACTGCTGCAAACAGGGCTGTTTACCGCTATGTTTATGGCGCTGCCCAACGAATCGGTGCGGTTTTGGGACGCGCTCCCCGGGGCAGTGTTGTCTGCCTTTGGATGGCTGGTGTTTTCCAAGCTCTACTCCTTCTATGTGGAGCATTTTTCCGGCTATGCCGGGGTATATGATTCTGTCTATTCTATGGTCATCAGTATGCTGTGGCTGTATTTTTGTATCAGCATCGTCTTTTATGGCGGTGTGCTGAATTGTTGGATCAAAACTGTGAAAAAATCGTAATGATTTATTTATGGGATGTTCACAATATTGGGATATTGTGAAATAAAAATGGAGGAAATCGCGATGTTTGGCTTTGTAACAGCGAATATGGAGGAGCTGACCAAGGAGCAAAAATCCCGCTATAATGGGATTTATTGCGGAATTTGCCGGCGGATCCGTATGCAAAGCTCCAGCCTGTGCCGTCTTGGCTTAAGCTATGATATGGTGTTTTTGGCGCTGCTGCTGATGAGCCTGTATGAGCCGGAGGAACGGAGCGGCAAATCCGCCTGCGGTTTCCATCCCTTAAAGCCGCGGCCCTGGATCGACAGCCGGTTTATCGGCTATTGCGCGGATATGAATGTGGTGCTGAGCTACTACAAGGCACTGGACGATTATCAGGACGAGCGAAAATTTCTCTCCAAAAAGGCATTGGATCTGTTTGGTAAGGAGATCGACCGTATCATTGATAAATACCCCCGGCAGTGCAAGGCCATTGATGTATGCACCCAGGAATTGGCACGGCTGGAAAAATTCGGCTCAAAAAATCCTGACGAGCCTGCCAGTTGCTTTGGAAGGCTGATGGCGGAGCTTTTTGTATACGAAGAGGATATGTGGGCAGATACCCTGCGGAAAACCGGCATGGGCTTGGGCAGATTCATCTATCTTGCCGATGCCGCCATTGACTACCGCAAGGATCTGAAAACCAAAAGCTATAATCCCTTTATCGCAATGGGTACCGGCGAGGACTGGAAGCGGTGGGAGGAATACCTGGTTTTGGAGCTGGGACGGTGCAGCGATTATTTTGAGCGGCTGCCTCTGGTTCAGGATAAAACCTTACTGGATAATATTTTGTACAGTGGCGTTTGGCTGGCTTACCGCCAAAAGCAGCGAGGAGAGAAGAAACATGATGGATGATCCCTATAAGGTCTTGGGGGTAAGCCCCGATGCCTCCGACGAGGAGATCAAAAGCGCATATCGCCGCTTGGCAAAGCAGTACCATCCCGACCGAAATCCCGGAGATGCCGAGGCTGCCAAGAAGATGCAGCAGATCAACGATGCCTATGACCGGATCAAAAACCCGGAAAAAGCACGCTCTCAGCAGCGCCAGAGCTACGGTGGCTACGGTTACGGCGGTTATGGGCAAGGCTATGAGCAGCCTACCGGCGATCAATATGCCCAGGCAGCATATCAGTACATTCGGTTTGGCAGATACCGGGAGGCTTTGAATGTCTTATATTCCACACAGGAGCGCAATGCCCGGTGGTACTATCTTTCCGCTCTTGCCAACGATGGCTTGGGCAATCAGGTCACGGCGCTGGAGCACATCCGCCGGGCAGTATCGATGGAGCCGGGAAATCCGGAGTATTTGGAGCTGCTAAACGACATTGAAAACGGCGGCGCGGCATACCGCCGGCAGGCGGGCTCTTACCGGGGCTTCTCCTTTGGCGGCAATCCCTGTGCGTCTGCCTGTCTTTGCTATGCTGTGCAGCTATTTTGCTGCCGCGGCCGCTTCTTCTGCTGCTAAACTGGAAAAGTAATTTACACTGTGACAGGAGGTTATTTTATGAAACGGTTTTTTGCAACACTGGTCAGCATAGGGATCATGCTTTCCCTGGCAGGCTGTATGATTTTTGATGTAAAAGAAGAGCACACCGAAACCAAAGAACAGCTCCAGGAGATTCCAAAACAGCCCACAAAAAATACAGTGCCTCAAAAAACAGAGCCTGAGGAAACTCAACCCCAGGAAACAGAACCTGAGGAAACGGAATATCCTGTCCCCCCGGAATTGATGCCTTTGATTACTGCAGCTTTTGCAGAGGAAGGCGATCAGGGAGACATTTTCTTCTTAGAGGATGAATCGGAATACGCTGTGCGTTTGGCATTTACCGCGGAAGAAGATGTGACATATCAGTTTTGCCAGTTGATCTGGGAAACGGAAGCCTATGAGATCAGCTATGTTTTTACGGAAAATACACTGAAAGCCGGCGAAACCTTTGTGGCGCAGGTGGATTTCCCCGGAGATCTGACCACCTATGGTATCAATGTGACTGACCAAAACGGCAGCGCACAGTATTATGCCGTTTACATCAGCGGCAGGGACGGCAGTCTGGTTTGCCAAAGCTATGAGCCTGCACCGCAGCCTCAAACCCGGTACGATTACAATTTAGGCAGCTTTTGCTACCATATCCCGGTGGTGGAGCTGCCCGGCGTCAACGCACAGGAGATCAACGAGCTGCTATATGAAACCCATTATCAGAATTTGAAGGAAAATGCCCTGGATATTAAGGAGCAGCCCTTTATGCTGGGAATGCTGTACTCCGTGGGGCAAAAGGGAGATATCGTATCGGTCATGGTGCAGGAAAGCTGTGACAGTGACCTGACTTATTACTCGGTTTACAATTTCAGCGCATCCACCGGTGAGGAAATCGAAGACGCGGATGTGTTTGCCGCCTTCAACCTGACGGAAAAGCAGGGACGGGAAAACATCAAGCATTCCCTAAGCAAGTATTGGGATGAAAGAATTGGGAATCTTGGAGCAGAGGGCTTGGAAAGCTATAAAAACGACACTTTGAGCAATGAAAACATCGCCCTTTGCAGACCCTTTATCGATGATAAGGGAAATCTCCGTTACACCGTTACCATTTATTCCCCCGCCGGTGCGGATTCCTATGATTGGATCATCGACGATGATGGCAACATTTGGCGGGAAACCTGTCAGGAGCACCAATAAAAAGCAGACGGACATCCACCTCCCTCAGTGAGGGAGGTGGGCTGCCGAAAGGCGGCTCGGAGGGAGTGCAGCTTCATAATTTTGACATTCCCGCTCTTGGCTCCCTCAAAGAGGGAGCCAAGAGCGGGAATGTGCACATTAAAAGGGATAACCTTATGGGAAAGCTTATTTATCCACAACTTATGGTTGTTTGTTTGATTTTTTCTATTTTTTCCTTTATTTTTTCAAATATTTATGATATAGTAATATAGCCAAATCAATCTAATAATGCACAAATAAAGCTTCCATAGGGATAGTGCCCCTTTTTTGGGGTGCACACTATGTGAACAGACTAAATTTGTAAAAAATGCAAATTCCGTTTCTGTTCACATAAGGATGCTCGATTGTGCGGATTGGTTTGGCGACTATCGGAACTTGCGTTTTTATGCGGCTGCATTGGTAGCCGCATTTTTAAAATACGGGGCTTAAATATTTGTCACCTTTTTTGCTTGAGCATACATATTCTATATGTGGATATCTGTTTTCACCTGTGACCTATGATATTAACTGCCAAAATGGAGGAAACGAAAGTGTTAGTTTTCAGCACCTGTCTGCCGCTAAAGGAAGCAATTACTCCGCAAGCATGTATGACGCTTGTGTTTAATTGGATTTCCAGCAGGCCAAATATTTTAAATCCTCTGGAATATGATCCTGTCAGTTTTCGCAAATACAAAATAAAAAAGAATCAGCGATTTGTCCTGCTTCGGAATTTTGAAGTGGATCAGGGAAAAATTTCCGCGTGCCGTATCGTTAAAAGGAGAAAACACGGAAAATGGTATACAGACTGTGTTTACTTCCAGGAAAACGGGAAACCTTATTTCCTTTTACAAATATATATCGATTCCAAATTTCCCCTGGAAAAATGGTTGTGTTTTCATAAGCCTACGATCGTGAATATGCTTATAGAAAAAGGATATTGCAGGGAAGACTACGGCATTCCCATTTCTGACACACCTTTATATATGGACAAGCAGTACTATAATGAATGTGTAAAATACTTAAAAGAGGATGCCGGACAGGATCTCCCCGCAGTGTTGGTGAGCTGTGATAAATTTGGAAATCCCCCAGTGCATTATATTTATTTAGCAAAGCAATTAGGCGGTATGGCCTATGTATTTGTACAAAAGGATCCTGAAACAGCGAAAATTCTGAAAGCAGATGTTCAAGGACGTAATGTTCAGGGAGACCGTGTAGGCGTATATTTTCCGGGAGAATCGAAATATAAAACCTTTGAATTTGCCAATTGCAGTGATACGCAGTCACTGAGTCAGGAAATCATTGAATATATCCGCACCGCTCTGGCCGGCAAACAGGAAAATCATCCCTATCGTTGGGAACTGGTGGCAGATATGCAAAACGCACTGGAAAACAGTAGCTGTGAAGAACCTTCTGCCTATTCCTGCGTATGAAATTTTACAGATTTCTCATAAGCCTTGTTGACTTTGATTTGGGAATATGCTAAAATTACCACGAACATTTTTTTGTGGAGGTTACCATTATGGAACACATTCAGACCATCGAAACCCGCAATCTGTGTGAGAGCGCCAAGAATGGCGGCTGCGGCGAATGCCAGACTTCCTGCCAGTCTGCTTGCAAAACAAGCTGTGGTATCGCCAATCAGCAGTGCGAGAAGTAATTGCACATATTAAAAACGCCGCCAAGTGGCGGCGTTTTTTCTGTTAGGAGTAATGAGATATGATACATCAATACAAGTTAGGCGGTTATAACATCGTCCTGGATGTCTGCTCCGGCGCAGTCCATGTGGTGGACGAGGTGGCCTATGAGATCATTGGGCTTTTTGAAGAAAAACCCCGGGAGGAGATCCTTGCTGCTATGGCAGAGAAATTTGCCGGCAGAGAGGATATTTCCCAGCAGGATATTGCCGAATGCTACGATCAGGTGGTCAGTCTGAAGGAGGCCGGCAAGCTGTTTGCCCCGGATACCTTTGCCCCCATGGCGGGAAAATTAAAGGAAAAGACCGCCGGTGTGGTGAAGGCGCTTTGCCTGCACATTGCCCATAGCTGTAATTTAAACTGCGCTTACTGCTTCGCCAGCCAGGGAAAATATCAGGGTGAGCGGGCACTGATGTCCTTTGAGGTGGGCAAGCGGGCACTGGACTACCTGATTGAAAACTCCGGCACACGCCGGAATCTGGAGGTAGACTTTTTCGGCGGCGAGCCGCTGATGAACTTCCAGGTTGTCAAGGACTTGGTCGCCTATGCCCGCAGCATAGAAAAGGAAAAAGGCAAGAATTTCCGCTTTACCCTGACAACCAACGGCGTTCTGGTTGACGATGATGTGATCGAATTTGCCAACAAAGAATGCAGCAACGTGGTACTGAGCCTGGACGGCCGTAAGGAGATCCACGACCGTTACCGGGTAGACTATGCAGGCAAGGGTAGCTGGGAGAAGATCGTGCCCAAGTTCCAGAAATTTGTGGAAGCCCGTGGGGGCAAAAACTACTATATGCGGGGCACCTTTACCCATCAGAATCCCGATTTTCTTAAGGATATCCAGCAAATGCTGGATTTAGGCTTCCGGGAGCTTAGTATGGAGCCGGTGGTCAGCGACCCCAAAGATGCCGCCGCTTTGACTATGGAAGACCTGCCCATCGTTTTGGAGCAGTATGAAAAGCTTGCCGAGCTGATGCTCCAAAAGGACGAAGAAAAGGATCCCTTTACCTTCTACCACTATATGATCGATCTGACCGGCGGCCCCTGCATCTACAAGCGCATTTCCGGCTGCGGCAGCGGCACTGAGTATATGGCGGTCACCCCCTGGGGCGATTTGTACCCCTGCCACCAGTTTGTAGGCGATGAAAAATTCAAGCTGGGCAACATCTGGGATGGCGTGACCAACAAGGAAATTCAGGGCGAATTTGCCGCCTGCAACGTTTATGCCCACCCGGAGTGCCGGGATTGCTGGGCACGGCTTTACTGCTCCGGCGGCTGTGCCGCCAATGCCTACCACGCCACCGGCTCTGTCACCGGCGTGTACGAGTACGGCTGTATTTTGTTCCGCAAGCGTATGGAATGCGCCATTATGGTGGCTGTCAGCCGCGCTTTGCGCGGCAACTAAGTTTGCCTGAGGCAAGTGAAGTTCTCTGTGAGAGTGAAGTTGCTTCGCAGTGAAGTTTCGCCTTACGGCGAAGTAATAAGGCAAACTTAACTTCACTGTGAGCAATGCGAACAACTTCACTTGACGCAAGTCAAACTTCACTTTTGCAACGCAAAAACTTCACCAAATGAGGTGCCGGATATGAAAGACTCAGAGCTTCGCAACAGAGCAAAAGAATTTGCACTGCATATAATTGCCGTTTGTGATCATATCGACAGTCGAAAAGGCAGAAGTGTTATTATCAACCAAATTATAAGAAGTGCAACTTCTATTGGTGCAAATATTCACGAAGCAAGTTATGCTTCCAGTAAAGCTGATTTTATTAATAAATTCCACATTTCATTAAAAGAGTGTGTTGAAACAGAGTATTGGCTGGAAATTATGCTCGGTTCTGATACCATAAGCCAAGAGAACGCCACATCCCTCTTACAGGAATGTGGCATTATCCGGCGAATGTTAGTAAAATCTATCAATACCGCTAAAGGAAACGGTTAAGTTTGCCTGAGGCAAGTGAAGTTCTCTGTGAGAGTGAAGTTGCTTCGCAGTGAAGTTTCGCCTTACGGCGAAGTGATTCTAAAAAGGAGGGAGCGCGGTGGCGAATACAACTTTCAAAACACCCATCTGTGATTTTGTTCGGAGCTATGCCGAAAAAAACGCCCTACGCTTTCATATGCCCGGGCATAAGGGGGTACCCCTTTTGGGCTTTGAGCATTTGGACATTACGGAATTTGACGGTGCAGACAGCTTATATGAAGCAAGCACCATCATTGCCGAGAGTGAACAAAATGCCGGCGCTCTTTTTGGCGCAAACACCTTCTATTCCACAGAAGGCTCCTCCCAGTGCATCCGGGCAATGCTTTATCTGGCGTATGTTTACGCAAGGGCACAGGGAAAACCTCTTAGGATCGCCGCCGGGCGCAACGCCCATAAGGTGTTTTTATCCGGTGCGGCACTGCTGGGATGGGATGTTTCCTGGCTGGCTTCCCAAAAAAACACGTCCTATTTAAGCTGCCCCATAGTGCCTGAGGAGTTGGATGCCTTTTTGCAGAAAAACACGGTGGCAGCGGTGTATGTGACCAGCCCGGATTATTTGGGAAATCTTTTGGATATCGGCGCATTGGCAGAGGTCAGCCACCGCCACGGCTGCTTGCTTTTGGTGGATAACGCCCACGGCGCTTACCTGAAATTTCTGCCAGACTCCCGGCATCCGATGGATCTGGGCGCAGATATTTGCTGTGACTCTGCCCACAAGACTTTACCTGCCCTGACCGGGGCGGCGTATCTGCATATTGCCAAAACCGCCCCGGCTATATTGGTTGAAAACGCCAAAAACGCCTTGGCACTCTTTGGTTCTACCAGCCCCAGTTATTTGATTCTGCAGTCCCTTGACCGGGTCAACGCCTATTTGGCAAAGGGCTGCCGGGAAAAGCTGAAAGCCTTTATCTGCCAGGTACAAGCCCTGAAATGTACCCTTACTGAACACGGGTATGCTCTCCGGGGTGAGGAGCCTTTGAAAATAACGTTGGATGCCAAAGCCTACGGCTACACCGGGGATGCCCTTTCTGAGATTTTACTGAGGGAAAACATCGTCTGCGAATTTCACGACCCGGATCATTTGGTCTTGATGCTGACCCCGGAAAACACAGCTCAGGCACTGGAAAAGCTCACCACGGCGCTGCTTTCCATTCCCCGGCAGGCTGCGATCAACGCACCCCCTCCCACGTTTTCTGTGCCGGAAGCGGTGATGTCCGTTCGGGAGGCTGTGCTTTCTCCTTTCGAGGAGATCCCTGTGACGCAATGCAAGGGAAGGGTTCTGGCTTCTGCCAATGTGGGCTGTCCCCCGGCAGTGCCCATCGCCGTCAGTGGCGAACGGCTGGATGAAAACGCCCTCGCCGCCTTCCGTTATTACGGCATTGATTCCGTTTGTGTTATCAAGTAGGTTGCTTTTTGAAAAAGAATATGCTATGATGCCCTCAAAGAAAAAGAAAAGAGGAATGCTTTATGGAGCTTTGGTCATTGGAGCATATCAAAACTCTTTTGCCGGCTTTGCTGGCTATGGTGGTTTTATCCGTGGTTTTTCGTTTGATTTTGGGCAAAAAGTCCCTGAATGCCCGGATGATCCCCATTCAGATCATTGCCGTTTTGCTGGTTCTGCTGGAGATCGGCAAGCAGGTCACCTCCTTCCGCAGAGGCTATGACCTGTACCATATCCCCCTGCACTACTGCTCACTGTTTCTGTTCACCCTGCCGGTGATGGCGTTTTACAAAGGAAAGCACCGGCAGACAGTTTACGGTGTCACTGCCGGTGTCTGCGGCGCGCTGTTTATTTTAATGCTGATCTATCCTGCCCTGATCTACGGCAGTTGGGATATTCAGAATTATTTTAAAAGCTATTTCGCTATGCACACGGTAACCTTCCACAATCTTGTGATGTTTGCTTTTCTGCTGATCGTGTCGCTGGGTGTCCACACGCCGAAAACCAAAGGCGAGGTGAAGGCTGTCGTTGTTTTTACATCTGCCTTTTGTGTGGTTTCCGCCGCTATGGCACAGATCCTCAAAACAAATTACGCCAATTTCTATCAATGCAACATCCCACCCCTGGAAGAACTGCGGCTGACCATTCAAAAAGCACTTGGCTACTGGCCTACACAGATTTTGTATATTTTGATCGTATCGGCACTGACGGTCGGCTTTACCGTGATGTCCTACTATGCTTATAAAGCCTTGCGCCGCCTGACCGCACCAAAAGAAGAACGCACTCCCCAGACAGCATAAGCCAATAAATTCCAAAACGAAGTTTGCCTTACGGCAAGTGAAGTATCAATGAAGTGAAGTTTGGCTGACGCCAAGTGAAGTTGTGCCTTTGGCACAGTGAAGGTATCGCTTACGCGATTATTTAAAATGATTTTTGAAATCGAAATTTCAAAAATACAATCACTGCCGTACGGCAACTTCACTACGAAGTAATTTCACTGCGTAGCAATTTCACCATTGTTTCCCGGCGTTAGCCCGATAAACAATAATCTATATCCATACAAGCAAAAAGGAGTATCTCTAATCTGAGATACTCCTTATATTTTAGTACAGTCTTGTAAAGGATTCGTAATGATCGTCGGTATAGTAGATCCTGCCGGAATAGGTAAATACCAATCGCTTTGCGCCCCGTTTGGAGCTATACAGCGTATCAATATCGCATTCATAGTAGGTGTAGCCGCTGGGCAGTAGACCCTCGTTATTGTAGAACCGGTCACCGCCGATGCATTTGCCGTACTTATTTAAGCCGCTGGTATCTCCGTACTGGCTTTTCGCCTGCTTTTTGGTAATAAAATTGTTGGGAAGTCTTCCGTACAGGTGGAAATACAGCGCCACATCGTTTTTGGTGGTGTAGCTGCCATTGGGATCCAAGTAGGCCTCCGGCTCTGTTGCCGGGGGATCGGTGGGCTGCTCCGGCTGAGGCTCCAAAGGCTCCTGAGAAGGTCTGTCAGGTTCATCCTGATCCGAGGGCTCCCAGTAGATCGGCTCTGTTTCCGGTGCCTGCTCTGAACCCTCTCTCTGATCCAGGCTGGTGATAACATGAACCACCGTACCCTTGTCCACCCAGGCTCCGCCCTCGGGATCCTGCATCAATATGGTGCCTACGGGGTATTCGCTGTGTTCCTGACCGATTTCCTCAACAATATAGTCGTCAGTTTTGGGGAGTTGGTCTATGTTGCTGCCGATCAGGTAGGGTATGACTACCTTTTCTGTCTGCGCCGGCAGCGTGGTTTCCGGCACTGTGGTAGTCTGCTGAGCCTGCAGATCCACAGGCCCCATATCCGGGGTGCAGCCGCTGATAGAAAGTAGGATCAGCAGGGCAAGAATCAAAGATAATAGCTTTTTCATTTTTTTAGTCCTCTCTGCTTAAGTAACCGATGATGAAATCGGCAAGAGTAAGTGGCGGGAGATCTTGCAACAAATTAAAGCTTGAAGTTTTTCAGATCCTTAAGTAACCGCAGACGATTTCATCAGCGGTTACTTAAGGATGAAGTGTTACCGTTAAATGGCGGTTTTCTTCGCAGGCCTGATGGAACACATACAGTGCCTTGCCGGAATAATCCTTGAGCTTATATTCCAGGCTGTGCCAGTTGTTGAGAACAAGCTCCCGGTCAGTAAAATCCTCCGTCAGGCAGTCGAACAGGGCATCCAGATTATTTCCGTAGTAGTCGGGAAAATCAAGTGCCGCCGCCAAAGCCTGATGGAAGGCTTCCCTGGAATCGATCCCGGCACAATCAATCGTTACAGTTTCCATTTTTCTACCTCATTTCCTTACCTTTCCATTATACAGTATTTTTCCTAAAAGTAAAGAAGCCCAATAAATTGGAATTTACGGCGCTAACGCGCCAATTGACAATGGACAATGGACAATTGAAAATTTAAGGTATTTTCTTAGAAAATAATTTAAAATCGTGCGCAAAGCGCACACCATAATTGTCAATTATCAATTTTCAACTGTCAATTGTTTATCCCATAAAGTGGCTCATTGCCAGCATCAGGCAAAAGCCCACCAGCAAAGCATAGGTGGCGCCCCGTTCACCGCCGTGGGCGTGGGTCTCGGGGATCATTTCATCGCTGATCACATACAGCATCGTACCACCGGCAAAGGCAAGAGCAAAGGGCAGCACCGCCGTGGAAAGACTGACCGCAAAATAGCCCAACAGCGTCCCCAAAACCTCTACAACACCGGTAAGCATCGCAGCAACAAAGGTTCTGCCCGGCTTCATTCCCGCCGCCAGCATAGGCCCGATAATAACCATACCCTCGGGAATATTTTGCAGGGCAATGCCCGCGGCAATGATGACTGCTTCTCCATTGTTGCCTGTACCAAAGCCCACACCGGCGGCAATGCCCTCCGGCAGATTGTGAATGGCGATCGCCATTACGAATAAAAGCACCTTATTAAGCTTTTGGGTTTCAGAGGGGTGGCTCTCCTGATCCACACCGGACAGCCGGTGCAGGTGGGGTACCAATTTATCCAGCACATTCAGGCACAACGCACCGCAGAAAATGCCCAAAACCGTCATAGAAAAGCCCCAGATGCCTTGCCCATATTCCAGCGACGGCACGATCAGTCCCAGCACAGCGGCGCATAGCATCACGCCGGCAGCAAAGGACAGCACGATATCACTGAATTTATGGGAGATATGCTTGAAAATAAAGCCCAGCACAGCGCCAAAAACCGTTGCGCCGCCTACACCAAGGGCAGTTAGCAGTACCATTTCCATATTGGTCACACTCCTTATGAAATTTAGTATAACACAGAACATCAAAAATGTCACCAATTACAAAATTTAGCCTCTTCCTTTTTGATGCGTAATTGTGTATAATGGTGCAGGAAATTGGAATTTAGTGCATCAACCAATCACAATACGGTCGTAGGGGCCGATTGAGGCACATCGGCCCTACGGTTAATAAGATAAACAATATTTTACATGATAGGGAGAATACATATGATTACAAATGACATTCGTTATATTGGCGTGCAGGATCACCAGATCGATCTGTTTGAAGGGCAGTACACCGTTCCCAACGGTATGGCGTACAACTCCTATCTGATCCTGGATGAAAAAATCGCCGTCATGGATGCGGTTGACGGCAGATTTGTGCAGCAATGGCTGGATAATATCAAGGGTATTTTGGGTGATAAAGCCCCGGACTATCTGGTAGTACACCATATGGAGCCGGATCACTCCGCCGGTATTGCCGCATTTCTGGAAGCCTATCCCAATGCCACGGTGGTCTCCTCCCGGATGGCATTTGTGATGATGAAAAACTACTTTGGCACCGACTATGCTGACCGCCGGATCATTGTCACCGAGGGCAGTACCCTGGAGCTGGGCCAGCACTGCCTTACCTTTGTTGCCGCCCCCATGGTACACTGGCCGGAGGTTATGGTCAGCTATGATAGCTGCGACAAGGTGCTGTTTTCCGCCGATGGCTTTGGCAAATTCGGTGCCCTGGATGCCGATGAGGACTGGGCCTGTGAAGCCCGCCGGTATTATATCGGCATTGTGGGTAAGTACGGTCAGCCGGTACAGGATCTGCTGAAGAAGGCGGCAAATTTGGATATTTCCATTATCTGCCCCCTCCATGGCCCTGTTTTGAAGGAAAATTTGGGCTACTATATCGGTCTTTATGATATTTGGTCTTCCTACCGCCCGGAAAGCAAGGGCGTGCTGATCGCATATACCTCCGTCTACGGTCACACCAAGAAAGCCGTGGAATTTCTGGCAGAGGAATTGGAGCGCCTGGGCTGTGAGAAGGTATCGGTCACCGATCTTGCCCGGGACGATATGGCAGAAGCGGTGGAGGATGCCTTCCGTTATGACCGGCTGGTGCTGGCAACTACCACCTATAATACCGACATTTTCCCCTTTATGAAGGAATTTATCCACCACCTGACAGAGCGAAATTATCAAAACCGCAGGGTTGGCTTGATGGAAAACGGCTCCTGGGCTCCCCAGGCTGTCAAAGTAATGGAGAAAATGCTGGAAGGCAGCAAGGATCTGACCATTTTAGAGCCAAAGGTCAAAATCCAGTGTGCCCTCAGCGATACCTCCCGGGCACAGATCACTGCCCTGGCAGAGGCTCTTTGCGGATAATCTGCTTTTTTTCAATGCATTTATATAAGAAATCCGGGTGGAGCCCTAAGCTCCACCCGGAATCTCTTTTAATTTAAGTATTTGTCGATGGCCTCGGCGCCCTTCTTACCGGCACCCATTGCCAGAATAACCGTTGCCGCGCCGGTGACCGCGTCACCGCCGGCGAACACACCGTCACGGGTGGTCATCTCGTTTTCGTTGACGATCAGGCAGCCCTTACGGTTGGTCTCCAAGCCGGGAGTGGTGGAGCGGATTAGGGGGTTGGGGCTGGTGCCCAGGGACATAACCACCGTATCCACTTCCAGAATAAACTCAGAACCGGGAACCTCGATGGGACGGCGGCGACCGGAGGCATCCGGCTCACCCAGCTCCATACGGATGCACTTCATACCGCAAACTCTGCCGGTTTCATCACCGATGATCTCCACAGGATTGCACAGGGTCTTAAACTCGATGCCCTCCTCCTTGGCATGGTGCTTTTCCTCCAGTCGGGCAGGCATTTCTGCCTCGCCCCGGCGGTAGACAACATAAACATTGTCAGCACCCAGACGCATAGCGCAGCGGGCAGCATCCATTGCCACGTTACCGCCGCCAACCACGGCCACCGCCTTGGACTGAATGACGGGGGTATCGTAGTTTTCGTCGTATGCCTTCATCAGATTGGTACGGGTCAGGTACTCGTTGGCAGACATAACACCTACCAAAGACTCACCGGGGATATTCATAAACATAGGCAGACCTGCGCCGGAGCCTACGAAAACGGCCTTATAGCCCATCTCGAACAGCTCGTCGATGGTCAGAACTCTGCCGATGACCATATTGGTCATGACCGTCACGCCCTGTGCCTCCAGCTTGCTTACCTCGTTGGCAACGATGGCCTTGGGCAGACGGAATTCAGGAATGCCGTAAACCAGCACGCCGCCGGCAGTATGTAAAGCTTCAAACAAGGTAACCTCGTAGCCCTTCTTTGCCAGGTCGCTGGCGCAGGTCAGGCCGGCAGGACCGGAGCCAACAACTGCCACCTTTTTGCCGTTGGACTCTGTCTTTTCCGGCATTGCGTTCACATTTTCCCGGTACCAGTCAGCCACAAAACGCTCCAGTCTGCCAATGGCAACGGGCTCACCCTTGATACCACGGACGCACTTGGCTTCACACTGGCTCTCCTGGGGACATACACGGCCGGACAGGGCAGGCAGGGCATTGGTGGAGGTGACGATCTCATAAGCAGCCTTAAAGTCGCCCTCCTGAACCTTCTTAATAAACTCCGGGATACGCACATTGACAGGACAGCCCTCTACGCACTTGGGATTCTTACAGCCCAGGCAGCGGTTTGCTTCCTCGATGGCCATTTCGGCGGTGTAGCCCAAAGCCACTTCCTTAAAATTGCGGGCACGAACCTTGGGGTCCTGCTCAGGCATAGGGGTCTTTACTAAGCTCATATTTGCCATTTTCCGCATCCTCCTTACTGAATCAGGGCCTTGCCCATGGCTTCCATACGGCAGGCGTGATGCTCTTTCACTTCTGCCTCACGGCCGCGGTAGGTGCTGTTGCGGTTCATCAGCTCCGCAAAATCCACCTTATGACCGTCAAACTCAGGTCCGTCCACACAGGCAAACTTGGTTTCGCCGCCCACAGTCACACGGCAGCCACCGCACATACCGGTGCCGTCCACCATAATGGGGTTCAGGGACACGCTGGTGTGCACGCCAAAGGGCTCGGTGGTCTTGCAGACGAATTTCATCATAGGCACAGGGCCGATGGCAAGCACCTCGTCAAAGGTTTCGCCATTTTCCAGCATCTCCTGCAGAGGCTGGGTCACCAGACCGTGACGGCCATAGGAGCCATCGTCGGTCATCAGGATCAGGTTGTCGGCAACTGCCTTAAACTCCTCTTCCAAAATGACGATATCCTTGCTGCGGAAGCCAACAATGACAGTCACCTCAGCGCCTGCCTCCTTAAATGCCTGGGCAGAGGGCAGGGCAATGGCACAGCCCACGCCGCCGCCGACCACGCAGACCTTCTTCTTGCCCTCCACGGGGGTGGGCTTGCCCAGAGGGCCAACGAAGTCACGGATATAGTCGCCCTCGTTCAGGCTGCCTAAAGCAACGGTGGCAAAGCCTACCTTCTGGAAAATAATAGTAACCGTACCCTTTTCCCGGTCATAGCCAGCAATGGTCAGGGGCACACGCTCACCCTGCTCGTCAATACGGAAAATAATGAACTGACCCGCCTTTGCCTTCTTGGCAATAAAAGGTGCCTCAATATCCATCAGGGTCACATTGGCGTTGAGTTCCTTTTTGCGAACGATCTTAAACATTGTATGTTTCCTTCCTTCTTAGTTTTCGGCAAATTTCACGCTGGTGCCGTATTTCCACATAGTATCCTCGTTGTCTTCAAATGCAGAGGTCTTGCAGTACACCTGGACGTTCCAGTAATCGGTGGAGGTTTCGTGGAATACACATAAATATGTCCACATTTCCCCATCGATCTCCTGCTCATAGGTAAAGCTCCAGTGACCGTCCTTTTCAGCAGCAGAAGCATCCAGCTCGTACAGCTCCGCGATCAGATTGGCATAACCCTCCGCATCCATTTCACCAAAGGCTTCATACAGCTCTTTCTTATCTTCACGGACACCGGCGATTCCCATTTCACTGTTGGCAAACAGGAAATCCTTGCCCTCAGCCATATCCTGGCTGCTGTAATCCATAAAGCTGTTAGGCAGGGTAATGGAGACATCACCGTGCTCGTAGGTCTTCTCAGGCAGCTTGTCCAAAATATCATCTACACTGCAGCCACAAAGCAAAATGCAGGCCAGCAGAACAACCAGTATCTTTCTCATACTCTTTTTTCCTCTTTTCCCGAAGATTATCCTTATTTGTTCTTCAGCAGGTCACGGATCTCGGTCAGCAGTACTTCCTCATTGGAGGGAGCAGGAGGTGCGGGAGGCTCAGCAGCAGCGGCTTCTTCTTCCTTCTTCTTGCCGATTTCAGACAGCTTGTTCAGACCCTTAACAAGGAAGAACACGACCAGTGCCAAAATCAGGAAGTTGATGATTGCAGAGATCATATTGCCGTAGGTCAGGTAGTTCTCCACGACCTGCACCACTTCTTCACCGGCTTCATTGACAACGGTCTCATAGGTGGGCTCTACCCAAGGCATACGGGGCAGCTTGACCTTCGCCTCGCTGAAATCCGCGCCGCCAAGGAAGATGTTGACGATAGGCATAATAATGTCGTTGGTCAGGCTCTTGGTGATGGTGGAGAAGGCTCCGCCGATGATGGTACCAACAGCCAGCGCCATGGCGTTGCCCTTGATGGCGAATTCCTTGAATTCTTCCCACCAGGAGGGCTTTTTGATCTTCAGTTCTTTGTTTTTCTTGCTCATTGTAATTTTCTCCTCTCGTTTCTTTTTGTAGTTTACATAATATCTAATATTAAATTGCTCACACTATGTAGGGAACGCTGCCCTCAGCGTTCCAAGAATATCGGATCTCAGTACCCAATTATCCTATATTCTAAGGTAATTTCATCTTTTATTGTCCATTGAGGTCAAATGATTTGCGGAACGCTGAGGGCAGCGTTCCCTACCGTTATTGATTTACATAACATTTATGTCTTAAATAATAAATAATAAAGAATAAATAACAAATAATAATTTTCATTGATTATTACTTTGTAATAATCTCCAGGCCGCCCAGGTACTTGCGTAGGACTTCCGGAACGACGATAGAGCCGTCGGCACGCTGGTTCTGCTCCACCAGTGCGGGGAAGATGCGGGAAGTCGCCAGGCCGGAGCCGTTCAGGGTGTGGAGGAATTCGGGCTTGCCGGTCTCCTCACGGCGGAAACGGATATTGCCCCGGCGTGCCTGATAATCCCGGGCATTGGATACGGAGGAAACCTCCTTATAGCCGTCCATAGAGGGAATCAGGATCTCAATGTCGTAGGTTCTTGCCATAGAGGCAGAGCAGTCGCCGGCTGCCAGCTTCACAGTACGGAAGTGGAAGCCCAGACCCTCTACCAACTTTTCCGCCTTGGTAACCAGCTCCTCAAATGCCGCGTCGGAATCCTCCGGCTTGCAGAACTGGAACATCTCTACCTTATTAAATTGGTGACCCCGAACCATACCCCGCTCGTCGGCACGGTGAGAACCGGCTTCCCGGCGGAAACAGGGTGTATAGGCGAAGAATTTCTTGGGAAGATCCGCTTCACTGAGAATTTCGTCCCGGTAAATGCTGCAAAGTGCCGCTTCTGCGGTGGGCAGCATATAGTGGGTGCGGTCATCGGTGGGATTGGCGATCTTATAGACTTCGTCGGCAAATTTGGGGAACTGACCCGCTGTTTCGCCGCACTGGTACTCCAGCATATGGGGCGGCAGAATGAAATCATAGCCGTCAGCGGTGTGGGTATCAATAAAATAGTTCAGCAGTGCCCATTCCAGACGTGCGCCCATACCGGTGTACATCCAGTTGCCGGCGCCAGCAAGCTTCACGCCCCGCTCATAATCGATCAGGCCAAGATTCTGGCACAGATCAACATGATGCTTGGGTTCAAAGTCAAATTCCGGCTTTTTGCCCACATAACGCAGGGGCTCATTGTTTTCCTTGCCGCCGGGAAGCAGATCGCTGTCAGGCAGATTAGGCAGGCTCAGCATAGCGGTGCGGAATTCTACGTTCAATTCCTTAAGCTTTGCGGCATCGTCTGCAATGTCTGCATCCAGGCGAATGCTTTCCTGCTTGTTGCTTTCGATCTGAGCGTCGATCTCAGCAGTATCCTTACCCTGCTTCTCAGCTCCCTTCTTCATACCGAATAATTTGCCGTTTTCCTTGGCAAGCTTATTCTTTTGGGCTGTTTTACCCTCTGTGGAGGTCTTCAAAGCCCGGATCTCTACATCCAGCTCCAGGATTCTGTCAACCACCGCGTCGCAGTCCACCTCTTTTGCCTTTAAGCCGGCTTTGACCGCAATAGGATCTTCCTTAATTCTTTTAATGTCTAACATTTTTAGAACATCTCCTTATTTTTTCAGGGACATGAGAGCATCCAGCAGAGTCTGCAGATCCTCCTGACCGTAAAATTCCAGTTCAAATTTACCCTTGCGTTTTCCGTTGATAATTTTTACACCCCGTCCCAAATGCTTGGAAAGAGATTTTTCACATTCCGCCACATAGTCTACCGCCAAAGTCACCCTTGGCTGTGGAGCTGGCTCGCGGGACAAATTCTTGCACAAAAGCTCCGCCTGACGTACAGAAAGTCCCAGCGCAGCGATCCGCTGAGCCGCATCCTCCTGGGATTTTTCCGTTTTCAGGCTCAAAACAGCTCTTGCGTGGCCGGCAGACAATTTACCGCTGCGAACCATCTCCAAAACCTTGGGGCTTAAAGACAACAGACGAAGCGCATTTGCAACAGCAGGACGGGATTTGCCGACCCGACCAGCAGTTTCCTCCTGGGTCATACCGTACTCATCCATTAAGCTTCGGTATCCCATAGCTTCTTCCACGGGATTCAGGTCTTGACGCTGCAAATTCTCAATTAGCGCCAATTCCATGGTCTTTTTGTCGTCAGCCTCCATTACGATCACGGGAACCTCGCTCAGCTCTGCCATTCGTGCGGCACGCCAGCGGCGTTCACCGGCAATGATCTGATAATACCCGCTGGGCATTTCCCGAACAGTCAGGGGTTGCACCAAGCCGTGAACAGAAATGGATTCTGCCAGCGCCGCCAGCTCCTCCTCGTCAAAGTCCTGCCGGGGCTGATCGGGATTTGGCTCGATCTTATAGATCGGTAAGGTTTTATACGGGCTATTTTCCAGGGTTTCTTCCGTAAAATCACCCATCAACGCCCCCAAACCCTTACCTAAGCCTTTCGGATTTGCCAATTATCTCAACCTCCTAATCCTTTAATGATTTCCTCTGCCATTGCCTTGTAGGCGTGAGCACCCTTACTGTGCTTATCATAGGCCATTACCGGCAAGCCGTGACTGGGCGCTTCTGCCAGACGGACATTTCTCGGAACAGCATTTGCATACACCTTTCCAGGGAAATGCCGCCGAACCTCCTGGGCAACCTGAGTGGAGAAGTTCGTTCTTCCATCAAACATGGTCAGTGCCACGCCAAAGATCTCCAAATTGGGATTGATCCGCTTTTTCACCATTCTTAAGGTGTTCATCAGATCTGTCAGCCCCTCCAATGCGTAATATTCACACTGAACCGGCACTAAAATGCCATCGGCAGCCGCCAAACCGTTCAATGTGAGCATTTCCAGAGATGGGGGGCTGTCTATAAAGATCAGGTCATAATCATTTTTTACCTGATCCAGGGCATTTTTAAGCTGTTTATGGGGCTCCGGCATTGTAATCAGCTCCACCGCGGCGCCGGCCAGATCAGCCGTTGCGGGAAGAACATCTCCAAAATCCGTAGAAGCGATTGCCTCCTTGATGTCAACGCCGTTTACCACAACATCATAAACAGAATGCTTTAATTTGCGTTTATTCAGTCCCAATCCGGAGGTGGCGTTTGCCTGAGGATCAAAGTCACAAAGCAAAACCTTTTTTCCTAATGAATGCAGCGCAGCAGTCAGGTTCACGGCCGTTGTGGTTTTGCCCACGCCGCCCTTTTGATTGACCACCGCTATGGTTTTTCCCACAGGTTATTCCTCCTTTTTTTAAATTCTATATGTTTCACGTGAAACACTGGATTTTCGAGCCTGTTATTTATGGATTTGTTTCATATCCAATATTATGACGGTTTTTGAATTGTTTCACGTGAAACAATTCAGCTTATGTAGAACAAAATGTTTCACGTGAAACATTTTGTCATATCCATACCAGACTCAGTTATCCTGATCGACGACCTGATAATTGGTTCCCTTAGAGGATTCCGGAATTTCCGGTACATTATCGATCATATCTAAATACAGCCACACAAAAATACCAAGCAGAATCAGCACAGCACCAAGTATTGCCAGAAGCGTGCGTGTAACCACCTTCAGTCGAACTACCTGTTCTTCCAAACTGGGGGTTTTACGACGACTCTGCTTTTTTGCTGATGCGTTTAGATTGCGATAGGGGATACGGGCGGGTGTACCGGGTTTGACAGGATATGATTCCATAATTTCCAAACAATGCCCGCAAAACACCTGGTCATTTTCTGTTTCATTGCCACATTTCAAGCAGTACATAAACCCCATATCCCTTCCATTGTATAGCTCATACTATTATACACCATTTTTCTTCATTCGTAAAGTAGTATTCTGATATTTTTAACCTGTTTTGCGACACATAATTTTTATCACTCGTTTGTGATGTTATAAAAGCCCATCTCTAATTTTTTTGCGTGTTGCTCTGACTTCAAATTTACAAAATAGTCATAAAATCCCTATTGACAGTCATATGACCATATGTTACAATCATATCACCACAGAGCAAAGAACACAAACAGCCGCCCGAATACCGCAAGCGGTCTTTTCGGCGGTTACATTATCATAAAACGAGGTGATTCGATGAATTGGACGATTCCCGGAACGGTCCTGCAGGCGTCCCGGGCGGATGCGGTACACATTGAGCAGCAGTTTAACGCTATGTTTTTGGGCGGCGGTATGGTTCTGAGCCAAGTGGCCGCGGTATCCGGTCTGGAGCCGTATGCCATCCAAAACTGGGTCAAGCGGGGTTTTCTCTCTCCGCCGGTAAAGAAACGCTACGATTTGGAGCAGCTTTGCCGCATTTTGACCATCAACGCACTGAAAGGCGTGCTATCCTTAGATAAGATCTGTAATTTGCTCAGCTATGTTAACGGACAGCTTACCGACAGCAGTGATGACCTGATTGATGACCAGGTGCTGTACTTTATGTTTGTCCGGTTGGCAGCCCGTGCACGGGAGCTTTACCGGACAGAGGATCGGGATGCCCTTTTGGATGGAGAGCTTTCCGACTACCAAGAGCCTGTTCCCGGTGCCCGGGAGCGGGTAAAAACCGCACTGCGGGTGATGCTGACCGCCTGGCTGGCAGCCCGTATGTGTCAGGAAACAGAGACTATGCTGAAAATAATTGAAAAGGAGAATGTATTATGAACAAAGACGGAACCTACAGCTACTCCGGCAAAAGCGGAAAATCTGTGGGAATTCAGGATCTGATCAAAAAAGGAGCTATTGTACTGGCAATTCTATTCGTGGTGATTGGTATTCTCACCTGTTTCTACACCGTAGACGATAAGCAGCAGGCAGTGGTCACCACCTTTGGAAAGGTGACCACCATTACCGATCCCGGTCTTCACTTTAAGCTGCCCTTTGGCATTCAAAAGGCACATAAGGTGGATGTGAACATCTATCAAAAGATCGAGCTGGGCTACACCACCAACCAAGACGGCACTGTCACCGTAAACGACAGCGAAAGCACCATGATCACCGGCGATTATAACATTGTCAATGTGGATTTCTTCGTGGAATACAAGATCACCGACCCGGTGCAATACCTGTATGCCTCCACCTCTCCTGAGCTGATCCTGAAAAACCTGATCCAAAGTCAGGTGCGTAACGTGGTAGGCTCTGCCACGGTAGACAATGTACTGACCACCGGTAAGGAGAGCATCCAGATGCAGGTACGGGAGCTGGTCACCGAGATTTTGGAGGAATATGACATTGGTCTGACCCTGATGGACGTGCGTATTCAGGACTCCGATCCCCCCACCCAGGAGGTCATTGAGGCCTTCAAGGCTGTGGAAACTGCCAAACAGCAGGCAGAGGCTGTGGTCAACGATGCAGTTGCCTACAAAAACGCCCAGATCCCCCAGGCAGAGGCAACTGCCGACAAGCTTTTACAGAATGCCGAATTTTTAAAGCAGAAGCGTATCAATGAGGCGCTGGAGCAGGTGGCGATGTTCACCGCTATGTACCAGGAGTACGCCAATGACCCGGAAATTACCCGCAGCCGTATGTATTATGAAGCCATTTCCGAAATACTTCCCGGTGTGAAGCTGTTTATCAATACCGGCGATGGAGAAAATGTGGATATGCTGCTTCCCCTTGAATCCCTGACAGGAGGTTCCAACTGATGAAAAAAGCCATTGTAATTGCAGTAATTTTATTGCTGCTTGTGATTGTAGTAGGCAATTCTGTGTATACCGTGCAGGAAAACCAGTACGCCTGTACCTTCCGATTTTCTGAGATCGTCGGCACGAAGGACAGTGCCGGACTGTACTTCAAGATCCCCTTTGTGGATCAGGTGCAGTATTTCCCCAAGGCAACCATGCTTTATGATATTCCCCCTTCGGAAACCATCACCTCTGATAAGCAGAATATGACTGTGGACTGCTATATTCTGTGGAGTATTTCCGATCCCCAGCAGTTCTACCGTGCCGTGGGCACCACCGCAGAGGCAGAAGCACGGCTCAATTCCATCACCTATATGGCGATGAAGAATGCTATGAGTAAGCTGGCGCAGGCGGATATCATCAATATGAACGACGGCGCTGAGCGTAATGATATCTACGAAGGCATTTCTGTGACCGTGGACGAGGCCGCTAAAGCATACGGCATCCACGTAGAGGATGTGAAGATCAAGCGGTTTGACCTGCCGGAGAGCAACCTGAACGCGGTATACCACCGTATGATCTCCGAGCGGAATCAGATGGCGGAAAAATTCACCGCCGACGGCAATTACGAGGCATCCGTGATCCGCAATGAGGTGGATAAGACTGTAAATATCACCGTTTCTAACGCCGAGGCTCAGGCTGCCGCGTTGGAGGCTGAGGGTGAAGCGGAGTATATGCGCCTGCTTGCCGAGGCTTACGACTCCGCTGATAAGAAGGACTTCTATGAGTTTACCCTGGCACTGGATGCCCTGAAAAAGAGCCTCACCGGCACAGAAAAGACCGTCATTTTGGACGCCGATTCCGAGCTGGCACAGATCCTTATGGGCAACTGATCTGTTGAACTGTTTTCAAAAGAATTTGTAGTACTTTGTAACAGCTAAAACTTTGTGTCATTGCGAGTCCCGTAAGGGGCGTGACAATCTCATATAATAAGCTGAACTTTGAGATGTTACAATGTACGACATCCATATCGCTTTAGGGCGTTCTGCATCATTTTGCAGAACGCCCTTTCAGCATCCTTAATTCGGTATAAATATGTTGCATTTCCACCTTCTTTGTGCTAAAATACTCAGTTGGAATGCATAATGAAGAAAGAAGGAAGCTTTTATATGGCAGCACAGGAAAAGATTCGTAATATTGCCATTATCGCCCACGTTGACCACGGCAAGACCACCCTGGTTGACGAAATGCTGAAGCAGGGCGGCATTTACCGTGAAAATCAGGCAACCGTAGACCGGGTCATGGACTCCGGCGACTTGGAGCGTGAGCGTGGCATCACCATTCTTGCCAAAAACACCTCCGTCAACTACGGTGATTATAAGATCAATATTGTGGATACCCCCGGCCACGCCGACTTTGGCGGTGAGGTGGAGCGTATTCTCAAGATGGTTAACGGCGTTATCCTTTTGGTAGACGCCGCTGAAGGCCCCATGCCTCAGACCCGTTTTGTGCTGCAAAAGGCACTGGAATTGGGTCACAAGGTGATCGTAGCGGTGAACAAGATCGACAAGCCCGATGCCCGGATCCACGAGGTTATGGACGAGGTTTTGGAGCTTTTGCTGGACTTAAACGCCACCGACGAGCAGTTCAATTCCCCCACCGTCTTCTGCTCCGGCCGTCAGGGCACTGCCGCCTACGGCCCCGACGAGGTGGGTACTGACCTGAAGCCCCTGTTTGAAACCATCATTCAGTATATCCCCTCTCCTGAGGGTGATGCGGAAGCACCTTTGCAGCTTTTGGTTTCCAGCATTGACTACAATGAATATGTGGGCAGAATTGCTGTGGGCCGTGTGGAGCGGGGCACCATCAAGGTCAATCAGGAAGTGACCATCTGCGACTACCACGACCCGGAGATCCGCCAAAAGGGTAAAGTGGTTGCGCTGTACGAATATGACGGATTAGGCAAAAAGCCCATCACTGAGGCCTCTGCTGGCGAGATCGTAGCCCTTTCCGGCATGGCGGATATCACCATCGGCAGAACCCTCTGCGCCCCGGAAGCCCCGGAGCCGCTGCCCTTTGTGAAGATCAGTGACCCCACTATCGAAATGACCTTTGCGGTCAATGATTCTCCCTTTGCCGGTAAGGAGGGCAAGTTTGTCACCTCCCGGAACCTCCGGGATCGGCTGGAAAAGGAGCTTTTAAAGGACGTTTCTCTCCACGTTACCGAGCAGGGCACCGATTCCTTCAATGTGGCAGGCAGAGGTGAAATGCACCTTTCCATTTTGATGGAGACTATGCGCCGTGAGGGCTATGAATTTTCCGTTTCCACCCCCCGTGTCCTGACCAAGGAGATCGACGGCAAGCTGTGCGAGCCCATCGAACGGATGGTGGCTGATGTGCCCGAGGACTGTATGGGTGCGGTCATCGACAAGATGGGCCGCCGCAAGGCAGATCTTCTGTCCATGACCCCCATGGGCAGCCGTTACCGTTTGGAGTTTTTGGTTCCCTCCCGTGGCCTTTTCGGTTATCGGAACGAATTTTTGACCGATACCCGGGGCGAGGGCATTATGTCCTCGGTGCTGGACAGCTATGCGCCTATGAAGGGTCAGATCGAACGCCGGCTCACCGGCTCGTTGATTGCCTTTGAAACCGGCGAAGCCTGTTCCTACGGTCTGTTCAATGCCCAGGAGCGTGGCGCCCTGTTCATCGGTGCCGGCACCCCGGTCTATGCCGGTATGGTGGTGGGTATTTGCAGCCGGAACGAGGATATGACCGTTAACGTCTGCAAGAAAAAGCAGCTTACCAATATGCGTGCCTCCGGCTCTGACGAAGCCTTGCGGCTGACAAGCCCCAAGATCTTCTCCTTGGAGCAGTGCCTGGAATTTTTGGCAGACGACGAGCTGCTGGAATGCACCCCCAAGAGCCTGCGGATCCGCAAGCGCCAGCTTGACCACGCGATCCGTATGCGGGAACTGATGAAACGCCGCAATCAAGAATAAAAAATCCCGCTGTGTGATTGACCACACAGCGGATTTTTTTACACAGAGCGTTTTTAATAAATTATTGTTTAGCGCACTACTGATACGCCGAAGGCGTATAGCTTCCCCCGGGGGGAAGCTGTCACCGCTTTGGCGGTGACTGATGAGGACTGCGGGCAGAAAAGTTACGATTTATGCGCAGAAACGAACTTTTTCCTGATTTTCAGCTTTCGCCGTTCCTCATCCGTCTTTTGCCATTGTCTTTCTGGGACAATGGCAAAATCCACCTTCCCCCCGGGGGAAGGTATTTACCCTTAGTACGATAAAATCCAATTTATATTGCCTTAATAGCTATTTTGCTGGCTGAGC
>JAFTTQ010000105.1 GCA_017466665.1 Oscillospiraceae bacterium
ATAAGACCGTTTCCAAGGAGATCAAGGCTTATTGACGTGGTGAGTACGGCACCACCCCCGCACCCATCAATGCCGAGATTCAGGCACAGATCTTGGGTGACGAAAAACCCCTGGATGGCCGCTATGCAGACACTTTGGCTCCCATCGTAGAGCCCACCCGTGAAAAACTCCAGGGCATTGCCCGCTGTGATGAGGATGTTCTTTCCTACATTGCCTTCCCCAACCTGGCTGAAAAGTTCTTTGAGGAGCGCAAAGAAAAGGAAGAAAATATGGCTACTTATACCATCGTGGAAGCGTAACCTCTCCCTTTGGGAGAGGTGTCAGCCCGAATGGGCTGACGGAGAGGGTCTTACAATAATGAAAAGGAGAAAGTATGATGCTGCAATTTTTATCCCATGTAAAGCAGGACATTCCTGCTGACGGCGATCCCATTGCGCTGGCTATCGTGTTGGGTGTGCTTGTGGCTTTTGCTGTTTGGGTTTTTCTTGATAAAAGCAAAAAGAAAAAGGCTGCAGCCGTAGTCGCTGTTCCCACCCCTGTCGAAAAGCCTGCCACTGTGATTCCTAAGGCTCCCGGCTCTGCCGGTCAGCTCAAACTTTACAATGTAGAGCCCAAAACTGCCGCTATGATCATGGCGATTGTTGCCGATAAAATGGGCAAGCCCCTGAACGAACTGCGTTTTCTTAGCATCAAGGAGGTAGAATAAGATGAAATACAAAGTAACGTTAAACGGCCGTACCTACGAGGTCGAAGTTAAGAACGGTCAGGCGATCCTGCTTGACGAATATGAGGCTGTTGCACCTGCTGCCGCTCCCGTAGCTGCCCCCGCAGCCGCCCCTGCCGCTGCTCCCGCTCCTGCTGCCGCCCCGGTTGTTACCGGCGCCGGTGAAGCTGTAAACGCCCCCATGCCCGGCACCATTTTGAAGGTCAATGTCACCCAGGGTCAGGCTGTCAAGGAAGGCGATGTGCTGTGCGTGCTGGAAGCTATGAAGATGGAAAACGAAATTATGGCTCCCAAGGCCGGTACTGTCACACAAGTTGTTGTCGCTAAGGGCTCCTCCGTCAACACCGGCGACGCTCTGGTCGTGATCGGTTGATCCTATTAACGGAGGATCACTATGGATATTTTATATGAAAATCTACTGCGTTTTGATTGGCAGAACGTAGTGATGATCCTGATTGGCTGCCTGCTGATCTATCTGGCTATCCACAAGGAAATGGAGCCCTCTCTGCTGCTGCCTATGGGCTTCGGCACGATCCTGGTAAACATTCCTCTGTCCGATGCCTTAACAGGCCCCATTCAGGAGCTGTACAACGCCGGTATCGGCAATGAATTGTTCCCCCTGCTGTTGTTTATCGGCATTGGCGCTATGATCGATTTTGGCCCGCTGCTGAGCAATCCCAAGCTGATGCTCTTCGGCGCTGCCGCCCAGTTTGGTATCTTCTTTACCCTGTGTATGGCAAGCGTTTTCTTCCCGGAAATTGATGCCGCGTCTATTGCCATCATCGGCGCGGCTGACGGCCCCACCTCCATTGCCGTTGCCAACACTCTGGGTTCTCAGTATGTGGGTGCCATCACCGTTGCCGCCTATTCCTATATGGCACTGGTGCCCATCATCCAGCCCCCGGTCATTAAGGCGCTGACCACCAAAAAAGAGCGTATGATCCGGATGCCCTACGAGCAAAAATCCGTGAGCAAGCTGACCCGGATCCTGTTCCCCATCATTATCACCATTGTAGCATCCGCTATCATTCCCCAGGCCACTGCCCTCATTGGCTTTTTGATGTTCGGCAACCTGATCCGGGAGTGCGGTGTGCTGGATTCCCTGTCGGAAACCGCACAGAAGGTGTTGGCAAACCTCATCACCATTTTCCTGGGCATTTCCGTGGCATTTAATATGACTGCCGCCCAGTTTATGAAGTGGGACACTCTGCTGATCCTCCTTTTGGGTCTTGTGGCATTTATCGTGGATACCGCTGGCGGTGTCCTGTTTGCCAAATTCCTGAATCTGTTCTCCAAGAAGAAAATCAATCCTATGATCGGTGCCGCCGGTATTTCCGCATTCCCCATGTCCGGCAGAATCGTTCACAAGATGGGTCTTGCAGAGGATCCTCAGAACCACCTGCTGATGCACTCCATCGGTGTCAATGTTTCCGGTCAGATTGCATCCGTGATCGCAGGCGGCATCATTCTGAACCTCTTCTCTTAAGAAACGGAGGATATGAATATGGAATTTACCAATGTTTTGGCAGAAGCACAGGTTGCGGCAGATCAGGCCGCTCCGCAGCTTTTCTTTGAGCCTGCCAATTTTGTAGAATACCTTAAGTATATGGGCATCGGAATGCTGGTTATTTTTGTGGTGATCGGTATTATCGTCCTGACCACTATGCTGATTAACAAAGTGTTTGCCGAATAAGGAGGAAAAATAAAATGGCAAGAAAAGTCCAATTTGTAGAAACTGTGCTCCGGGATGCCAACCAGTCCCTGATCGCCACCCGTCTGCCCTTCGAGAAGTTTGAGCCCATGCTCTCCACCATCGACAAGGCCGGCTACTACGCTGCCGAGTGCTGGGGCGGCGCTACCTTTGACGTGTGCCTGCGCTATCTGCACGAG
>JAFTTQ010000106.1 GCA_017466665.1 Oscillospiraceae bacterium
CCTGGAAACTGATCTGCATTTCCTTGCGGATCTCACGCATCTGCCGGGGGGTATAGTTGGTGATATCCTTGCCGTCAAAAATGATCTGACCGCCGGTGGGCTGGTGCAGCTTCAAAATGGCACGGCCCGCTGTGGTCTTGCCGCAGCCGGATTCACCAACGATACCCAGTGTCTCGCCGGCTTTCAGCTTAAAGGAAATATCATCCACAGCCACCAGCTCCCGGGTGACCTTACCCATCATGGTCTTCTTCATAGGGAAGGTCTTGCGTAGGTGGCGAACCTCCAGCACACACTCCGGGTCAAAGGGCTTGGCAAAATCCTCTTTCTTCTGCTGCTCCCGCTTTTCCAGGAACTTCTGCTGCTCGGCAGCATCGTCGTACTGACAGGTGGTATTCAAAACAGTTTCATCAGCCATTTTTATCCTCCCCGTCATACAAATGACATGCTACAAAGTGGGTGGGGCTGATCTGCACCATTCCCGGGTACTCGCCGGAACACTTGGCGGTACACTTTGCGCATCTTTCTTTAAAATAGCAGTGCTGGGGCATATTCACCGGATTGGGGACATTGCCGGGGATATTGTACAGCTCGGTGCTGTCGTCCAAGGTCATAGTGGGCTTGGACTTTTGCAGGCCAATGGTATAAGGATGC
This sequence comes from Oscillospiraceae bacterium, assembly GCA_017466665.1. GTDB lineage: Bacteria > Bacillota > Clostridia > Oscillospirales > Oscillospiraceae > Faecousia. The sequence goes on from JAFTTQ010000106.1 coordinate 652, forward strand.
TTGGGATCCTGGAAGATCTCAAAAACCGTACCCTTTTCAATGACCTTACCGGCATACATAACCACAACATAGTCCGCCATTTCGGCGATCACGCCCAAATCGTGGGTAATCAGCAGGATAGAGCCGTCGATCTTCTTCTTGATATCCTGCAGAAGATCCAGGATCTGTGCCTGAATGGTAACGTCCAGAGCAGTGGTGGGCTCGTCGGCAATGATCAATCTGGGCTCTGCAGCCAGTGCCATAGCGATCATCACTCTCTGACGCATACCGCCGGACAGCTCGTGGGGGAACCGGGGGTAGACATTTTCCGGGATAATGCCCACCAAACGCAGCATTTCCTCAGATTTTGCCTTTGCCATTTCCTTGGTGGCACCGGGTACGTGAAGGAAGGTGACCTCGTCCAACTGCTCACCGATGGTAAACACTGGGTTTAAGGAGGTCATAGGCTCCTGGAAGATCATAGCCACCTGCTTACCACGGATCCGGTGGATCTCGTTGATGGGCATTTTGGCGATGTCGTAGATCTTCTCCTCCATCTCATATTTGCCCTCGCCCTTGGGGATAGGATTACCCTTTTCATCCCGCTTATAGTCGTAAGCCTTGAAGCGGATAGAGCCTTCCACGATCTGACCGGAGGGGCCTTGTATCAGGCGCATTACAGACATACTGGTGACGGATTTTCCGCAGCCGGATTCACCGACCACGCCCACCACCTTATTCTTGGGCACATCATAGGAAACGCCGTTGACTGCCTTGACAACACCCTGCTCTGTAAAGAAGTAGGTGTGCAGGCCGTCGATCTCCAGAATGTTGCCGTCGTCCTTCATTTCGGTGAGGAACTCCGATTCCTCTGCCTTACGGTTTTTATAGGCCTCCAGCTTTTTGATCTGCTTGGCATTCGCCTTGGCGATCGCCCGGATCTCTTTGTTCGTTAAATAGCCCTTTTTCTTTGTTTCACTCATAGCTTATCTCCTTCCCTTCGGGTCGAGAGCGTCACGCAGACCGTCGCCCACGAAGTTGAAGCCCAGAACGGCAATGACGATACAAACACCGGCAGGCACCCACACATACAGGTGGTTTTCCAAAACGTTGGTATTGGTGGTAATGACCTGGATCATAGAGCCCCAAGCGGTATAGGGGGGCTTAATGCCCATACCCAGATAGGACAGCGTGGATTCATACAGGATCATACTGCCCAGGCTCAGGCTCATCTGCACGATAAGCTGGGGCATAACATTAGGGATCAGGTGCTTAAAGATCTTGCGGGAGGTGGAGTAGCCCATAGCCTCGGCTGCCACCATAAATTCCTGCTCCCGCAGGCTCAGGATCTGACCTCTGACCAGCCGGGCTGTGCCGGGCCAGGAGATAAAGGTCAGGAACATCATCAAAATGTAAATACGCCAGCTCTCCTCCATCATACCCTGATCCACCCAGCCGTCCATAGCCGTACTGAGGATCAGCAAAATGGGGATACCGGGCAGGCAGATCAGCACATCGCAGATACGCATAATCAGGTTATCCGCCCAGCCGCCGAAGTAGCCGGCAATGCCGCCGATGATCACGCCGAAGATGGTCAGCAGGAAAACCGTCATAAAGCTGACAAGCAGGGATGTTCTGCCGCCGTACATCAGACGTGCCAGCACATCATAACCCTGATCGTCGGTACCCAGAGGGTGCTCGGCAGAGGGAGCCGCCAGCTTGTTGTCCTCTTCCACCGTTTCCAGTGTCCAGCGGATGTTATAGGTAACGCCGTCAACGGTATAGCTGTCGCTTGCCGCATCATACTTGACCTTACCGCTCTTATCCAGATCGGTCTCGCCCCATTTGTTATATACCAAAGGGCCGGCAAAGCAGAACAAAAACAGGCTGACGATCATCACAAGGCCCAAAATACTCAGCTTGGAGCGGAAAAACCGCCGCACCAGCATTTGGGTGGGAGACATCATACGGACATTTTTGTCCAGAGGCGTTTCCTGGTCTTTGACCGCAGGCTGAGCCAAATTTTCATTTTTCTCTTCCATAAAAACGCCTCCTTACTCCAATTTTACCCGGGGATCCACGATGCCGTACATCAGGTCTGCCATCAGGATACCCAGAACGCTCAGCAGCGCCAGGAACATATTGTAGCCCATAATGAAGGGAATGTCGCCCTCCTGCATTGCCTTCAGCGCAACGTTACCGATACCGGGCAGGTCAAAGACCTGCTCGGTAATGATAGCGCCGGAGAACAGGCTGGGCAGCAAGCCCGCCATAGAGGTGACCAGAGGGATCATGGTATTGCGGAAGGCGTGCTTATTGATGACCACCTTCTCCTTTAAGCCCTTGGCACGGGCGGTACGGATATAGTCGGAGTTCATAACCTCCAGCATATTGGTTCTGGTCATACGCATTCTGGCACCAATACTCAGAATGACAACTGTCAGCACCGGGATAAACAGGTGCTTTGCATAGTCGAGTAGCTGCCCAAAGAAATCCAGATCCTTGGTGGCATCCCGCATACCGGAGGGCGGGAACCAGCCAAGCTGATTGGCAAAAAGGTTACGAAGCACGTTGCCAAAGAAGAACGACGGCAGGGATATGCCGATCATCACCAAAATGGTGACCACATAGTCCCGGATGCTGTACTGGTGGGTCGCCGCCGTGATTCCCAGGGGAATGGCGATCATAAACTCAAACACCGTAGCGATCAGGGCTATGGCAAAGGATGTACCCATATGGTTGAAGATCTTCTGCGCCACATCGTCGCCATTGATGAAGCTCTTGCCCAGATCAAAATGGGCAAGATCCCACAGCCAGTTCAGGTAGCCCTTCATGATCTCTCCAAAGGAAGCATCCGCACTCAAGCCGTAAGACTCATACATTGCCTCCACCATTTCCGCCGCGACCTCTGTACCGTTGGTGGTAATGTTGGAAATTTTCTTTTCCACAAAGTCAATGGGCATCAGCCGGGTCAGGAAATAGATGATAAGAGAGACTCCGATCAGAACCAAAATGGAGTATCCAATTCTCTTTAAAATGTATTTGAACATAATTCGGCTCCTTTATCAGCCGGCGAATTTCAGCTCCCAAATGCGGTCCAGGGGGGAGGAGTAGGGGTTGATATCGCTGGGTACGCTGGTTTCATCAATCACGTTGGTATTGAAGGCGTACAGAACATCACGCTGGTAGACAGGCAGCTCCACTGCCAGATCCAGCACGTAGCCCATAGCTTCCTTGTAAAGCGCGGTACGCTCTGCCTCATTGTTGGTCTCACGAGCCTTATCGATCAATTCACTCAGTTCATCTAAAATCTGCAATTCCTCAGCAGTGCCGCTGGTCTTTAAGTAGTCATAACCCCAGGCCTTGGTGCTGGTTGCGGAGGAATCCTTGTGATAGACCTGATACATATCGGGATCCAGCGCGGAGGACCAGGCGGCTGCCCAAACCTCCAGAGAACCGGTGCTGATCTTAATCAGTGCCTGGCTGTCGCAAACCACCTTGACATCCCAGCCCATGGAGTTCAGCAGAGCGGCTGCGTCACGGAACACGGCATAGGTGGGGTGGTCGCTGGTAGCGCCGGCGATGGTGAAGGTGACCTTCAGGTCGCTCTCGCCGCCGCTGTAACCGGCCTCCTGCATACAGGCTTCAATGTTCTTTCTTGCGCTGTCCTCATCCCAGCTATTGCCGATCTGGGGATAGCCCTTGCCGTTGTCGTTGATGAGGTTGCCGGCGGCATCTCTGGGGTAAGCCCAGCTTACGGTGGACATATTCCAGAAGATACGCTCAGCAGTACCCGCACGGTAGTAGGACAGAGTCAGTGCGGTATTCATGGCGTACATAATGGCCTTACGCAGGTTGATATCGGTGATTTTAGATGCGTTAACACCGATATAGCCGTAGCCCAACTGGTCGGAGGTCAGCATCTTGTAGCCCTTGGACTGCATATCAGACAGCTTCTGATAGTTGTCGGTGGTCAGTGCGGGGGAAATGTAGTGAACTGTGCCGTTTTCCAGGGCGGAAATGGCGTTGTTGGAGGAAACTACCTGGTAACGGATCTTCTCGATATTGGCATTGCTGATGCCGCTGCCCAAAGACTCAAAATTGGTGTTGGACTTGAAGTAGACCACGTTGTCACGGTAGAAATCGGTGATGGCGGGGCTGTCGCTGTTGTTGGCATCGGTGACCTTATAGGCACCGGCACCCATGGGCAGGCGGACATTTCTCTGGGACTGGATGATATTGGACATAAAGTCAAAGCTGGAGAATTCCACGCCGAACTTATTGTTTGCAATGTCCACGCCTACCTTGCTGCCCTCGCCGTAGTAGTGCTGGGGCGCAACAGAAATGGCAAAGTTCCAGATAGCCTTGGGGTCAATACCCTCAATGGTGATCTGCAGAACGTCGTTTTCGCTTTCATTGGTAACAGTGCCGTCGGCATTGTGGCCGGAGGCAATGGTGTAGGAGGTGCCGTTGACCTCGATGGCAGAGCCAGCCTTGTCGGTGTGGCCCAGGGAGACGATTCCGGAAATGCTGGGCACTGCCAGCTCACCGTCAGAGCCGATCTGCTCGTGAAGGATAACTTCCTTTGCCTTAGCGGTGTACTCGGTCTTCAGCTCGTTGCCGGTAGCCCACAGGTACAGGATCATATTCAGCTCACGGGCGATCTTGTCCTTATACACATACTCGATCGCGGTTTCCTTGTTCACAACCACATCCTTGCTGTAATTGGGGGTCAGGGATTCGATCTGAGTGCGGTCGTCCTTGCCGTCAGCACCCTTGACATACTTGGTCTGAACATAGCCCTCCATATACATAAAACGGAAGACTTCATCCTGGAATTCCGCATGGGTATCATAGGGAGCATCGTTGAAGGATTCCTGGGCGCTCATATAGTCGGTGCCCAGCTCCTCCTTGAAGCGCTGCAGGGTCTGCTCATAGTCCTCCAAAAGCTGGACATTGGAGACCTGACTGGGATCGTTGGAGATAGCGCTCTTGTAGCCGGAGCTGACATTGTAAGCCTTGATAGCAGCCACCATGGTTTCATAGGGAACGTCGCCGGTCTTGGACTTTTTCAGCTCGCTGTTAAACAGGTTCACCAGCTCGTTGATACGCTGGTCTGCTCTGCTGGTTGCCTGAGAGTTAATGAGGCTGTCGCCGCTTTCAGAGCCTGCACCCACAGTCTGGGTACGGTACTCGTTCAGGCCAACGATCTTGGTGGAGTACAGGGTGTTGGAGCCGGTGTACACGGGATCCAGATAGACGTAGTAGTTAAACAGCACGTCCTCCATGGTCAGGGGGTGGCCGTCAGAGAACTTGATGCCGTTCTTCAAAACGAAGGTGTAGGTGACGGTGCCGTCAGCATTTTCCGTAATGCTGTAATCCTTGGTGACAACAGGCTCATTATCGCCGTAAGCCACTTCGTTCTTGCTGTTTACATACTTGGAGCCCAGCATACCGATCTGGGTCATGGATACGATGGTGCCGTCGTTGGCAGCGGTGTAGAAGAAGGGGTTAAAGAGGCCGTCAAGCTGCTCTGTCATGATAACGAAGGCATCTGCCTTGCCTGTGGCACCGTTTTTGTTGCCGCAGCCCGCGAAAATGCCCACGCACATCACAATGCACAGGATCAAAGATAGTACTTTTTTCATAGTGATACTCCTTTATGTATTTTCCTCCGCACCGAACCGCACCTGTACAGTGCCGTCTGATACGGTAATATTGACTGTTTCAGGGTTTTCGCCTGTGGCAACACAGGTAATGCCGGAAGCATCGATCCCGCTGCTGCCCATGCCGCAAACAAGACCGATCACATAGCTGTCTTCTGCCAGATAACAGCCGGAGTCAATGGCAATGCGGCTGTTTTGGATGCTCACGTTCTGCAGGGAATCCGCTGTGACCAGGTTGCCTGCCAGCAGGCCGTAGGAAACGCCATTTAAGCGGGAGCCCTTTTCGATCACCAGTTCCACATTGTCAAAGGTAAGACCGGAAACAGACGACACTTCTGTCAAGCTGCCAAACAAGCCTGTATTGACCTTGTTGGTGTTGGTCTGTTTCAGGGTAATATTGGAGAAGGTGTGGCCATTACCCTGGATCACGCCGGCGAAATTGCCGTGCATTGCGGCGGTAGGCCAGATGGCATCGGTAAAATCCAGATCTGCCTGGATATCATAGTAGCCGTTTAAGCTGAAATTCTTGCTGAATTGCTGGGCGGTGGTGATTCGGAACCACTGGCCCTCCTTCCAGGAGGTGTAGACCTTCATGGTGCTGTTTTCCACCGTACCGTTTTCTGTATTGACTGTGCCGGGATGGGTGAAGCTCTCCCCTTCCATCGGCTGTGCACCGGCCTCATCGTAGTAGGCACCGGTAAAGGTGCAGCCTTCCTTTTGCGGGAAGTTTTCCATCTTCATAGCGCCGGTAGCATCGTCCCAAGCCGGCAGAGTCAGCTCTGTGCCGCCGGCGGGATTAAATTCATATTCGCCCAGAAGCGTTTTGCTCTCCAGGTCGTAAAATTCTACTTTATACATAGGTGCCCAGGCTGCATACAGTGTCAGCAAAGGCTCCCCTGCGGTGTGATCTTTATTGGGATCTACCGTAAGCCGGTCATTTTCAAAATCCCAGGGCTGGGCATAGGTATAGGTACCGTCACCATTGTCGGTTCTTTCGGCATACCAGCCAACCAAAAAGCAGTCATTCTTTTGTGCTTTTACATTCTTTCGGCCCTCCGGCGACAGCAGAGGGATCTCCACCATGCCTTCCCCATTTTGGGGTATTTCGGAAATGTTGAAGGAATCCACGATCACCGGTGTGTTGCCGGAGGCAAAGGAACCGCCGTTGGCATCAAACGCCACACTGACATTGTAGCCCAAACGGTCATTTTCCTTATAAACGTCGTTTCCTCCGCAGCCGGTGACCAGCACCGCCGCAGCCAATAGCATCAGGCACAAAAGTATGGATTTTTTTCTCATATTCATTATGTGCATCTTCCTTCCGGTGGGCAAGGCTCTGTGAAGAGCCTTACCCATCCTTAGTGATTACAGGTTCTCGGAATCCTCGGTTTTCTCTACTTCCTCAGTTTCCTCTGCTTCTTCCGTTTCGCCGTTTTCTTCTGTTTCCGTTTTCTTCTCAGCCTTCTTGGGCAGCAGGCTCAGCAGGACTTCCTTGAAGGGCCGGTTTTCCTTCTTGGACTTAAACAGGGTGATGCCGCCAATAGCACCTGCCGCTGCAACGATCACACCGGCAATACAGATCAGAACGATCACAATGGGGCTGAGTTTCTTGGGCTCGTTGCCAGCCACAGGCGTGGGAGCAGGCGTATCCTGCTGAACCGGTGTCAGTGCCTTGATACGCTGCTCGGCATTGACCAGCTTGGAATAGTTGGTGACCAAGGCCTGCTGCTCCAGGGTACCGATCTGGCTGTACAGGCTGCGGGCGGTGGTGACCAGATCTCTTTGCTCATAGCTGACACCCTCGGGGATCGCATTGATAGCCGCGATGGTCTTCAAGGTCTGCTTGGTGGGTGCCTGTGCGCCGTCAATGGCAGTATCAAAATACTGGCTGAGGATGTAGGAATCATAGTGCTGGCCGTTGACCGGCTTGACCATGATCATCTTGTCTTCCACATAACCCACGTAGTCTTGGAAGTTTGCGCCGTAGTAGACATCGAAGTACATACCGTCGGTGACGTTCCACATAAAGTAGGGCAGCAATTCCATGGGCTCAATGGTAACTTCGGTGCCGTCATAATCGGTGTAGCTGCCGAAATCGCCGCTGCCGGGGATGTGCTCCAAAGTTTCATAGTAGCGGGGGTCAAATTCCTCTTCCAGGATGGGGGAATCATAGGTGCCGAATACCACGATCTTCAGATCCTGGCAATCGTAGAATGCCTTGTGTCCCACAGAGAACGCGGTTTCAGGCATCACCACCATCTGAACATCAGAACCGGCAAATGCCAGCGCGCTCACACGGACAGTGCCCTCCGCGATCTGCACATTTTCAGGGCTCAGACCGCCGTAGGTCACAAGCTGCAAGCCGTTGCTGCACTGGCTGTACAGGGAGCCATTGATGACCTGAACGGTATCAGTGATGGCATAGGTGTAGATCTTATTCTCGGTAAATGCACCGTTGAACTCTACATTTTCCGTCTTGCAGAAGGGCTCTACCGTGCAAAGGGCAAAGGGGTTGTCGCCTACGCTCTTTAAGGCATCGCCCAGGGTGACCTTCAGCTCCGCCTGCTGTTCCTTCATAAAGGCGTGCTTACCGATGGTCTCCGCGGCAGTCAGGTCGACTTCCGCCAGGGCAGTGTAAGCAAAACCGTAGTCGCCAATGTTCTTTGCGGCGTTCAGGTTCTGCACATCCGTCAGCACAGCGCAGTAGGCAAAGGCGCCCTCGTCCATATCGGTGCCTTCAGGATTCAGCTTCACAGAGGTCAGGGCTGCGCCGTTAACAAAGGCATACTTGCCCAGCTTGGTGGCGGCAGACAGGTCAACGCTTGTCATAGCGCCGGTTTCCATAAAGGCGTAGTCACCAAAGGTCTGGATCTTTTCCAGATTGATGGAGGTCAGCTTTTCACAGGTTGCAAAGGCATACTGGGGGATCTCGGTGATGGCCTCGCCCAGCTTCACGCTCTGAAGCTCCTTACACATGGCAAAGGCATATTCGCCAATGGATGTGGCGGCGCTCAGGTCAACATTTTTGAGGGATGTGGCGTGGTTGGTGGTCATATACTCGCCTTCCGTGGAGACGGCGGCATAGGACATATTCTCGTCGGTGCAGATGTAGTACTCGTCACCGGAGAAGGCATAATCGCCGATGAAAGCGGCCTTGCTCAGGTCGATCTGCTCCAACCCGGTACAGCTATAAAATGCCTGCTTGCCGATCTGGGCATTCTCACCCAGGGTCACACTCTTAAGGGATGCGTGGTAGGCAAAGGCGTTTTCACCAATGACAGCATTGTTGCCGATGGTCAGGCTGTTCAGGGCGGAGCCAAATACATAGTAGAAGTACTTGGTGCCGTTTTCATCGTAATTATGCACCTTGTAGCTCAGATCCTTATCCATATTGAAGGCGTAATTGCCCAGGGTGACATCATTGCCGATGACCACGGTTTCCAGCTTGTCGCAGGAAGCGAACACGCCCTCTGCCACGGTCATACCGTCAGGAATGGTCACGGAGGCAATATCGGTCTTGGCAAAGGCATATTTGCCGATCTGAGTCTCAGCGGTAAAGGCAGGAACTGCGGTGATCGCGGTCTCGAAGAACGCGTACTCACCGATCTTTTGGAGATTGCCCAGCTTCACGCTGGCGAGCTTCTCGGAAGAACCGAAGGCATAATCGCCCAGCACGGTAACACCCGGCAGGCTCACGGATGTGATCTTGGTATTGTGGGAGAATGCGCCGTTGCCAACGGCAGTGATCTCGGCTGCGCCCACATAATCGCCGGTCAGGGTCGCTGCCACCGCGATCAGCTTGGTACCATCGGCAGATACGATATGGTCAGCGGTCTGTACCTTGTAGGTTTTGTTGCCCGCCTTCACCTCAAAGGAAGCCACAGCCGTATCCCGGAAGGCAAACTCGCCGATCTCGTTCACATCGGGGCCAACGGAAACACTTGCCAAATTCTTACATTCATAGAACATACCCTCCGGCAGAACGGAAGCATTGACATAGATGGAGGTCAGCTTTTCGCAGCCGGTAAAGGCATAGGGTGCGTACTTAACCTTGGGTGCGGTGATGGTCACAGTTTCCAGGCTCTTACAGCCGGCAAAGGCGTATTCACCGATGGACAGCAGGGTGTCGGTGGTGATGATGCCCTTCAAATTCTGGTTGCCGGCAAAAGCATAGTTGGAAATGACGCAGATCGCACTCAGGTCAATGGTATCCTGGAGGTCACAGCCCTCAAAAGCGCTCTGGCTGATGATCTTCAGGTTGTTGCCGCTGGAGAAGGTGATCTTCTGCAGGGCACTGCAGCCGTAGAAGGCACCGTACTCAATGGATTCCAGAGTAGACGGCAGTACGATCTCCTCCAAACCTGTCAGGTTCGCAAAGGCGTACGCGCCGATCTTCTTGATGCCCTCCGGCAAAATGACCTTGGTAATGGTGGATTCACCGATGAACCACTGCTTGCTGGTTTCCGCATCGTCAAAGGCAAGCTCTTCCTCGGTCTTTTGCACATAATTGAAGTTTGCAAAGGCAAAGTTGCCGATCTCGGTCAGGGACTTATCATCGGGAACCACAACCAGTCCGCCATTACCGAAGTAGTGGGTCAGGCTGGCGCCGGTGGTGATATAGGGATCCTTGACCTCCACGGAAACGGATTCGGAGTAGAAGGTGCTCTTTCCGTCCATCATAACCTTGATGGAAACAGAGGCAAAGCCCTCAGCCACTGCGGTCACATTGCCGTAGTCATCGATCTTAACGATATTTTCGTTACTGGTCTCAAAGACCACTGTGGTATCCTTGGGGAAATAGGGATCCAGATCGTAGGTCAAAAGCACGGTTTCAGAGGGATACAGCGACAGATTGAAGTTGCCCTCAAAGAACCGCTTCTCGCCGTCATCACCGATATCCTTATCCTCATTAGCCACCTGATAATAGGCCTTTTGGGTAATGTAGCCGGTCAGCCGGAAGATATCTGCCACCGGCTTATCGTAACGGCGGTAGCCCTCCTCGTCCTCACTGAGAACCTTGACCGTAAAGGTACGGCTGATGCTGTTGCTGGGGTCGGTGACCTTAATGATAGCGTTGCCGCTGGACACTGCCACCAGCTTATTGTTGACCACACGGACAACACTGGGCTTGGAGGAGGAGAAGCTGAGCAGCTCAGACCAACTGCTGTCCGGGCTGACCAGAGGCTCCAGGGTATAGATCTCGTTGGGGCTCAGGGTGATGCCCTCCTCTGCCAGTGTGTCGAAGTAGAAGTCGGCAAAATCCGCAGGCAGATCGATCTCATAGGTGGCGTAGTTCAGGGCGTAGTCATAGGTCGTCAGGGTGAAGGTGTTCTTATTCAGGGCACCTTCCTTGATCTCGTAAATATAATCCGTCAGCTCCAGCTTTACTGTGGTGGTGCTGTTGCGCTGGGAGAACACCGGGGTCATATACTGCTCAAAGGAGAACAGCTCAGGGGTGGCATTGCCCTCTTCATCCGTACCGGTGCCCACATAGCCAAGCTGTGCCGACATGGCGTAGTGGTTATCATAGATATCCACATTGGCATACAGCCGGTTCTTCTTCAGGTTCTTATCATACTCAAAGGTATAGTTCACACCGGTAATGGTGGGAGCCTGGAAGTCCACAGTCAGGGGGAACTGGAATACATTCTTTTCGTTGGTGGTAATACCGCCGTCGCCGTAATCCAGATAGCCGGTCAGGGTGACGGTGTACTGGGAGTTATTGGAGAAGTTATAGTCCATGGTGTCGAACTCGATCTCCACATTGGCGGGATAGATGGAACCGCCGTCGCCGTAGGATTTGCGCACATCGTCGTCCACGGTCTCAAATACCACCTCGCCGGTGGTATCGTCGGTAATGACGATCTCGATCTTCTTGGCGTTACGCAGCAAGCCTGCCCATACAAAGCGCAGGGAGTGGATGGTTCCCTCCTGGTTGGAAAGGGCGATATAATCCCGGTTTGCCACCACCAGCATATCACTGGGATCCTGCAGGAAGTAGTAAGTACCTAAGTAGCTGACATAGTCCTCAGACAGGCCGCCCACAGGACGGGTAGCATAGGCATCCGCCATCACCTTATCTTCAAAAGCGACGGAATCGTCATTTTCGTCCGCATAGGTGTCAAAGTAGTCCAGGTCAAACAGAGGTGCCTTTGTCCAGTCGCCGAAGAAGGCAAGGTAGGGCACGCTAAGGTCGATATCTGTGCCGCTGGTGGCATTCAGGGTCAGGAAGCCTTCCACATACATGCCGTTTGCAAAGGACTGGTTCAGGTATGCCTTGTTTTCCTCTGTCAGTGTCATGGTCACCTTAACGGTGACCGTCTGGCCGGCACCCACAGAGATGGTTTTGCCCTCAATGGCATTGCCGTTTACGGAATTGATCACAATGGAAGCACCTTCCAAAATGTGGGCTTCCTCCGTAACGGTGGTCAGACCGGCGTTGGTCTTGGTGTCGCTGACACCCTCGGTCATCACATACGCGCCCAGCTCATAGCTCACAGCGGAAGAACCGAAGTTATTGACGGCAAAGGTCATTTCGTAAACGCCCTTCTTTTCGGGGTCGTCACCCAGCTCGATCTTTGCCTTATCCATCACACTGCCGTCTTCATTGAAGGTGGTGATGTAAGCCGGGGTCTTAATGGCATTCATCAGATTGGCAAGGCCCGCACCCTGCTTTCTGACAAAGTAGGGCTGACCGTTGGTGCTCAGGGCGATATCCGCCGTGGACATCATCAGGCAGTTGACCATGTCGTTGACCTTGCTGGTGTCGTTTGCGATGTCAGGGAAGTTCTCCACCACATACTGCCGCAGCAGGATGACCACGCCTGCCAGGTTGGGACAGGCCATGGAGGTACCGGAAAGACGGTCATAACCGCCGCCGGTGACGGAGGAGAGAATGTTGCCGCCGTGGGCAGTGATCTCAGGCTTGATGCCCAGGTCCGGGGTGGGACCCCAGGAGGAGAAGTCAGAAATGAAGGGGCCGGAGGTCTGCTGCTTGCTGATGGTCAGAGTACCGCCGCCGGCAGCAGCCAGCATTTCACCGGCATCCTGGGTGATGGAGCAGACAGCCAGCTTGGCGTCGCCCACGTTCATCTTGATCTCACCGGAGATGTTGTTGTAAACAATGATACCCGCTGCACCCTGTGCCTCGGCGATCATTGCCTTTTCTTCAAAGGTGTTGTCGCCACGGCGAACCAGGGCGATCTTACCAGCTACATCCAGGCCGGTATAGTCAGCGGAACGGCCAACACCGGGGACGACCACATAAGTAAAGTCCTTGGACTCCACATCCCCCAGCAGGGTTTCAAAGAAATCATTTTCCTCGGCAGCACCGTTGTTGGACTCATCAAAGTAAATGATGGTCTCGCCGTACTTGATGTAGGGTGTTTCCTCGCCGTTGATGGAGGCGACAGACAGTGCGCCCTCATAGGTACCGGGAGAACCGACGGTACCGGTATCGGGGTTGGTGGTCAGACCTAAGTTACCGTTCTTCTCAGAACCGTAAGCAGAGCTGAAGCTGTTGGAAGCAGCCACGATCAGGCTGATGCCCTTATCGCGGATCTTCTGATAGACACCGCTGGTCAGTTCTTCCTCACCCTCGGAACCAAAGCCGCAGGCAGTACCCAGGGACATATTGATCACATCCACCTCCAGGATCACGCAATCCTCCAAAGCAGAAAGGATCCAGGAAGCACGGGCAGTATCCATCACATCAGAGAATACCTTCATGGAAACAAGCTGGGCATTGGGGGCAACGCCGGTGATCACGTCGTCCTTGCCCACGATCACGCCGGAGACGTGAGTGCCGTGGTTATTGTGGGTGGAATATACGTCCGGGTCATTGTCAGCATAGTCGTAGCCGAAGGGAACCTTTTCATTGATGTACACATCGTCCACAGTCAGGGAGCCTGCCAGCTCCTTAGCCTTGGTCTGATCCAGAACCGCTGCTACCTGATCGTAGGTAAGACCCAGCTTGGTGGAGGTAAAGTTATCCACGCTGAAAGCGGTGTGCTTGGAATCAAGACCTGTATCCAAAACCGCCACCACCATGCCGGTGCCGTCATAACCAGATTCACCGCTCTTGAAAATGCCGGTCTCATAAACGTTAACGGTATTCTCCACAAGCTGCGTTTCCGCCGCCTGATAGACCTCGCCGGCAACCATATGGCTGCCTTCGCTCAGGCAATCGCCAACGGAGGCAAAATCGCCGGCCTGGATCACCAGCTCGAAGCCTGTCAGCAAAGTGTCGAACACCTCGCCGGTGCTGTAACCGATGCCCTGGGCATCCAGCTTTTCAAGAAGAGCAGCACGGTCGGCATCGATGGAAGCCCGAAGTGACTCGGCATCGGCACTTGTCAGGGCATAGTCGGTAAAGCTCATAGCCTTATCGGTGCCCTCGTAAGCATCCATCAGGTTGACCTGATCCAAAGTGATGATAACGGAGATATCCTCATCATCCCGGATGCCCTCCGGCAGCCGGTATACCACGGAGCTGTCCAGATATTTTTCATAATCCACCTTTAATCCGTCCAAACGGTTAAAGGTCGGCGCGATATTCTGCTGGGCAGTATCGGCCTTAGGCGTCATAATGAGCCCTGTCAGCAGTGCTGTGATCACCGTCAGCACCGCAACTACTTGCAGGATATGTAAGTGGGTTCTTTTCTTCATATTTTTTCGCCTTTCTTTTAGGATGTCTAAAATGCGTCATTTGGCACACAGTCATAATGCGCCATTTTGACTTATACATAGTCCAGTTTATTTTACTGCATCCGCCATAGAATTGCAAGGTTTTTTATGCTTAAAAAAGGTTTTTTTTATTTAATAATGTGTGAACATCTTTAGGATCTTCCTTTTGCGCAGTTTTGGATTTACTTTTTGGGGAAGCTATGCTACAATAATCAGAGAAAATTTTATATAGGAGGCGTGTATATGACAAAAAAACGCATCCATTTCCTTTATGGCATCGTTTTGGGCGCTGTGGCAGTGATTGCGGGCATCTGCCTGATCGTAGCCTGTGTGGGCATTTACCGTTCCGGCGACCATCCCTTTACACGGGAATCGGTTGCCGCGGCATTTCAGACCATCGCCATCCCGGTCTATGCTTTGCTGGCGCTGGTGATCGGCGGTTTTATCCTGGATATTTTTCTTCCCAGAGAGAAAACCAAGCCGGCAGCAGAAAAGCAGTACGGCGTGATCTTAGAAAAGCTTCACCGCAAGCTGGACTTAAAACGTTATGAGTCTTCTGTGCGCATAAGCATTGAAAAGCAGCAGAAAAGCCGCAGGCTTCACGGATATATCACTTTGGGACTTTTGTTTGTTTGCAGTGTGGTATTTCTTACCTACGCCGTGAATATGCAGAACTTCCACAAGGAAGATATGAACGGCTCTATGATCAAAGCAATGTATCTGTTTATCCCCTGCCTTGCGATTCCCTTTGGCTACGGTGTATTCACCGCCTATTGGGGACGACGCAGTATGCAAAAGGAAATTGCGCTTGTAAAGCAGGCCATTGCCGCCGGCTGTCCCGCACCGGCAGGCCAGCCCGCCGCGCCGAAGCGTAGTGAAAAGCCTGCCCAGATCGCTAAATATGCCATTTTGGCAGTCAGTCTTGCCGTTTTGATCTACGGCTTTTTCGCAGGCGGCACCGCCGACGTGCTGGCAAAGGCTGCCGCTATCTGCACGGAATGCGTAGGATTGGGGTGAAAAGAATGCTTGAAAAGATAAAGAAATGGCTTCCCTCCAAGCGCAAGATCATGCAGCTATATTTTGCGGTGCTGTTCAACGCCAATTTAAAGGGCTTCATCACCGGCAAAATATTTACAGGCAAAACTAAGATCTTATGTGCCCCCGGCATCAACTGTTATTCCTGCCCCGGTGCTGTTACTGCCTGTCCCTTAGGCTCTTTGCAAGGTGCGTTTAGTGCCAAAAACCACTCGACCCTCTACTATGTAGGCGGTATCCTGCTGCTTTACAGCATTATGTTCGGCAGAATGATCTGCGGCTGGCTTTGTCCCTTTGGCCTTGTGCAGGAGCTGGTCTACAAGATCAAATCCCCCAAGCTGAAGAAAAGCCCGGTAACACGGCTGCTTTCCTATCTCAAGTATGCAATTTTAGTATTCTTCGTTTTTATCGTTCCCATCCTTTACAGCATTCGGAATGTTCCTCTGCCTGCCTTCTGCAAATACATATGCCCGGCAGGTACCATTGAAGGCGGACTTCTGCTGCTGTCCCACAACACAAACACTCCCCTGCTTTCCATTTTAGGCCCCCTGTTTACCTGGAAATTTTTGCTGATGGTCAGCATCATCGTTGGCTGTATCTTTGTTTTCCGGCTGTTCTGCCGGTTCATCTGTCCCTTGGGCGCGCTGTACGGACTGTTCAACAGGATCTCCGTTTTCGGCATCAAGGTGGATAATTCCAAGTGCACCCACTGTGGAATGTGCCATGCAAAATGCAAGGTAGACATCCGAACCCCCGGCGATCAGGAGTGCATTAGCTGCGGCGAATGCGTAGGCGTATGCCCCACCAAGGCTATCTCCTGGAAGGGTCCCAAGATCTTCCTTGCTCCCAACGAAGGTGAAGAACCGCTTTCCGACAAGAATACAAAGAAGCGCCTTATCACCCGCTCCGTTACCGCTTTTGTGATGCTTGCGGTCTTGATTGGAGCCATCGTTTACTTCTGGGTCACCAACAAGACCCCCTTACCCTCCGAGCAAAACAATCCCGGCACTACCCAGACTGAACCCACCCAGCCCGGCGAAACCGAGCCCTCCGATCCCCTGCCCTCCTTTGGCACCGGGGTAGGCAACCTGTGCTACGGTGCTGAGCTGCCTATCGTTGACAGTACCGGCGACACCGGCAAGAGCATTGACCCCACAAAGACCGGCAAATTGACCATCATCAACTTCTGGGGAACCTGGTGCGGCCCCTGTGTCAAGGAGCTTCCCTACTTTGAACGGATCGCAGAGGAATATGGCGACCAAGTGGCTGTGATTGCTATTCACTCTGCCAGTGTCAGCGACACCGCCCCGGACTACATTAGAGAAAATTATCCGGATTCCAAGCTGATTTTCTCCTGGGAAACGGAAAATGTTGACGGCATCAGCGGCCCCTATTACATCCAGTTAGGCGGCCTTGGCAGCTATCCCTACACCGTTGTGCTGGACGAAAACGGCGTGATCCTGAAGGTCTTCTTCAGCAGTGTCCATTATGAAGATCTGAAAACCGTTGTGGACGAAAACCTGAAATAAGCACAGCTCCCCACAGAAAGCAAAATGCTTTCTGTGGGGAGCTTTTGCCAATCAGACAAATTGGAATTTATCGAGCTAAACGATTACACCGCACTCGTAGGGGCCGATGCCCACATCGGCCCTATTTCCACCCTTTTTCACTAGGGCCGATGTGGGCATCGGCCCCTACGGTTGGTGCGCTAAACAGTAATTTACCGCAACGGTAACAATGTTAAACGCCGGGGAGCAATGCTCCCCGGCGCCATTTTTGTAATCTCCGACAGCTTATTGGAATTCTACCGTAAAATCGATGACTCCTTCCGGATTGACCTTGGAGTTTGCCGGATCAAAGGTACACATTGCAAGGCTTACCGTCATTCCCTCTCTGACAGCCAGCCGGTATGTATTCTGTCCTGCGTAGGTATAGCGAAGAATGTTATTATTGATCAAATACCACGCATCCACATCGGTTTCAAATGTAAAGACCAGTGTTCCTCTTGACTCCGCCACATACTTGAAATAGTAGGCTTCATCGCCGGAATTGATCGTCACACTGTGGCTGCCCATCGTCAGGGTCTCAGGATTGGAGGCAGAGCCTACATTGCCGGAGCCAAACTGCACATAGTATGCCGTCGATTTTTCCGCGGTGTTATAAAGAACAAACTGCAAAGATCCGCTTCCGTTTTCCGGGAACTCCACCATAATGGATCCCGTAGAATCTGCTGTAAAGATTTTACCGTCATACTCTACAAAAGCGTTTCTGGCATTGCTGACCACCAGGGAATACCCATAAAACGCGCCCTCGACCAATCCGCCCTCACCCGGCAGAAGGGTGACATTCGCTCCCGCCTCCAGATTGCTGACCGTGGTAGGCCCGCTGATGTACTTTGCGGTAAAGGTCACCGTACCGGCAGGAGATTCAAACATATTGGCGGCATCGTAGGTGTTGACACAAATGACGATCTCGTCACCGGCAGAAACCTGAACCGTTGTTTGCGGCTGTGCAGGATCACTGTCACTCCACTGAGTATCTCCGTAGATGCCCTGGGTCACATTATCCACAGCATACACCCACTGGGCACTGCTGTCAAAGGTGAAGGTCAGGGTACCGGCTCTGGGAGCGGTAAAGCTGTAATAGTAATCAGAAGCGCCTGCCGCCTGTGTCAGGGTATTGCTGCCCAGCACAAGCGCATCCGGGTTTTCTCCGTGGCCAACGGGATAGGTAAGCACCACTTCATACGCAGCCATTTCGCTGCCCGTATTGGCAATGGTAAACCGGGCGGGGTTTCTGCCCTCTGCCATTACCGGGAAGCTGACCTCACTGCCATCGGGCATATAGGTAACACCATTATGGGCAATGGTCACATCAGAGCCGGTCATAGAAAGGATCAGCCCGGACAGATTATAGCCCTCATAGTACAGGGTCTCGCCGGCAGGCACATAGGCGGTAAAGCCGGGATACATAACAGGAATGGGCATCTCCTCAGAGCCGTACAGCTCACCGTAGATTGCAAGCGATGCGTCGATATTTTTGCCGATGCTGTCCACAACAGATACACAGACAGTCAGCGCATCTCCCGCGTTTACCACCACAGAAGCAGTATCATTTTGCACAGTTCCATTCCACAGCCCAGCAGATGTACCGCTTGTGCTGTTGGTAATCACAATATCCGTCTTTGCGTCCTCATTTTCCGGGGCAGTCCAGATCTGGAAGGTGACCACGCCGGAGGAAGGCGCTGTGTAGGTGTAATAGTAGCCGTCCTGAACCGCGGGGATCGTCAGCTCCAGATCACCCAAGGCAGTCAGATTGTGGGGATTCATCTTATGACCCAAGGGGTAGCCGAATTCCATCATCACAGCCTTGGGCTCTGCGCCATCATTGAAAAGCTCCATTTCCACTGTGCCGGTACCGGCGGGGAAATTCACGGTAACGACCCCATCCTCGTCCGGGCTGAACTGCTGCTCAGCGCACAGAACCCGGAAATCGCTGTCCGCGATCTTCAAAGCCTTATTATTGACGCCCATGATCCGATAGATCACACCCTGCTTTGCCATAACGGTAACCGACTCGATCTGTGCCGGAACCTGCGGCACTATCAGTTCCACGATCACCGCCACATAGCCACTGACCTGGATCTGTGCCTGGGGATGGATGCCCTCAGCATTTTCACCTGTCAAAACCTGGATCAAAACCGCATCGCCGGCATTGACAGGGATCTCAGCCTGGCCGTTGCCATCAGACAACGGTACAGACACACCGTTTACCGTAATGACTGCGTCTGCCACAGCATCCGCGCATTCCACGCTGCCCAGAGCCATTTTCAGCACACCGCTCTGATCGGCGATCCAGCGGTAGAATACACCGTCGGCATCTCCCTCCTCCAAGGCCGTCTGAATATCGGCAATGGAATCGATAGCAATGGGATTGCCTTGAGAGCCTAAGGCATCCCGGATCTCTACGGTAAAGGCTTTGTCCTCAGCAGTTTCATTGACAAAGGCAAGAGAAACAGCCTGACTGGCGTCGGCAGGCAGAACCATTTCCAAAATGCCGTTCTGTGCCAGATATTCCGTTTCGCCCACCACCACCTTGGCGTTCTCATCCTCCACACGCAGGAAGCTGCCAGGGGTCTTCAGACGGTAATGGATGCTGCCGCCGGCGGGGATCTTCACGGTGGTGAAGCTGCCGGAAGCGTCCTTCACATATTCTGCATAAGCATTGTTTTCAGAACCGGGTTCCGGGACTATGATCTCCGGCTCAGTGGCATCCTCCGGCTCGGTGGGCTGGGAGGTACCGGGGTCGTAACCACCGCCGGTGCCGGTATTCACACTGGGCCCGGTGGAACCGCCGGAGGGCTGAGTTTCCTCCGGTTCCGTCGCCTCAGGCTCAGTCTCCTCGGGGTCAGTTTCTTCAGGCTCGGTAGGCTCCGGCTGTGTTACATCCGGTGTGGTCGGCTCTGCCTCTGTGGAGTCAGTACTCTGCTGCCCCATAGTTTCGGAAGGGTTTTCTCCCTCCGGGTCATCCTTGCTGTTCTGACAGAAGGTCAGAACCAAGGCAACACACAAGGCAATACAGACCAAGCCAATGAGAAGCCCCAAAAGCTTTTTATTTTTCATAATTGCCGTATCTCCTTTATGCAACAGCCTTTACGACGATGGTCACCTCATAAGAGCCTTCTTCATAATAGAAATCCGTTTGCTCGTCCAAAGCTTCATAGCCTGCGGGATAGGAAGTTACGGATGCCTTATAGTCGTCACGCTCTTCCTGATTCTCATAGACCGCCTTGCCCTCGGCATCGGTCAATTTCGGCATACATACCTCAGCACAGAGCTGAACCATAGCGCCGGCAACCGGATTGCCGCCCTCGTCTACCACCTTCACGGTGTAGGTTGCACCTTGGGGCTCGGTAGGTTCGGGATCGGTGGGCTGGGGAACAGTGGTCTGAGGCTCGGTAGTACCCTGAGGCTCCGTGGTACCCTGGGGTACCGTAGGAGCACTGTTATAGCCGCAGGCGCAAAGGGCAAATACCATACAAACAAGCAGCAGCGCTGCAAAAAGCTTTTTCATCGTTGTTTCCTCCTATTTTCACATTAGCCAACGGTGCAAACCGCGAACATCCAGGCTGTATCCGCATTCAGGTTTTCTACGGTGCTGAACAGGTAGTTGGGACTGCTTGCGTTCCACCATCCCATATACGCGCCGCAATTCTGGATCATATGGATCAGATCATCGTTCAGGGGATACAGACCGGTAACCGGATCGGATGCCTTTACATAGTTTGTCATACACTCGGTATAATCCTCGATGGCTACCACGATATCCCCGTCATATTGCAGACCCTTCATACCGGTGCCCATAGAGGAGGCTGCCCATTCCCCGGTCGCCGGATCATAGATAACACCCAGAAGATTGCTGAAGGTCAGGTAAGGCGCACCGTTGCTCAGGTTAATATACAGCTTCTTGCCGTTCAGATAGTAGCCGTCACTCTTTTTGGTGATGGTTGCCTTTGCCGTCAGATCCACATAGGTAAGCTTTGCGGAACCGCTGAGCGTGAAGGCTTCAATGGTGTTGACAGGCTCATATACGATCCGGGGCAGCTCTTCCGGCGCGTCGCCCACGCGAACCACTGTCAGGGTAGCCTCGGTAGCAGCCGCATCCGCTACAAGACCGATCACATAAGCAGGCTGGTTATCGTTGGCAAATTCGCCGTCCTTGACAGTCAGCTCGAAATAGCCGTCATCATTGTCGGTATCGGAGCTGGGGCCAAAGGGGAAGCTGATGCCGCCATAATAGCCTAAAACAGCACCGCTGCTGACGGTAAACCGGTAAATGCCGGTAGAGGCGGGATAGAATACATACATATAGCAGCCATAGTCTTCCACATAGTTGAGCTTGTTGGACAGATCTGCCCAGACACTGCCTGTGGAGATCTTATAGTAGCTACCCCAATACGCGGATTCGTGACCGCTGGCACTGGCATCTGCCAAGACAGTCACCGTGGCGGAGGTCTTTTCCGCGGTCAAAGCCGCCTGATCCTTATCAAATTTCAGGGAGCTGCCGCTGGCGCTTACCAGAGTTATGCTGTAATCGCCGGGGATCAAGGTGGTCACGGCTGTGCCGGAAGCATCCACAGGCACCATCGTGACCGGCGTACCATCCTGATAGAAGGTCACCATAATATCCGTCAGGCCCGCGCCGTTGGCATCCACCACCTTCACGGTGTATTCCACGCCCTCGACTACGCCGGAGCCTTCCTTCAAGGTGATGCCCAAGGTGTTGCTGCCCTCCGGGAAGGGAACTGAGATATTCTCAGCATAATAGCCCTCAGGCGCACCAATCACTACGGTGTAGGCCGCCTTTTCCAAATTGACGGTATAGACACCGTCCTCGTTGGTGCTGCCGTAGGTGTTGCCAATGGTGATCAGAACGCCGGGGATCGGCGCACCGTCTTCATCGATGACACGAACGGTGTAGTCTTCCATAACTACGATATGGGTATCCAGCTTTATAGACACGAAGGGAACCTCCGGGGTCAGCTCAAAGCTGGTGTTGCTTGCCTTGTAGCCCGCTGGGATCACAACTGTGCCGGTATAGGCATCCTTGGGCAAATACCCGGATGCCACGCCGTTTTCATCCGTAACCAGGTTTGCCTTATTGGGCTTGGGCGCAGTCGCCGCCGGCTCAGTGGACTCGGGATCCGTGTTCTCCGGTTCGGAGGCAACGGGTTCGGTGGCTTCCGGAATGGTGCCGGTCAGGCTGATATTCACGCCGGGGATGGGATTGCGGTTTTCATCGGTGACGGTAACCGCATAGGCAATCTTCTCCACCACCACAATATCCTCCACGTCCCCTTCGGTGAACTGAGCCAGCATTTTAAAGGTTGCGGCGGGATAATTATTGGAATCGTCCGGCAGTGATGCAATAATAATGCTCAGGCTTTCACCCTTATTCAGCGCCATAGTCAGCTTTTTGTTGCCGGTAGTGGGATCGACCTCCCCCTCCTCTGACAGCACCCGCATTGCGCTGGTGGTCAGATTCATAATGCTGAAGCCGTATTCCACGCTGGGGCTAATACTCAGGCATTGCAGACTGAAATAGCCATCCACAGCAGCGGTGTAGCTGAAATACACACCCTGATTGTTGCCGGCAGACACGCTGGCAGTAAACTCACCGATCTGCAGGGTGTAGGGATTACCCTGAGAACCGGGCAGATTGGACAGATAAACCGTAAAGGTCTGGGTTTCCGTACCGCTGTTACCAAAACCCAACTGGGCAGGTTCAAAGGTACTGGGGGCAGAGACCAGCAGACCCACGGTGCCGCCGGAGGCGGTATACTTTTTGCTGCCGTACTCCACAAAAATATCCTTGTTGTTGACCTGCAGCCAAACATTGGAAACCTTGTGGATATTCAGGTAGTGGACTTTGCCCGGCTCAATGGTCAGCTCAAAGCTGGTCTGGCCGCTGATATCCACAGGATTATCGGATTTTTCCTCCGGTTCGGAGGTCAGAATTTCCTTATAATCCGTGACCACCGTCTGGGTATATTCTTCCGCAGTGAAGAATTTCAGCACATCCTTGATCTCCGTCGCGCTTTCAAAAGCGGCACCATTTATCAGGCTGATCACGCCAAACCGGTCGATCACCACTGTGGTGGGATAGCCGAAGACGTTCATTGCATTTTCCCATTGGGGATCGCAGGCGCCTGCCGGGAAGGTAAAGCCCTGCTCATTGACATAGGCCTTGATCTTCTCATTATCGGAATCGATGGGATCCATTGCCAAAACCGCGACGGAATCGGCATATTCTTCATAAGCCTCCTGCCAATAAGGCAGCTCCATCTTGCAGGGATTGTGATCCAGCTTCCAGAAATTCAGGACAACGGCTTTCTTCTCTCCCAGCAAGGCGCTGAGCTTATATTCCTTGCCGTCCAGGGCGGTAAAGGTAAAGTCCTGCATCACATCGCCCAGGCTGTAATCAGCGGTGTTCAGGTCGCCCTCCACCAGCTTGGTGGAAAGGACGATCTGGGTATTTTCCCCGGTGATGGGATAGGATTTTTCCACTGTGTAGCCCTCCGGGACGCTGCCCAAAACAGCCACATAGCCCGCACCGGACTTGTATGTAAAGCTTGCCTTGCCATTTTCGTCGGTGGTAAGCACCGCGATCAGATCCTGCAGGGCATCGCTTTCATAGACATAGACAGAAATGTCCTTCATAGCAGAGCCGCCCTGGGTCTTCACTTCCACATTGTAGGCAACATCCTGCGCCGGCACATTTTGATCTGTGGTATTGCCGGCAGGCTCCTTAGTTCCCTGCTCATGGCATGCCGCCAAACTGAGACACATGGCACAGGCAAGGAGCAAGGCGCCTACACGAAGGCGTATTCTCTTTTTCGGTGTCATCCTTACACCCTCCTAATTTTTATACTCACAGGTAACGGCACATAAACAGCCAGGAGATCTCGTTGTTGATACCGATGACCTTATTGCCGTCCTTATCCTTAAACAGGTAGCCGACGCCGGTCTCATCAAACCAGCCTGCCTGCGCGCCCTGCTGCTGGATGATGTACATAAGATCCTCCGTCAGGGGATATACACCGCTCTGCTCGTCGGCATTTTCGATGTATTTCAGCAAGCACTCGGAGTACTCTTCCTTCTTGACGAACTCGCCGTTTTCATCATAGAAGTAGCGGCGAATGCCCTGCTTCTCCAAAATTGTTTCAAAGGGAGGCAGATAATCCGTCTCCTCGGAGGTGTTGTCGATCTGCACCACCACCAGAGCGCCATCCGCGCTGTCCAGATGATAGAAGCCGTCGTTCTCGTTGAGTACCAAATTATAGGTGCCGGTGGCAGCGGTCAGGTCGAACTTGTTCAGCTTAGCGCCTGCCGGCAGCGTGTAGGGGTTGATAGCCGCCTTTGCCTGATAAACTATCCAGGGTTCTTCCTCCACAGACCAATCGGGTGCGCCGATATTCTGCACGCTGAGAATGGCATCACCCTCACCGGCATCCACACCGATAATTACGATGGCGCCGCCCAAATTGCCTTCCTTAATGTTCACAGTAAATTTGTTGTCCACAGTTTCTACTGCGCTGTGATCCCAAACATAATGGATGCTGCCGCCGTAGTAACCGATGGGGGCATCCGCGCCTACCAGAGAGAACTCGTATTTGCCGATTTCCTGGGGCACAAAAATGTAGTAGCTTCTGCCTTCGGCGCTTAGGGGAATATTCGTGCAGCCCTCTAAAACATAGTAGGCATTGCCCACACTCAGCTCTTGAAATTCCTCGCCCAGCTCCTGGGAGAGCACCACGGTAAGCTCTGTTTTTTCCGCGGTCAGTGTCAGACCGGCAGTATCGTAAACATACTTGGCATCGGGGTCGGTAAACTGCAGTTCAACGGTGTATTCCCCTCTTGCCAGGGTCTTTTCCGCTACGCCGGATTCATTTACAAGCTGCATAGCCTTCTGGCTGCCGCCCTGCATAAACTTCACCGCAATGCCGGCGCTGACAGGATTGCCGGCGGCATCCACAACAGTCACCTTATAGGCGGCCTCGGCACTGAGCTGACCGGAGGTGGAGCCGGTATTTTCCCCACCCTGATTGCCGCCGCAGGCAGCAAACACAGCCACACATAGCAGCATCAATATAGCCAGTAATAATGCTTTTACATTTTTCATAATGATCATCATTCCTTACTTAATAATAGGGCACCTCTAAAAACTGATTTTTAGTCGGGTGCCTAAAGATTTTGACACAAATAAAAGTTCAGAAAACGCAGGAATACTTTGTGTATTTGGGGTTTTTTGAACTGAATAGGTGGGTCAAAAGATTGGGCATCCCGGCAAAAAGGAGTTTTTAGAGGTGCCCAATGGGCTATGAGGGCTAAAAAGCCCTCAT
Source organism: Oscillospiraceae bacterium (assembly GCA_017466665.1). Classification (GTDB taxonomy): domain Bacteria; phylum Bacillota; class Clostridia; order Oscillospirales; family Oscillospiraceae; genus Faecousia. The sequence continues at coordinate 25,918 of JAFTTQ010000106.1, forward strand.
AGTCAGTTTTATTACAGTTGTTTGTAGTAGTAGCACATCTTACGCCAGGAGGTCTCAACACCCTCGAAGGTGTACTTATCCATTACCATCTGCAGGATCTTGGCAAGCTGCTCGTCGACCACGACACAGCCGCGAAGCTCAGAAGCGCCGCTGGTGATCTTCTTCTTTTCATACTGGCGCATAATTTCGGTGTAGTCCTCGCCTGCGCCGTGATAGATGCCATCAAAGACCTCTTCGACCTTGAACAGCTCATAGTAGGTCTCAAAATCAGCACCCCAATAGGTTCTCAGGTACTGAACCGTCTTTTCCTGATCGCCCTCATTGTATTCCAGCGCTGTCAGGATGAAGGTATCGTTCTCGTCCTTGCTGAAATCGAAAGCGCCCAGCTCGATCAGACCCTTAATATCGCCATCGGAGGAGATCGGTGTGGCGATGGAGGAGGTGGAATAAATGAAATCTGCATAGAGCTTGCTGCCCTTCTTACCGTCGCCCAGGTCGTGATAGTAGATGCCGTCGTCACCCAGAACCACATCAATGCCGGGAGCAATGGTATAGTTCATAGCGCTGCCGGTGGCATCAGTGCTGTATGTGAAGGCTCCGGGAGAGGCACTGACAAACTGCTTGTAGCTGGAACCCAGATATTCAATATCGTAGTAAACATCGCCGATCTGCTCGTTGGTGGTCTTCAGGGCAATGTTGATATAATAGGACTTGCCGGCCTCCATGTAGTAGACCATGGACACCTCGCCCGCTTCATCAAACATTCTCTCATAGACATCAAGGGTATCCAGCAGGATCTGCTTATTCTCGTCAAAGATCCAGCCGTCAACACCGTCACGGGAATCGTTGCGGGAGGTAATGCGGTATACGCCGGAGCGGCTGGGAACAAACTTCGCAAACAAGCCGCGGGGCATAATAATGCGGTTATAGTGGAATACGTTGGTGGAAACATTCTTGCCCAGCTTTGCCTCGTAGGCAGAGAAAGGAGCCAGACCCTTGATGGGATCCTCCAACTGTTCCTTTGTGCCGTAGGACTGATAATACTTACAGGCCTTGAGCCATTCCATATTATCCTCGTCATCAAAGCCGGCGGCCTGGTCTACCTTCAGCAGCAGCTCATACAGCTCCTGGTTGACGCTGGTGATGCCGTAAAGGTTGGAGTTGAGCGCGTAGTTGGCATACTCCTCAAGCGCCTCGCCGTAGTTCTGACCGTCGATGAGGATATTGCCGTTATAGGCCATCATCCAAATGGAGTCTTCCTCGCTGAATTCGGTGGTGTTCATCAGATCCACCAGCAGCAGGGGGCCGTTTTCAGAGCCAACGTGATAGTAGCCGTCCTTGCTGTTGAACACGATTTGAGCATATTCATAAGTAAAGCCGTCGGTAGTAGTGGCTGCCTTCTTGGGCAGGTAGGTAGCGGTATCAATATCGCTTTCCGATACGATCCGCAGATTCTTGATGTAGACAGTATCATCGCCCACATCCGTTTCCGCGTCCTTCAGATAGCACAGCGCCACCTCGTAGGTGCCATCCTGCTCAGCCACCAGGGGATAGCAGGATTCCCATCTTTCTTCTGTGAAGAAGCCGGAAATGGCGTTGATATCCTGGTCATCCACGATGACATACATAATATCGGCACCGGTTTCCGTGGAACGCAGGAAATCAAAGGCAAGTGCCTCTCCTGCTTTCAGTGTCACATCCATATACATAATGGCATAGGAGTCTTCAATGAGCTGGTTGGATGCCTTCAGGCACCGCTCACCGTTCTTCTCAGTCTCAATGAAGGGCCAGGTGTAGGTAGCGCCCTCGCCCTCCTCCGGACGGAAGGTGACAGGCAGCTCGGATGCGCCCAAAATTTCAGCAACAGTCTCGGAATCCGCCATCTCATAGGTAGGCTCGGGAACGATGGTCAGCTCACCGATGCTGTTATACAGCTTCTGCTCATAGTCGTCACCGGTCAAGGTTTCAAACAGGCTGGTGAAAGGACGCAGGCTGGGAATCGCACCGCTTTCCACCAACACGATCACGCCATAACGGTCAACGATCACAGAGGTGGGGTAACCGGCAATGCCAAAGGTGTTTGCCCAGGCCGTGGGACAGGCTGCCATGGGGAAGGTCAGCTCCAGACCCATAGCGGCAGGGAATGCGGCAATGGCCTCATTGGTTTCGCCCAGAGGATCCAGGGCGATAATGCCCACATCCTCCTGATACATCTGATATGCTGTTTCCATAAAGGGGAACTCGGTGACACACCAGCTGCAGGAGGTGTACCAGAAGTTAATCAGCACCATATCCTTTTCCTGCAGCATCTCAGACAGGGTGATCTGGGTGCCGTTGGGAGTGGTCACGGTGAAGTCGTACATCACATCGCCCAGCTTCAGGGTGGTTTCACCCAAATTCTCACCCATCACCAAAGATGAGCTCAGGGTAATGCTGGCACCGGTGCCGTTGAAGGTGTAATAGGGCTGCAGCTCATAGCCCTTGGGTACGCCGGACAGGCCTATGTAGTACTGACCGCCCTCAGGCAGATTGATGCTGGTGATACCGCCCTCGTCGGTCTGGCTGTATCCCTGCAGATTGGTCAGCGCTTCATCCGTATATACGGAAACAGCAACACCCTCCAGAGGCATACCGCCGGCAGACTGCACGCTGACACTGTATGCCACCGACTCGCCGGCAGGGGTAGTATCCTGGGGCTGAGTACCGTTAGGATCGGTGGTATCGGGGTTCTTGTCGCCGCAGCCGGCAAGGATGCCGCACATGGAGAAAACAACCGCCAAAGCCATCAAAAATGCAAGTAGCTTCTTCATTTTTTTCATAATGTTCTCCTATTCTTCGTTATGATTTCACCAAGAAAAAAGCCATAGTAAGCCATAGTAGGCTCATTATCCGTTCCATAGTAGCATAGAAATACAGTTTCGTCAACAAAATTCTTTTACAGGCGGACAAGTATTTTTAATATGTAGACACTTTGCATACATTTCCACTTTTTTGTATATCGGCGGCGGACATTCTTTCTTTTAAATCTATAAAATAATATCCTTATATAATGAATAATATTTTTTTCATTTTGCAAAAAGCAACAGGGAGGAAACGTCCCTCCCTGTTCAGATCATCCTGCTAAACTCAAATTTATCGAACCAACCGATTACAACGCACTCGTAGGGGCCGATTGAGGCACATCGGCCCTATTTCCAACCAATTTCACTAGTACTTTGTAACAGCTAAAACTTTGTGTCATTGCGAGCCCCGTAAGGGGCGTGGCAATCTCATATAATAAGCTGTACTTTGAGATTCCCACGCCAGTTTGAGAACTGGCTCGGAATGACAAAGTAAACTTTAAGCTGTTACAATGTAGTAGGGGCCGATGCGATAAACAGTCATTTAGCTTTCCAATAGGTATTGCTCGATATGATGGGCGGCGCTGGCACCGTCAGCCTCCGCCGTAATGATCTGCCGTACCTGCTTGGTACGCACATCCCCCGCGGCATAAACACCGGGAATTTCCGTCTGTGTGCTCTCCCCCGCTATGATATAGCCGCCCTCATCCAAAGAAAGCTGACCGGCAAACAGCTCTGTTGCCGGCTGTCTGCCAATGCTGATAAAAAGTCCATCCACCGGGATCTCCTAATGATGGCCGTTCAGGACGTTTTGTATGCGCACCCCGGTGAGCTTTTCCCCGTGCAGCAGCTCCGTAACCTTGCTGTTCCACCGAAAATCCACATTTTCTGCCTTTTTCAGCGGTTCGTGGTAGACCTTGGTTGCCCGCAGACTGTCCCGGCGGTGGATCAAAATTACCTTTTTGGCAATACGGGAAAGCAGCAAGGCATCTGCCGCCGCGGAGTTGCCGCCGCCTACCACCGCCACTGTTTTGCCCCGGTAAAAGCTGCCGTCGCAGGCGGCGCAGTAGGCAACGCCTTTGCCAATCAGTTCCTGCTCCTTCTCCAGGCCTAAATGCCTGTGCCCCGCGCCGGTGGCGATCACCACCGCCTTTGCCCGGTAAATCCCATCCAGCGTTTCTACAATTTTTTCCTGGCCACCAAGCTGAACAGCCACCACCTCTGAATTCACTGTTTCCGCACCGAAGCGCTCCGCACCCTGCTGTAATTTTTGTCCCAAAGTAACACCGTCGATACCGTCAGGATAGCCGGGATAATTGTCGATCTGGGTGGTTTCGTTGATCTGTCCGCCGGCATACAGCTTTTCGATCACCAAGGTGCGAAGTCCCGCTCTTACCGTGTACAGCGCCGCCGTATAGCCCGCCGGCCCGCCGCCAATCACGATCACATCATAGTTATTTTTCATAATTCTTCACTCCTTTTCTTTAATATATCCCGTTTTCACTATTTCTTCCGTGATATTGTCACAAATTGGAATTTTTCTTACTGACCGATTATAACGCACTCGTAGGGGCCGAGCCCCACAGCGGCCCTACAAACAACGCTACCAATCGGGCCGATGTGGGCTTCGGCCCCTACGGTTAATGCGATAAACAATACTTTGACTTTTCGTTTGGATTGACAAGCTGTTTTCCAAAATGGTATGATAGCTTTGAAAGAAGGGGTTTCTATGTCTTTATCTGAATATTTTCCCATTTACAATAAGCTTTCCAAAGACGATCAGGAAGCACTTTTGCAGGTTTCCAGCCTGCACACTGTTTCCCAAGGCACCCTGCTCCACGGCGGCGGTGACGACTGTATGGGGCTTTTGGTGGTCAGATCCGGGCAGCTTCGTGTCTATATGACCTCGGAGGAAGGCCGGGAGATCACCCTATACCGTCTTTTGGGGCGGGATATATGCCTGTTTTCCGCCTCCTGCATTATGAACAGCATTCAGTTTGATATTATGATCTCAGCCGAAAAGGACACTACCTTTTGGATCATTCCCCCCTGCTTTTACAAGCAGCTTATGGAACGGGATGCCGCCGTTGCCAATTATACCAACGAGCTGATGTCCACCCGTTTTACCGATGTGATGTGGCTGATGGAGCAGGTGATGTGGAAAAGCTTCGACAAGCGGCTTGCCGGCTTTTTGCTGGAGGAAAGCATTCTGGAGGATTCCAAGCAGCTTAAGATCACCCACGAAAGCATTGCCGCCCATTTGGGCACTGCCCGGGAGGTGGTCACCCGGATGCTGAAATACTTCCAAACAGAAGGGGCTGTGGCTTTGACTCGGGGCAGTATCGAGATCACCGACAGTGCCAAGCTGCAAAAGCTGTCACAATAACATACAGCGGCAGGCGAATCCCTTCGCCTGCCGCCTGATTATTCATTGCTATCGCATCCTGTTTTACGGTCTTAAGCCTAGGCCGCCCTCTAAGGTCAGGGTCTCACCGGTCATATACTTAAAATTCGGGTGGGCGATCTGCACGCAAACTTTGCCAATATCCGCTTCCGGCTCGCCAAAATACCCCGCAGGAGGCGTATGCACATTTTTCTCAAAGGCATCGGGATATGCCTTTTGGAATTGCTCCAACTGCGCCGTCCACGCCAAGGGGCAGATCACATTGACGTTGATGCCGTCCTTTGCCCATTCCGTTGCCGCCACCCGGCTTAAGCCACGGATGCCCTCCTTGGCTGCAGCATAGGCGCTCTGCCCGAAATTACCAAACAATCCGGCACCGGAGGCGAAATTGATCACGCTGCCCTTTGCCTTGGCAAGATAAGGGTAGCTGGCCTTCATATAGTAAAACGCCGCATACAGCCCGGAGTACAGTGCCAAATCAAATTGCTCGGTAGTATGGTCAATCAGCTTCACGCCGGAAGCCGATGCCTGTGCGTTGTTAATAAGCACATCAATGCCGCCAAATGCTTCTACGGCCTTTGCCACCACATTCCGGGCAATGGCTTCGTTGTCAGCTCCGGCACTGATATCCGCCTGCACAGGTAAAACCCGGATGCCGTATTCCCGTTCCAGCTCTTCCTTGGCTTCCTCCAGCTTTTTTATATTTCTTCCGGTAATTACCAAATTGGCGCCCTCTTTGGCATAGGCTTTTGCGATCCCGTAGCCAATGGAGCCGGCACTGCCGTCAGAGAGTACGGCTCTGCCGCCACCGGTAATCAAAACAGTTTTACCCTGAAAATATCCCATAAAATCCCTCCTTAGCTTTTATCCAGCAACGCCTGAAGCTGTGCCTTTGGCTTTACGCCCAAGGACTGTGCCACAACCTCTCCGTTCTTGATCACAAACAGCGCCGGGATGCTCATTACCTGAAACTGGCTTGCCAGCTCCGGGTTTTCATCCACATCCACCTTGACGATCTTCACATCGGGATTTTCCTCAGAAAGCTCCTCCAAGACCGGAGCGATCATCCGGCAGGGGCCACACCAGGTTGCCCAAAAATCCACCAGCACCGGCTTTTCGCTGTTCATAACGATTTCCTGAAAATTATTCTTATCAGCATGAATTACAGACATATCACAGTCCTCCTTAAATTTTCTTTGTGGCTTTAGTATACGCAATAATTCTTGATTCTTCTGTGACAAAATCACATAATACGAATTTTATATATCCTCTGCCAAGGTTCTTCGCTTTTTCCAGATGCCGGACAGGAAATACACAAGTCCGGGCACAGCAAAGCCATAGGGTGCCAGTCCGTAGCCCAGAACAAAGCCGAAAAAGCCCCACTCAAGCGCAATGCCAAACAGCCAGCTCAGACCGATTCTAAGCAAAACGCCGTCCAAAATTGCCAGCACCATACTGAGCCTTGCATTGCCGATGCCCTGAATAAACGCGCCGCTGCCCCGCATCACCGCCAGTGCCGGGAACATCCAGATGATGGCGCGGATAAAGGTGCCGCTGAGCTGATGCACCGCCGGGTTGTCGTCAAAGGCCATAAAGAGCTGCTGTCCAAATAAAAGATATGCCCCAACAGAGATCACGGTGAAAATACCGGCATAGATCCAGGCGCAGTACACCACCCGCTTTGCCCGCTTTTGCTTTCCGGCCGCGATATTCTGACTGATCATCGGCATAGCGCCATACTGGATGCCCATGGAGATCTTATTGATGATATCATCAATACGCAGTCCCACGCCAAAGGTAGCCGATGCCACCACATCGATCTTATTGACCATGGAGTTGACCACCAGCATGGAAAGATTGATACAGCCGGACTGGATCGCCATAGGCGTCCCCAGCGTCAGGATCATACGGGTATAATGCTTGTCGATGGCAAAGCTTTCTTTCTTGAAATCAAAACCAAATTCCTGCTTATGCCGGTAAAGGTAAAATGCCGAAAACACAAAGGAAACTGCCTGACCGATAATGGTCGCCCAAGCCGCTCCGGCAACCTCCCAGCGGAAAATGCCGGTAAAGAGGATATCCAGCACCAAATTGACCACCGACGCAATGCCGATAAACAGGAAGGGACGTTTGGAATCCCCCATTCCCCGCAGCACCGCCGAAACCATATTATATCCGGCAGTGAACACCAATCCTCCGCCGCAGATCACCAAATAATCCATTGCGTAGTCTTCTGATTCCACGGGCATATTCATTGCATCCATGATCCAATTCCTGCCAAACAGGAATACAGCCGTCAGGATCAGCGCCAGGATCATCAGCAGGCTGAACATAGTGCCAATGATCCCGTTCATCTCCCTGCGCTTTCCCGCGCCTGCCGCCTGAGAGATCAGTACCTGACCGGCATTGGAAAAGCCAAGACACACCATGGTGGCAAAATTCACGATCTGACTGCTTTGTGACACCGCCGACAAGCCCGGCGTGCCCACATATTCTCCCACAATCAGCATATCGATGGTACTGTAAAACACCTGCAATGCGTTAGACGCCATAAAGGGCAGCATAAAGAAAAAGAGCTGCCGCCATATACTGCCCTGGGTAAAATCCCGGGACAGCCGGCCTTCCTTGACCTTCATTTTCTCACTTCCAAACCAAGATTCTGCATTTATTATATCAAAGGAAGCCGGGAATGCAAATATTTTGTTGACTCCTGCCGCCAATAGCAGTAAAATCTAAATTATTGTTTAGCGCATTAACCGTAGGGGCCGATGCCCACATCGGCCCCTACGAGTGCGTTATAATCAGTTAGTGAGATAAATTCCAATTTAACGGATTTGTTTAAAATATCCTGTATCACAGAAGGAGAAATTACAATGCAAACTACCAACCGCAGCCGGCTGATGCTGATATTTTCCATGGCAATTTTCGGCACCTTAGGCTGGTTCGTTGATAAAATATCGGTATCCTCCGGGGAGCTGGCACTGTACCGGGCCGTGATGGCAGCGGTTTTGATCGGTCTTTTTCTGCTGATCTCACGGCAAAAGATTCCCTTTCAGCAGATCAAAAAAGAACTTTTTCTGTTGCTGATTTCCGGCTGTGCCATGGGCTTTAACTGGATTCTCCTGTTTGAAGCATACAAATATACCACCGTATCTGTCGCCACATTAAGCTACTACTTTGCACCGGTTCTGGTGACCCTGATCTGCCCCATTCTCTTTAAAGAAAAAATGGGACTGCGGCAGTGGCTCTGCTTCATTCTCTCCACCCTGGGTATCGTGCTGATTACAGGTCTGGGCAATCTCAGCGACGGCAGCAATCACCTGCTGGGCATCGGATTCGGCTTGGGTGCTGCCTGCCTGTACGCCACGGTCATCCTGCTTAATAAGACGATCAAAACGGTAACAGGTCTGCATCGAACCTTTTTGCAGTTTCTTGCCGCCATTGCCGTTTTGGTGCCCTATGTTCTGCTGTCCGGCGGTGTGACTTTGCAAAGCCTGGATGCCCCCGGCTGGCTCTGCCTGCTGGCAGTAGGCATCGTGCATACCGGCATTGCCTACTGTCTGTATTTTTCCAGCCTGAAGGAGCTGCCCGGGCAGCAGGTGGCGATCCTCAGCTACATTGATCCTTTGGTGGCAGTGGTGATGTCCGTGACGGTTATGGGAGATGCGGTTTCCCTTCCCCTGATCGCCGGTGGCGTTCTGATCTTAGGCTCTACCCTTTATAACGAGCTTTCCTCCAAGTGATTCTACATTTTGCATTATGAATTAATAAAAACCGGGAAAATTCCCGGTTTTATTTATTCATTGAAGCTTGCCATATCAAAGGTCACCACTGTGTGATAGGTGATGCTTTCCCGGCTGTTGAGCCCGTCATCCAACTTTCTTTTGATCTCCTTTTGCTGCTTCATCAGCTCCCCGGGCAGCGCCATATCAAAAATCAGGTTGGTGTTTTCCTTTCCCTGCACCATCCGAAAATCGTGGATGCTGATACGGCTGTCAATGGCCTCTAATATCTCCTGCACCACCGCGCGCATACGGGTAAGCTCCGGGTCATCGGTGACCACGGGATCATAGTGGATCACCAAATGGATATTATGCTCCCTCAGGCACACCCGCTCCAGATGATCGATCAGCTCGTGGCACTCCAAGGCGCTGTCCTTTTCGTCCATTTCCACGTGGATGCTGGCAAAACGCTGACCGGGGCCGTAATCGTGCACCATCAGGTCGTGATAGCCCAGAATCTTCGGCTCAGACCGCACCACATCCAAAATCAGTCCCTGCAGCTCCGGGCTGGCAGTTTCTCCCAAAAGGGGGCTGATGGTCTGCTTTGCCAGGCTTACGCCGCTGTACAAAATAAATACCGCAACGCCCATACCCATAAAGCCGTCAATTTTCCAGGATGTAAAATGCTCCACAAGGATTGCCAGCAGCACCGCGCCCGTCGCCGCCACATCGTTACGGCTGTCAGCCGCGGTGGCAAGCAGCGCGTCGGAGCCGATCCGCCTGCCCAAAACCCGGTTGAACCAAAACAGCCACAGCTTTACCAAAGCAGAACCCACCAGCACCAGCACCAGCGGAATGGAAAACGCCACCGATGTGGGGTTCAGGATCTTTTCCAAAGAGCTTTTTGCCAGTTCAAAGCCAATGACAATAATCATAGCCGCCACCGCCAGCCCGGAAAGATATTCATACCGGGCGTGGCCATAGGGATGGTCGTCATCGGCAGGCTTTTCCGCCAAACGAAAGCCCACCAGCGTTACCACAGAGCTGGTGGCATCGGAAAGGTTATTCATAGCGTCCGCCGTAATAGACACCGAGCCGGACACCGTTCCGATCAGCAGCTTCACGCCGCAAAGCAGTATATTACAGATGATTCCCACAATGCCGGAGAGTTTTCCCGTTTTCGCCCGGGTAGCAGCTTGCCCGGGGTCTCCCCCGGCAAACAGACGGATCAGCAGCTTTGTCATAGTAGCCTCCGAATTTTAATTTGGTATATTATATCATAGTATGCTTCTATGCGTCCAGTACAAAAAAGAAACGGTGCAGACAGCTTCTGCACCGGCTTTTCAAGACCCCAACATATTTAAGTTATCATAAGTCAACTTTTTTGTCAATCGTTTTTCGTCCTCAGTATGTGCATTTCTGTATTCTGCACAAATACATTTTATTCACTTTGTATATTTTTCCATATTGATTTTCCAATAAAGTTGTGCTAATTTATAGACAGAAAGGGTGATACCAATGATCATGTAAGAAAAGACTCAAACATCACTTCATAAGCGGATCGTTCAAAGCTGTTAGCAAAAGTCAAAAGCAAATGTTATAATATGCAATGTTGTTATAGCAAATTTCCGTGAAAAGACAAATGCAGCAGATCTTAACGAAATTTTATATACAAGTGCTGAAAGCATAGATCATCAAAAGAAGATGTATGAAATATAGAGCATTTGGACTTTGCCGCTATGGAATGTGAAATACGGGTCTTTGGACGGTAATCTTCCAAAGGGAAATGTTCCGGCACATAAAAAAGCTGCTCGCTTTACGGGCAATCGAACGAAATGATGTTGACATATTTGAGATGCTGCGGAATGAATTTCGAAAACAGATTATCGTCGATTCTGTAGAAAGAGAGGTTAATCAAGGATGTTAGATAATAAGAGTGAACAGAAATGACCCTTGACTGCAAAAAAATGTTTCTTGAGTGACACAGGAAGCAGTAGTCAAGGGTCATTTCACTTTTTGTTTATCGTAGCTGCTCTGCTCCCCTACGGGGAGTTTTTTTGCACCTTTTTTATATGTTTACCTTATTATGATGCGCCTTGCTAAGATAAATTCCAATTGTGGTTATCGGCTTTAGTCAGCATAAAACCGCAGAAACACCTTGCCTCCCTCTCTGAGGGAGGTGGACCGGCGCAAGCCGGGACGGAGGGAGTGTCGTTCTTAAGATAGGACACTCCCCCAGTCACGACTACCGTCGTGCCAGCCCC
>JAFTTQ010000107.1 GCA_017466665.1 Oscillospiraceae bacterium
AGCACTTATTCCAAAGCTTTTGCTCAAATTGTTTAAAAATTAACATCTTTCAATTTATAAACCATTTTAGAGTAGTTTTTAGAGGTGCCCAATAATTTATAGGATTGGTTTAGTTACACGCAAAGACACTTTACCATTGGGAAGTTTTATGATAGAATGGATGCAATATATACTGGGGGTGTATGGCTATGAGCAGTCATAAACGAAAAAACGCCAATTATGCAGGCACCGCCGGCAAAAAGCTTCTTCCTGCCAATCAGGCAGGCTGGTTTACCCGGCTTTTTCTCGGTAAAACAAATATTTTGGAGCAAAAGGAAGGCAAATGGCAATTTCCCTATGCCATCTTAGCATTCCTGATCCCGCTGATCGGCGGCATTTTGGCTATGAATGCCCGGGCAAATACAATGGCGGAGGGTAACAGCAGCTACGTCTTCTCCATTTTGTACTCCGATGCCTACTATCAGTATTATCCCTTCTTTGTGGATTTCCGTCAGATCCTCCGCTCCGGCGGCAGTCTGCTGTACTCCTGGAATGTGGGAATGGGCACGGATTATTTGGGGCTTTTTGCCTACTATGTAGGCTCTCCCCTGAACTGGCTTTCTGTTCTGATCCCCGAAAGCCATCTGCTGGATTACTACATTCTGCTGGTTCCCATCCGCATGGGTCTTGCCGGTCTGTTCTTTGCCATTTTTCTGCAAAAGGTTTTCCAGAAAAACGATATTTCCATTGCCCTGTTCGGCAGCTTCTATGCCACCTGTGCCTGGGTCACCGGCTATATGTGGAACACCATGTGGCTGGATACCTTCGCCTTAGTGCGTTTGGTAATGCTGGGCACTTATAATTTACTGAAGCACCGCAAATTCGCCCTTTATGTGATCTCCCTGTTTTTCTCCATTTTTATCAATTACTACATCGGGTTTTTTACCTGCATATTTACCCTTCTGGTCTTTATCTGCTATGAGATCTGCAACTGGAAGAACTGCAAGCGGTTTTTTGCCGATTTAGGGCTGATGGCACTGTTTACCGTGATTGCCATTGGTATGACAGCACTGTTGAGCCTGCCCACCTTTGCATCCCTGCAAACCACCTATTCCACCGGCACCGTCTTCCCCAAAAAGCTGGAGCTGCACATTGCCGAGGAACAGACCTTCGGAGGATTTTTAAAGGCAATGGTCACCGTTGCCGCCAACACCTTTGCCGCCACCTCCCCCAACTATAAGGATTACGCGTCTTCCGGCGGTCTGCCCAATATTTACTGCGGCACCTTTGCCCTATTCTTTTCCCTGCTGTTTTTGACCTGCAGGCAGATCTCCTGGCGGGAGCGGCTGTGCGGCTTGGGTATGCTTTTACTGCTCAACGCCAGCTTTATCATCAAGCAGCTTGACTACATTTGGCACGGCTTCCACGCCACCAACGCCATCCCCAACCGTTTCAGCTTCCTGTACAGCTTTGTAATGCTCTATATGGCATACCGTGCCTGGACACTGCGGCGCAGAATGGAAATTTGGCAAATTATGACTGCCCTGGCGGTCAGCTTTGCCGGTCTGCTTCTCTCTCCGGGTATGGCAAAAGCATCCAACGCCAAAGAAGGCGCGTTTATCACCGAAAACCTGTTTATTCTTGTAAATCTTGGCATTTTAGTTTTGTGCAGTGCCGCGCTGGTGCTATATTGCCACCGGGAACCCTTGGGCAAAAAGGCACGCTGGAAGGCAAAGCGGACTTGGTATCAAAAGCTGCATTTGAGAAGGTCTTTGGGTTCTATCGCACTGGTCACCATCATCGGCGCGGAGCTGATCTTCAACATCATTGCCTTTTCCAATTTATTCCCGGAGCAGAATCTCTCCGACTACCCCCGCAGCGGCGAGGATACCGCCAAGGCGGTGGAGTTTATGCAGGAGCGGGAGGATACGAACAGCTTCTACCGCACCGAAACCGCCCAGCACCAATCCTACAACGACGGAATGCTAAATGGCTACAACGGCATTTCCACCTTCTCCAGCGCCGCCAATGTAAGTGTCACTAACTATTTAAAGGCCCTGGGCATCAGTGCGCAGGACAACTACAACCGCTATGTATATGAAGAAAGCTCCCCGGTGAGCCATCTGTTTTTGAACCTGAAATACATTTTGGAGCGCCGTGGCTTTGTGGAGGATAATCCCTACTTTACCGATGTTTTCAGCTCCGGCAAGGTGCACCTGATGGAGAACAACTACTATCTGCCGGTTGGATTTATGGTGGATGAATCCTTAAAGGATCTGAAATTTGATGCGGGAAGTGATACTTTTGGCTTCCAAAACACACTGCTCAGCACCGCTTTGGGAGAAGATGTTACGCCATTTACCCTGATTCCCGTTTCCTCCATCACCGCCGACGAGGGCATTACAGTCAATCAAAATCAAAGCAATGAATATTCCTGCACCTACTCCCTTTCCAAGGATGGCTATATCTACTATAAGTTTGACTTTGAAAGTGAAGGACTTTTCTGCATCAACTACCATATGCGCAGCAAGAACACCTACTATGTGGACTACCTGGCTGCCGGCAGCGGTCAGTATGTCAGGCTGCACAGTGATACCCACAACGGCCTGAAATATATCGGCTCTACCTGTCAGGTATATCCCGGCGACCAGATCCGTGTCAAGATCCAGGTCAAGCCCGGCAACAGCTATAAAACCCTGGAATTGACCGGGGCACTGCTGGATCAGGCTGTGATGGATCAGGCATATGCAAAGCTCTCCGAATCCACCCTGAATGTCACCAAATTTGAAGATACCTGCGTTGAAGGCACCATCGAGTGCAAACAGGCAGGACTTATGTACACCTCCATTCCCCAGGCAGGTGAGAATTGGCACGTATTTGTCGACGGCAAGGAAGCGGAAATTACCCTGATCGGCGATGCCATGGCAGGCGTTATGCTGGAAGAAGGCACCCATACCGTCACATTCCGCTACCAAAACAAAGCGTTCACCACAGGGCTTATTATCAGCATCACCTGCTTTGCGCTGTTTATCGCCGCCTGCGGCTATGCGCTTTACAAAAAGAAGAAAAAGTAATATGAATAGGCAGTTCGGGTTTCCGAACTGCCTTTTCCTGTAAATTGGAATTTATCTTACTAACCTCGATAATGCGTACACCCTCTCCCTATGGGAGAGGTGGCAGCCCGTAAGGGCTGACGGAGAGGGCTTTTAGGTATTTTGCCCTCTCAGTCAGCTACGCTGACAGCTCCCCCACAGGGGGAGCGTGTAATAAGGTACCCAATAGGGCACCTCTAAAAACTCCTCTAAAATGGTTTATAAATTGAAAGATGTTAATTTTTAAACAATTTGA
>JAFTTQ010000108.1 GCA_017466665.1 Oscillospiraceae bacterium
AAGTGAAAATCCCGACAAGCCTCAGACGAAGGTTGAGATCACGGAGGGGGGCATTACCACCGTTCCCGAAAGCTTGAAACAGGCTGGACTTGATACGCCTGAAGAGGTCAAGCAGGAAATGATGGAAGCCATCATCGAAAAAAATAAGGAAACGGACCAGAAGAATGTTGCCCACTACGATGTTGCTCTGATGTACTCCGAGGACGGCGGCAAGACCTGGATCAAGGCTGACGAAACCCACTTCCCGGCAAACGGAAAGATCACCGTTACCATTCCTTATCCTGCAGGAACCGACAGCACCTATGACTTTACTGTAGTTCACATGTTTACAAGCAACGCCTTTGGCAAGACTCCTGGTGATGTGGAGATGCCGAAGGTAACAAAGGCCAAAGACGGTATTCAGTTTGAAGTTACCGGTCTGTCTCCCATCTCTGTGGGCTGGACAGCACCTAAGACTTCCGACATTCCCCAGACTGGCGATAATACCAATATCGCACTGTATACATCTTTGATGCTGGTCTCTATCGCAGGACTGGCAGCAGTAATGTACTTTGACCGCAAGCGTAAGTGCGCCGGCCAGTACAGCAAGTAATTGATCCCGGAAGCAGGGGGTACGCAAGTGCCCCTTGCTCCGGAACAAAACAAACCTATGGGGTTGGCAGGCTGACGACGTACGGAAGTTGTTCCCCCTTCTTTCGGAAATTGCCCGCCGCAGCCTGCTGACCCATCTTCTTAACTTCGATTATCCATGCCGTTTGGCATTTTAATATATTATTTTTGAATACCGCCGTCGCAGCCATTTTGCTGCGTTCCATCCGGGAAATTTTAACATTTTTTACCGGATGGGTTTTTGCGTTTTTATGTAAGTGAAAAAAACCTGCCTGGAGGGGTCAGAAATGAAGAAAAAAACCATCGCCAACCTGATTATGGTCGCCATTATTCTGGTAATCGTCGCTGCCGGTGTACTGGGTGTAGGTTGCATCCGTGGCTGGTTCGACTCCGACGACGGGTCTTATGCCATACTCAGCGAGATCCGCGGTATCGTAAACATCGAACGGGAAGGCGTGTCCTATCCTGTGGAGAATGGGACAGTTCTTCGCTCCGGGGATAAGCTCAGCTGTAATTCTGGCACCACTGCCGTTGTGAAGCTGGCAGACGGAAGCCTGACCCTTTCCAACAGCGCAGTTATGAGAATCGAGGAAGCGTCTGCAGAAGGCTTCCGGGCGGAGGTCAGAACCGGTGAGGTGTTTGTCAATACCGTTCTGCTGCCAGCCTTTCCTTTGAGGGCAATACAGAGCAGTTTAGCAATACTGTAGCGCAGCTCAGTGTCCGTAGCGGCGCTCAGTCTGTCAGCGTGTTCTCCGGCACTGTGGGCGATGCCCTGGCAGGTCAGATGCTCAACTGGGTAAACGGAGAGCAAAGCGTTGGCAAGCTGGCGATCCAGTCGCTGAATGACTTTACCATCACCCAGCTGCGTAATGTGGACGATGCTGTAACCCGTTGCTTTACAGATGCGGACCTGGATGCTCTGGAAGCGGAGCGCTGGGCAGAAAAGTACGGCACTACCCCTACTGACTCCGATGTGACCGATCCAACCACCGGGATCACCGATCCGACTACAGGCACAACAAATCCCACCACGGGCAATACGGATCCCACCACAGGCACCACAAAACCTACCGACGAACCGACTCAGCCCACCACAAAACCCACGGTAGGCACTGAGCCCCCTGTGACGAATCCTCCGGAGACCACCGATCCTCCTGAAACCATGTCACCTCCGGAAACGACGTCACCTCCGGAAACGACGGCACCTCCTGAAACCACCATTCCTCCCACCACACAGAGCAAGAAGGCTTGCACCATTACCATCCGGTGCGACACCATCCTCAATAATTGGGACAATCTGGATCCGTCCAAGGCCGGCTATGTTCCCAGCAACGGTGTGATTTTGCCTACGGTGACGGTAGAGTTTGAGGAAGGTGAAACCGTCTTTGAGGTATTGAACCGGGTCTGCAGCAAGTATGGCATCCAGATCGAATACAGCTGGACGCCTATGTATAATAGCTACTACATTGAAGGCATTAACCATCTTTATGAGTTTGACTGCGGTAGTGAGTCCGGTTGGATGTATAAGGTCAACGGCTGGTTCCCCAACTACGGCTGCTCTTCCTATGAGCTGGAGGGCTACGAAACCATCGTTTGGTGCTATACCTGCGTGGGCCTTGGTGCTGATGTGGGCGGCGGTAACTGGTAAGACTATGAGGTATGATGCTTTTTCCAAATGCCATCCGGCGGTGAACTTTCTCTTCTTTGTGGGAGCCATCGGTATGTCGGTGGTGATCCAGCACCCGGCCTATCTGCTTGCTGGAATCATAACAGGAACAATCTATTATCTGCTCCTTAACGGCAAAAAAGGATGGAAGACCTTGCTGAATCTACTGCCTGTGTTTATGATTCTGACTGTCATCAATCCGCTGTTTAATACTTTGGGTGCAACACCGTTGTTTCACTTTGGAAGCAGACCCTATACCATGGAAGCGCTGTTTTACGGCGCAGCCCTTTCCAGTATGTTCGTCATTATGATGCTATTGTTTGGCTGCTACAACAAGGTTCTGACAAGTGACAAATTTACCTGCCTGTTTTGCAATCTGATTCCGTCAATTTCGCTGCTTCTTGTGATGGTATTCCGG
>JAFTTQ010000109.1 GCA_017466665.1 Oscillospiraceae bacterium
ACCTGATCCATCGCATCTGTGGCAACGGTTTCCATCAGGCCGTTGTCATAGCACTGGGCAACCTTGGGATCAATGGGAAGTCTTGCCAGCACAGGCAGGTCAAATTCCTTTGCCACATCCTCCAAATGGCTCTTGCCGAAAACCTCGATCCGTTTGCCGCAATCCGGGCATTCCAAGAAGCTATAATTCTCCACGAAGCCCAAAACGGGAATATGCATCATATTCGCCATTTTTACAGCCTTTGTGACGATCATAGAAACCAGATCCTGAGGACTGGTAACGATAATAATACCATCCACAGGAAGGCTCTGGAACACCGTCAGGGGCACATCGCCGGTGCCGGGAGGCATATCCACGAACATATAGTCCACATCCTCCCAGATCACATCCGTCCAAAACTGCTTCACCGCGCCGGCAATCACGGGCCCACGCCATACCACAGGATCGGTGCTGTTATCCAGCAATAGGTTAATGGACATCACCTGAATACCGCCACGGGTCACAGCAGGATACAAGCCCTCCTTGGTTGCCCCCTGGCATTCCGTGACACCAAAAGCCGTTGGTGCGGAAGGGCCGGTAATATCCGCATCCAGCACAGCGACCCGCTTGCCCTTTCGCGCCATAGCCACAGCGGTCATAGCGGTGACAGTAGATTTGCCTACGCCGCCTTTGCCGGAAACCACCGCAATCACTTTTTTCACGCTGGCTTTTTCGTTCAGCTTTGCCAGCAAGCTCTCTGCCTTACGGTCGCCGCAATCCGAGCCGCAGGTAGAACAGTTTCCACTACATCCACTCATTTTTATTCGCTCCTTTTTATTCCTGAGCAGCTTCCCACTGCTCCATAAGCTCCAACAAATTGTTTTCTTCGTTTTCCTTTTCTGCCAGCAGTCGGGCAAGCTCCTGATAATCAGCAGATGCAAGCTCAATGGCTTCATCCAACTTTGCGATCACCTGCTCCTGCTTTTCGATTTCCCGCTCCAGACGCCTTACCAGCTTGTCGATCTCCTTGGTTCCGCCCTTCGGCTTTTCTTTCTTCACCTTAGGCTCACTGGGAGCTGCCGGTTTTGCCATTGCCTCGTGCTCAATAATAGCGCGGTATTTTTTATAATCACAGCGGTAGTCTTTGATGATGCCGTCCTCCAGCACCCAGATACGTTCTGCAAATTTTTCGATAAAATAACGGTCGTGGGACACAAACAGCAGCACACCTTCAAATTCCTCAATGGCAGCCTCCACCCACTCCCGGGATGCAATGTCCAAATGGTTGGTAGGCTCGTCCAGAATCAGAAAATTGATTTTTTCATCCATCAGCATACACAGCCGCAGCCGGGATTGCTCACCGCCGGAAAGATTGCCGACCTGCTTGAATACATCCTCACCCTGGAACAAAAAGGAGCCCAAGCGGTCACGGGCCATTTGCGGCGTGCAGTTTTTCTCATAGAGCATGGTGTCATACAGACTCCGCTCCGGGTGATCAAAGTGGATGATCTGCGGCAGATACCCCCATTTGACCGTTGGGCCAAATTGAATCTTACCGCTGCAATCCTCTTCCCCAAGCAGGCATTTGATAAAGGTGGTCTTGCCGGTACCGTTATCACCCAAAAGGGCGATCCGCTCTCCACCCTCTACACGCAGCTCTACGCCGGAAAACAGCGTTCTTTCGCCATAGCTTTTTGCCATATCCCGGGTCTTAAAAACCACATCCCCGGAAAACTCCTTCTCACCAAAGGTGGCCTTCATTGTTTTTTCCGTTTTCGGCTTTTCCGTCTTTTTGATTCGCTCCATTCGGTGCTGAATGGACATAGCACGGCGGTACAGGGTGCGGTTATTGATGCCCCAGCCCTTCATCCGCTCCACCGTGTAACCAAGCTGCTTCAGCTTTGCCTGCTCCTGCTCATACTGCTTGAGCTGCAAATTAAAACGAGCCTGCTTTTCCTCAATATAAAAAGAATAATTGCCGGAATAAAACTCGCTATGACCGTCTACGATCTCTACCACACGATCTGCCACCCGGTCAAGAAAATATCTGTCGTGGGAGATCACCAGTACGGTGGATTTAATGGTGTTGATATAGCTTTCCAGCCATTCCACTGAGCGAAGATCCAGGTGGTTGGTAGGCTCGTCCAATAATAGAATGTCCGTTTTTTCCAGCAGTAATCTTGCCAAATTCATTCGGGTCTTTTCACCGCCGGAAAGACTGGCAAAGGGCTGTGCTCTTTGGGCTTTGGTAATACCCAAACCATTGCAGACCTTATCGGTATCCACATCCATATCGTAGCCACCGCCGGACTGAAACCGATTTACCAGGCTGTCATATTCCCGAAGCTGGGCATCCGTGCCGCCGAACGCCATCTCCTGCTCCAACGCATTCATTCGCTCCTTGGTACGAAGCAGCGGCAGATAGGCAGAGCGCAGAACCTCCTCCACCGTCCAGCCCTCCGGGAATTGGGGAATTTGAGAGATCAGTCCCAATTTCTTATTTGGGTTTACATAAATCTCTCCGTCATCATAGTCCATCTCCCCTGTCAGGATCTTAAAAAGGGTTGTTTTGCCACAGCCGTTGCGGCCTAAAATGGCAACGCACTCCCCTTCCTGGACTTCAAAGCTCAGCCCCTCCAGAAGATTCTCGCCGATGACGAAAAACTTTGTTAAATTGTGTACAGCAATATCGATCATCAGCGTTTCTCCATTATAATTTCTCTACAAGCTCCTGTAATTCAGAATAATCATATAGTAAATTCAGCGCCTGCAGCATAGCATTACTGCTCATGTGCTCAGGAAAACCAATTTTTCTCATAAGCTTTTTACGCAAAAAACTGCTATCCTTCCCACCAGAAAGTCCCAGTTCCATCAGATCCTGCTTTGTGATACGGTTAGTCGGTAACGATGTTCCCCCCTCAAATGTAGCACCGGCACGGCGCAAGCAGTCGATAATCACATCCGGGGGCATACCCTCTACGCCCAGCTTCCCCTCTTTGCCGGGGGCAGATTTGCGTTTTTCCTTTCCATACACATCGGGGATATAGGCATGGAGCAGGTACTGAGGCTCTATGGCGCCTTTCAAATAATTTCTTATAACAAATCCTGCACCATCAGAATCGGTAAACACGATAAGTCCACGGGCCTTTGCCACACGGCGCAGAAGTGCTAAATTCTCCTTATCGCGCATGATACCAAACCCGGAGGTCTCCAAGATAGGAGCATCCACCACTTGCGCAAGGGTGTTTTTATCATACCTGCCCTCTACCACGATTGCCTGAGCGATTTTAACCATTTTTTGCCTCCTGCGCAAGCCGCAGCACCAGCATTTCTAGAAGGCGCTCAGGATCAACGTAGGAGGTTTTGATGGCGTTGTCGGTTTCCAGTATCAGTTCCAATGCTACCCGGCAGAAACGAGCTGAGAACTTAGCAGCCGAATCCATGGTTTTTCTCGCCGGGTAATCCCCCATACCGTAAAGTCGCATCAAATCCCCGGAGGTCTTTCCGCAATCCCGCAGAGTCCTGGCAGCACTGATCTGCCGAAAATGCTTTCCAACTGTTCCTAAAATCACAACAGGCTCCTGCTGCATCTTGAACAGCTGACGCAGCTTGACTAAGGCACCGCCGTAATTCCCCTGCCCCAGTAAATTCGTCATTTGAAAAACCACCGCGTCCAAAACCGGCTCCACCACAGCATCAATATCACTTTTTACAATGGTCTCCGCATCGGAAAAAGCGCAGATCTTGGATATTTCACCGGATAGCGCCGTCATAGTGCCGCCGGTAATTTCAATCAAATAATTGCACAGATCAGGGGTAATCCGCTTTTTCTCCGCTGCAAAATGCCGGGTGATCCAAGCGATCAGATCTCGGGGATCCTGCTTTTCAAAGGCTATCTCCGTACCATAGGCAGAAACAGCCTCCCACAGCTTCTTTAGCCTTTTATCAGGCTTCCAGCCGGTGGTTTCATAGGTAAAAATGACGGTACAGTACTCAGGAATATCCGACAAAAGCTCCGCAATTCGATTGCGGTCATTTTCCGGCAGCTTAAAAATATCGACCTCATCCACCCATACGAGGGTACTCTCTGCCATCATAGGCAGGTTTTCCACCGCATCGGTAAAGCTTTGCACATCAAAGGTCTCCGAGGTGAGCTTGTGATAGTTGAAGGACTCTGTCAGATCGTCAATGAGGTTTTTCTTGATCTGCTCTAAATAGTAATGGAGCAAAAAGGTTTCTTCCCCGTGAAAAATGTACAGCCGTCTGAATTTCTTCTCCTTAAGTTCTGCCTTTAGTGCCTGAAGCGCACCGGGCTGACTTTTCTTTTCTGCCATGGCTTCACCCCCTGATGATGATGGTTCCTTCTATATCCGTTCTGCGGATCAAGCAGCCTGCTCTTTCCAGACGCCTCAGCACCTCCCTGTCAGGGTGGCCGTGAAGGTTGTTTTCTCCAACAGAAATAATGGCAATTTCTGGTTTTGTTTCGTATAACAGCTCCAGTCCTGTGGAAGTGTCCGCACCGTGATGGCCAACCACAAGGACTTCTATATTCGGTATATTGGCCTGACGCAAGAGCTGGCTTTCACCGGATATATTCCGATCGCCGGTTATCAGTATATCACAATTTTCTCCACGAAACAAGATGCACATACTGCTTTCATTGCCCTCTGACTCTGTTTTCGCGGGATATAATGAGATTTCTCCCATACCACAGGAAAATGTGATGTTCTCATCCACCCAGGAAACAGGAATATCCTGCTCCTCAAAATAACAGCGTATCTCATTTTCGGTATCTGTATCAGGCAAGTACAGCCTGCTGACAGGCATTGCCTGGGATAAATATACCGCCCCGCCCGCATGGTCTACATCATAATGGGTCAGGATCAAACCATCCAGCCGGCTGATCCCCTGCGCACCCAAGGCATTGAGGGCAGTTGTGGCGGTGCGCTCAGAATCATCACCGCCGCAGTCGATCAGGTATGCTTCGTCCTTGCATTGCAGTATTACACATTGCCCCTGCCCCACATCCAGCACTGTCAGCCGGAATTCATCCAGCCTTGGCTCTGCCCAGGTTGCAAGCAGGGACAGAGCGTACATACCGGTAACGGCAGTAAATAGCAGAATCACAGAGCTTTTTTTGCTAAGCAGGAAAACCGTCAGCAACAGCAATGAAAAAATGATCCACAAAACGGTATATGGGCTGTCTGTATAGGATACGCCGAAGGGAATGGATGATAAAAACCGAGCGATCAGAAGCACATAACGGATCGGAACCGAAACGATCCATCCGGCAAGCATCCCTATGGGCATCCAGATCAGAGACAGGATGCAGGCAGCCATAATACCGCAGAAAATAAAGGAAACGACCCAAAGTGTCAGAAGATTGGTCAAAATACCGATTACACTGACCATTCCAAAATAGATAGCACACAGCGGCAGTGTCACGGTCATCGCACTGATACTGACGGAAACGGAACCGATAAACCACCGTTTCAGCTTTGATTTCAAGTTTTTGCCCTTTGACACTCCCAACCGCTTTTCGTTTTGTAAATAATCCCGAATAGAGCCGGAAAAGGCATAAATTCCGATCATAGAACCAACGGAAAGCAGGAAACTGACGGAGGTCACTGCCAGCGGATTGGCAATCAATATCACCAGTGCGGCAAATGCCAGCGCTGTTGGTGGGTCATACTCCTTACTGACCGCAATAGATAGGATCACCAGGCCCTGCATCACACAGGCCCGCACCACGGAAGGGGTAAAGCCCGCTACCGCCGCAAAAAGCAGCAGAACCGGAATGCCCAGCAGCAGTGTCAGCAGTCCCCTTTTCCCGGTGACAGCGTACACCACTGAGAACAGTATGGAAACGTGAAGCCCGGATACCGCGATCACATGACGGATGCCGCTTTTTTGAAACGCCACATTATCCCCGTAGGAGATATCGCTGTCGTCACCCAAAAGCAGAGCCTTGGCAAAAGCCGCTGTGCCTTCCGGGAAAATTTCCGTAATACGATCCGCTATGCTTTTTCGCAAAAACGCCGGAAAGTATTTCCCGGGTAATTTTTCTGCCCGCTCTATCTCGATCTCATTATCTGCATAGGCAAGCAAAAACATCCCCTGCCCCATATGGTATGTAGCATCCTGATTGCCACCTATTGCCGTATAGTGCAGCTCTACCTGACCTGTAAGGGTATCACCAGGCTGTACAGTCTCCTCCCCCTGATAATACAATCGAACAGAATACTTTTTCCCATCTATGGAAACCTTGCCATCCACGGCACTGCCATAATCTGTATTAAAGGAATAATCTGTGGCTCCCATTTGAATGAGAAGTACTTCTCCATCCAAATTCCTCACATTGGAAAGAACAGCCTGATCGAATCCCCAAAAGTAAAAAAATCCAACAGCAAAGCCAAGAAAGGAGGTAGCAAGGATTCTGCAAAGCATTTTATGGGGCATCAGCAGGACAACAAAACCGACGCTGAAAACCAAGGTAAGCGGCAATAAGACATCGGCTGGCAGCAAATAAGCACTGCAAAGCGAGGCCGCCACAAAACCGATAGAAAACCACATCAGTTTTCTCACTCGGCATCCTCTCCTTTTCCTTTACATAAAAGAACGCCGCCACAATGGCGGCGTTCCAAATTAAGAAAGCTTGGATGCTACAAAGTTATCGACCTGTGCAAGGGCATCATCCAATTTAACAATGTCCTTACCGCCGCCCATAGCGGAATCCGGCTTACCGCCGCCGCTGCCGCCGCAGGTGGTACACACCAGTTTCACCAGCTCGCCGGCCTTGATGCCCTTTGCTATGGCATCCTTGCCGCAAACAGCTAAGAAGGTGATCTTGCCGTCATTGACAGAAGACAGTACAGCAACCACATTGGCTGCCTTATCCCGGAGGTTGTCACCCATCTGACGCAGCTTATTTGCGTCAGCATCAGGCACATTGGCAGTCAGGATTTTCAGACCGCCGATCTCATGCGCGCCTACCAGGAAGCGGTCAGCCTCGCCGGCAGTTTCCTTAGCCTTAATGGATTCGATGGTCTTTTTCAGAGTCTTGATCTCCTCCACCTGGCTTTCCAGCTTAGAAGCCAATTCTGCCGGTTTTGTCT
>JAFTTQ010000110.1 GCA_017466665.1 Oscillospiraceae bacterium
AAGATATTCAGCTTGTTGAAGATCTAATCAATAATCGCCCCAGAAAATGTCTTGGCTGGAAAACCCCAGCTGAAATTTTGAAAGAAAGTGTTGCACTTGCTTGACAATCTGCCGTGGCACGGCAATAGCCGTGACGGAGGGGTTGTTATTAACACAATTACAATCCCCCAGTCAAAAATCAAAGATTTTTGCCAGCTCCCTCAAAGAGGGAGCCAAGAGCGGGACTGTGCTTATGAAAAGGGATAACCATAACAATCATTTATAATCCCGTTGCAGAGGCCTGGGGGCCGAAAAATTCCTGCAAGGCATCTAAATACGCCTTGGGCGCAATGGCATAGCTCAGGCCGTGTCCCGCCCCGGGAACGGTCACCAGCCTTTTTTTTGACCGGCAGGCTTCGTACATTGCCCGGCTCATATCACAGGGTACAAAATCGTCGCTTTCCCCGTGGAAGAAGATCACCGGCACATTGGCGCTTTTTACCGACTCTATGGGGGAGTCGCTTTCCAGATCAAAGTGCCCGTAAAGCTTAGCACCCAATTTTACAAAGGGGTAGGAAAGCGCCACCGGCAAGCCCATTTGGGCAATGACCTTGCGGATGATCTCCCTGGGGGAGCTATATCCACAATCCGCCAGAACCCCGATCACATTTTTGGGCAATTCCTTGCCAGATGCCATCAGCACCGTGGACGCGCCCATGGAAATGCCGGTGAGGATGATCTTTGCATCACGGCC
Organism: Oscillospiraceae bacterium; assembly: GCA_017466665.1. GTDB lineage: Bacteria > Bacillota > Clostridia > Oscillospirales > Oscillospiraceae > Faecousia. The sequence continues at coordinate 734 of JAFTTQ010000110.1, forward strand.
AAAGTGCTTTACCATAAAGTCCACCCAGGCAAGGCAATCCCTGTGCTCGTTGATGCCAAAGGTAATGGTATGTCCCTGACTTCCGCCGCTGCACCGCTGATCGACCAACAGTACAGACCTGCCCAGCTTAAAGCACCGCTGGACACCGCCGGGAAGATCCCGCTCCGCACTGCCCCGGTAGCCGTGGAACATCAGCTCAATGGGTGCGCCGGGGGCGTATTCATAATATTTTCCCGTTAAGGTCAGCCCGTCAAAGGAGGTGATGGAAACGGCCTCATAGGGCATTGCCCGAACCTCTCTTGCCCACTGCTCCATAGACTCCCGGAAGGGCTCATAGATCTTTCCCACCGGAATCTCGATCTTATCTCCCAAGGGCTGCCTGGGCTTTGCGTAAAATGCCATACGGTAGCAAATATAAGCGATCACCAATACTGCTGCCGCCAAAAACACAGCGATCCCCAACAACGACCAAACAAATTCCATAATATCATCTCCTTTGGCTTATTTTAGCCTAATCACCTATGCTTTTCAAGACGGAAAATAATACTTCTTGCTATTTATTCACGAATCGTTTACAATTATGCGGAGGATGTGAAACGATGGATATTGAAGTCAATTATAAAAACAAAAAGCGGTATAAAACCGCCAAATACCCTATGCATCAGGGTCTGTTTTGGACTTGGCTGATCTGGTTACTGTCCAAAATCGCCCTGATGGGTAAGAAATATAAGGTAGAAACCATTGGTATGGACGGTTTGAAGCCTCCCTATATGCTGCTTTCCAACCATATGCATTTTATCGATTTTGAGCTGACTGCCCAGGCAACCTATCCCTACCCGGTCAGCAATGTGGTCAGCATCGACGGCTATGTGGTCAAGTGGTTCCTTTTGGAATGGATCGGTGCCATTGCCACCCGGAAATTCACTACGGACATTCATCTTGTAAAGTCTATTCGCCACGTTTTAAAGCGGGGGGACATCCTGGCTATGTACCCGGAGGCCCGGTATACTCCCTGCGGCACATTGGCGTTTTTGCCGGATTCCGTGGGCAAGCTGATCAAAATGAACAAGGTGCCGGTGGTGGCTGTGGTGCACCACGGCAATCACCTGTATGCTCCCTTCTGGGATTTCCGTCACAAGCGGAAGGTGCCGATGCACACCCAGCTAAAGCAGATCCTGACCCCGGAGCAAATCGAGGATATGACGGTATCGGAGATCAACGAAACCCTGCGCCGGGAGCTTACCTACGACGAATACCGCTACCAAAAGGAAAACGGCATCCGCATCACCGAGTCCTTCCGGGCAGAGGGACTGCACAAGATCCTCTACCAGTGCCCCCACTGCAAAACGGAATTTCAAATGGATTCCAAGGGAACGGAATTGTTCTGCAACGCCTGCAGCAAGCGTTGGAACTGGAATGAGGATGGCTATTTGCAGGCGCTTTCCGGGGAAACAGAATTTGACCATATTCCCGATTGGTTTGCCTGGGAGCGTCAGCAGGTGAGCCGGCAGATCGAAAGCGGAGAATATCACTTTGACGACGAGGTGGAGGTATTCTCTTTGCCCCGGGTATGGCGGTACATCCCCTTAGGCAAGGCAAAGCTGACCCATTCCATAGAAAACGGCTTTACTCTGGAGGGGCACTACCGGGGACAGCGGTATTTTATCCACCGGCAGACCGCACAGACCAACAGCCTGCACGTGGAATACGATTTTGGCCCGCTTAAAAAATTCGACTATGTGGATATTTCCACAGAAAACGATTCCTTCTACTGCCGGCCCAGCAAGCCGAATCAGATCACCAAGCTGGCTTTTGCCACCGAGGCGCTGTATCTGCGCAGTCAAAAACAGAAAACGCAAAAAGCTTAATCAAGCAGAAACATTACAACGAATATAATAACATTGCTCCTCCGGGGGGCAAAGCACAAAATCGGCACAAACTGTGCCGATTTTGTATTATCATTCATAATTTAGCCGCAAAGCTCCTTGGCAACTTCCACGATGTGCTCAGCGCTGAGGCCAAACTGCTTCAGCAGGGCAGCCGCGGGGCCGGAATGGCCGTACTCATCATTGACACCGATGCGGCGCACGGGGGTAGGCAGCTTTTCGCTCAGCAGGCTGCAAACGGCCTCGCCCAAACCGCCGATGATGGAGTGCTCCTCACAGGTAATGACCTTGCCGCACTTCTTTGCCGCGGAGAGCACCAGCTCCTCATCCAGGGGCTTAATGGTGGGCATATTGATGACACAGGCGTTGATGCCGGCTTCTTTCAAAGCTTCACCTGCCTGAATGGCTTCATAGACCATCAGGCCGTTGGCAATGATGGCAACGTCGGTGCCGTCCTGAATCACTTCGCCCTTGCCGATCACAAACTGGTAGTCCTCGCTGTGGAACACCGGCACTGCCAGTCTGCCAAAACGCAGGTAAACAGGGCCTTCGTACTCGTAGGCGGCCTTTACAGCGGCCTTTGCCTCAATATCATCCGCAGGGCAGATCACGGTCATACCGGGGATGGAGCGCATCAGGGCAAAGTCCTCACAGCACTGGTGGCTGGCGCCGTCCTCACCGACGGAGATACCGCCGTGGGTAGCGCCGATCTTTACATTCAGGTTGGGGTAGCCGATGGAGTTACGCACCTGCTCAAAGGCACGGCCAGCGGCAAACATAGCAAAGCTGGATGCAAAGGGCACCAGACCGGCAGCAGCCATACCGGCGGCGGCAGCCATCATATTGCCCTCAGCAATACCAAAATCAAAGTGACGGTCGGGGAAAGCCTTCTTGAAAACGCCGGTCTTGGTAGCACCTGCCAGGTCGGCATCCAGCACCACCAGGTCGGGATGCTCTGCGCCCAGGGCAGCCAAGGCTGCACCGTAGCTGTCACGGGTAGCAACTTTCTTCATATCTGCCATCTTACTTTCCCTCCAGTTCTGCAAGCTGAGCCTTCAGCTCAGTCATAGCCTGCTCATACTCCGCATCGTTGGGAGCCTTGCCGTGCCAGCCGGCATCGTTTTCCATATAGGAAACGCCCTTGCCCTTTGTGGTGGTCATCACGATAGCAGTGGGCTGACCCTTGGTTTTTTTAGCGTTCTCGAATGCCTTTTCCAGGGCATCGAAATCGTGGCCGTCCACAGCGTGAACATTGAAGCCGAACGCCAGCAGCTTATCCACGATGGGATAGGGGCTCATAACATCGGCAACATTGCCGTCGATCTGCAGGCCATTGTTGTCCACAACGATGCAGAGGTTGTCCAGCTTATAGTGAGAAGCTGCCATACAAGCCTCCCAAACCTGACCCTCCTGAATCTCGCCGTCACCCAGCAGTGTATAGACACGGTTGGTCTTATTCTGATACTTGGCAGCCATTGCCATACCCACAGCCGCGGAAATGCCCTGACCCAGAGAGCCGGTGGACATATCCACACCGGGAACGGTGTTCATATTGGGGTGACCCTGCAGGTAGCTGTCAATGTGGCGCAGGGTGGGCAGATCCTCCACAGGGAAGTAGCCGCGCAGTGCCAGCACAGAGTACAGGCCGGGGGCGGTGTGACCCTTGCTGAGGACAAAGCGGTCACGGTCTGCCCACTTGGGATTTGCGGGGTCGATGTTCATTTCCTTGAAGTAGAGGTATGTAAATACCTCTGCGGCGGACAGACTGCCGCCGGGGTGGCCTGCCTTGGCACCGTGGGTAGATTCGATCACACCCATACGCACCTTACAGGCATTTACTTGCAGTTGCTTTTTTTCGCTGGAAGTCATAATATTCCTCCTGATCGTAAAGATTTTTTCTTCATCTTATTTATCTTACCACTAAAGGCAGTTTCTTGCAAGTATTTTACAATTTTTCTCCGGGTTAAAATTTCTCCTTTGATCCTTTTGCGCTTTTATGCTATATTATACCTACGATAACAGTACAGTTACTTATATTTACGAATTTACGGAATTGTAAAATTCCCGAAAAAGAATGTCTAATGAAATCGAGGGTGTCAAGCTTGACACCCTCGATTGCGTTGTAAAGACAGATGATTGTTTAGCGTACTAACGACCGTCAGTGCGTAGGGAACGCTGCCCTCAGCGTTCCGTAACAAAATCAGACCTCGATGGGCTGATTTTGTTCTAAACAAA
>JAFTTQ010000111.1 GCA_017466665.1 Oscillospiraceae bacterium
AAGATATTCAGCTTGTTGAAGATCTAATCAATAATCGCCCCAGAAAATGTCTTGGCTGGAAAACCCCAGCTGAAATTTTGAAAGAAAGTGTTGCACTTGCTTGACAATCTGCCGTGGCACGGCAATAGCCGTGACGGAGGGATTGTTGTGAAATACAGATACAATCCCCCAGTCAAATTGCCTAAAATCGGCAATTTGCCAGCCCCCTTTACACAAGGGGGCCTTTGGTGTGTACGCCTAACCTGCTACTATAAACAATCATTTACCAAAGGTGAGAATATGGAAAAGCTCTGTGATCTGCATACCCATTCCACATATTCCGACGGGACTCTGACACCGGCACAGCTTATCGCGCTGGCAAGTCAGAAGGGTCTTGCTGCCGTTGCCCTTTGCGACCACAATACGGTGGCGGGGCTGCCTGCCTTTGTGGATGCGGCGGAGGGCAGTGGGGTGGAAGCTGTGCCCGGTATTGAGTTTTCTACGGAATATGCAGGCACAGAATTACATATTTTAGGGCTTTTCATAAAGCCCTGCCATTATGAAAGGATCAACACCCTTCTGCGGCAGTTTTTAGACCGAAAAGAGAAAAGCAACCGCCAGTTGGTGCAGCGGCTGCGGGAAGCGGGAATGGATCTGGATTATGAGCAGATCCGCCAAAAGGCAGCCGGCAGCATCAACCGTGCCCGGATCGCCGCCCAGATGGTGGAAAAGGGCTACTGTGAGAGCGTGAAGCAGGCGTTTTCCCAATGGCTTTCCCCGAAAAGGGGCTATTATATCCCGCCTCTGCGCCCGGATGCCTATGAGACCATCCGTTTGATCAAATCTATGGGGGCGGTGGCTGTGCTTGCCCATCCTTTTTTGAGTATGGAGGAGGGGATGCTTCGCGCGTTTTTGCCGGAGGCCGTGGCAGCGGGGCTGGACGGTATGGAGGTATACTATTCCACCTATGATGAGGCGACCACGGCCCTTGCCAAGAGCATTGCCGTGGAATACGGACTGCTTTTCAGCGGCGGCAGCGATTTCCACGGGGAGAATAAGCCGGATATTGATTTGGGCAGCGGCAGGGGGAGCTTAGCGGTTCCTAAAAAGGTGCTGAAAATGCTGAAAACCCGGCAGGATACAGAGTGATTTTCGGAGTGCAGGTAACAATGCACTCCGAAATGTGTTTTTTCATTGAAAAAAGCAAAAATAGGGGTAGCAATTTTGGGTGTTATATGCTATACTGTTTAGTGGAAAATTTCGGGAACTGGAGCGATTTCCTATGCAGAATGATTTACAAAAGGCAAGCCTTTGGAAGCGTGCCGCCGCCGGGATACTGGATCTGATCCTGATTGCCGTTCTGGCAACGGGCTTTGGATGGCTGCTTTCCTCTGCTGTGAATTACGGCACCTATTCCCAAGCCTATAAGGCCATCAGCCAGCAGTATGCAGATGAATATGACATTGACATTCAGATGCCGGAAGAAACATTCAATGCCATGACCAAGCAGGAGCAGGAGGATTACCGGGCAAGGGTGGAAGCCTGCAATCAGGCGATGAATGCCGATGAAAAAGCAGTCCACAATTATTCGATGGTGGTAAACCTTTCGCTGATCATTGTGACCGGCGGCATCCTGCTTGCTATGCTGGTGTTGGAATTTCTCGTGCCTATGCTGTTTGGCAACGGTATGACCGTAGGCAAAAAGGTATTTGCCCTGTGCCTGATCCGTACCGACGGTGTAAAGATGAACAATGTCCAGTTCTTCACCCGGGTGATCCTGGGCAAGTTCGCTGTGGAGACTATGATCCCGGTTTATGTTGTGATTATGATGCTGCTGGGGCAGACCAATGGCATACTGCTGCTGTTTGTGCTTGCGCTGCTGATCGCCCAGGTCATTATGGTGGTCATGACCCGCAATCACAGTCTGCTTCACGATCTGATGGCAGGCACCGTTGTGGTGGACTACGCCAGTCAGAAGATCTTCAAATCCTCCCAGGAGCTGATCGAATATCAAAAACGGATTGCCGCTGAGCGTGCAGCCCGACAAACATATTGAGAAAATAAATAAACATAGAACAGGAAGGATATTTGTATGAAAGTAGTACTGCAAAATCTGACAAAAATCTTCCCCAGCCGGGACAAGAAGGCCGGCGGCGAGGTCGTTGCTGTCAATGACTTCACCTTCGAGATCCCTGATGGCAAGCTGATCGGTTTGCTGGGCCCCTCCGGCTGCGGCAAGTCCACCACCTTGTATATGATCAGCGGTCTGCAGAAGCCTACCTCCGGTAAGATCTTCTTCGGTGACGACGATGTGACCGAGCTGGCTACCGAGAACCGCGGCATCGGCCTGGTGTTCCAGAACTATGCTCTGTATCCCCATATGACGGTGAAGCAGAACATTATGTTCCCCCTGGAGAACCTGAAGGGCGCCGATAAGATGTCCAAGGATCAGATGCTGGAGCGTGCTTATGAGGCCGCAAAGCTGGTTCAGATCGACGAGCTGATGGACCGTAAGCCCAGTGAGCTGTCCGGCGGTCAGCAGCAGCGTGTTGCCATTGCCCGGGCACTGGTTAAAATGCCCCGTGTCCTGCTGCTGGATGAGCCCCTTTCCAACCTGGATGCAAGACTTCGTCTGCAGACCCGTGAGGAGATCCGCCGCATTCAGAAGGAGACCGGTATTACCACCGTGTTCGTTACCCACGACCAGGAGGAGGCTATGTCCATCTCCGATATGATCGTGGTGATGAAGCTGGGCGTGCTGCAGCAGATCGGCAAGCCCCAGGATGTATATGACGATCCTGTGAACCTGTTCGTTGCCAAGTTCTTAGGCACACCTCCCATCAATGTGCTGGAGGGTGAAATTAAGGGTGGCAAGATCTGCATCGGCGGCGCTGCCGTGCTGGATGCACCCGGTGTTGCGGATCAGGAGGTCTTTATCGGTATCCGTCCCGAAGGCTTCGAACTGGACGAAAACAGCGCTCTGGAATGCAAGCTGAGCAATGTTGAGGTCATGGGCCGTGATGTGAGCATCGTTTCCACCCACGAAAACTCCCTGAATCCTGTGATCCGCTCCATTATCGACGCGGATAACAAGGTGGATGTGACCGCCCAGACTGTTCGTTATAACATCAAGCCTCACAAGCTCTTTGTATTTAATAAGGAAACCGAAGAGCGCATCTATTTTTGAGGTGACGGAATATGGTAGAAAGTAAGCATCAATGGAAAGCATGGCTGTACCTGTCGCCGGCGATCATACTGCTGCTGGTGTTCACCGTATGGCCCATCATCAACACCGTAGCCATGGCCTTCCAGAACAACTACACCGCAGGTCTGGGAACGGCAAAGGGCGTTAAGATCGCATATGAGATCGGTGTCGAGAACTTTGTCAATGTTTTGCAGTATGAAAACTTTGGCCAGATCCTGAAAAACACTATGCTGCTGTGTGTTGCAACGGTTCCCATCTCCACGGTTCTGGCACTTCTGATCGCGGTGGCGCTGAATTCCATTCGCCCCCTGCAGAAGTTTTTGCAGACCATTTTCTTCCTGCCCTATGTGACCAACTCCATCGCCATTGGTATGGTCTTTGCCGCAATGTTCAATATCATCGGCCTGCGGGAAGGCAACACCGTAGCAGATACCTGGGGCATTATCAATAACGCCATAATGCTATTTGGCGGCAAGCCCATCAACTGGATCAACCAGGGCTCTACCTACTGGGCGAATATGGTGGTTATGATCGTCTATATCGTCTGGAATGCCCTGCCCTTTAAGATCCTGGTGCTGCTGGGCGGCCTGCAGAGCATCAATAAGCAGTACTATGAGGCTGCCCGTGTGGACGGCACCTCCCGCAGACGGATCCTGACCCGGATCACTGTCCCCCTGCTTTCCCCCATGATCGCCTATGTGGTCATCACCGGCTTTATCGGCGGCTTTAAGGAGTACAGCAGCATCGTTGGTATTTTCGGCGATACTATGGGCCCCAAGTCCGAACCGGGCAGACTGAACACAATGGTCGGTTTCATTTATGATTCCCTGAACGCCGGTACCATCGGTGCCCAGGGTAAGGCAAGTGCCGCGGCGCTGCTGCTGTTTGGAATCATCCTGGTCGTCACGATGATCAACCTGCAGGTCAGCAAGAAGCGGGTGCATTATTAAGGAGGCAGTCTTATGGAAAACAAAAATATGAAGACCCTGACTGCCAAGGATCTGCAGCAGGTGAGCACCGCCTCCCGGGTGATGGGCATTCTGGTAAAGATCGGCACCTACGCCTTTTTGATCGCGATGGCGCTGATCGTCCTGTTCCCCTTCTACTGGATGATCATTTCCTCCTTAAAATCCACTGCTGAGTATAGAAGAAACATTCCTACCTTCTGGCCGGAGCAGTTTGTATTTGCAAACTATGCCCAGGCGTTTGAGGAGGGCAACCTGTGGCAGCTTTTCAAGAACACCGCCTTTGTCGGCGTGGTCTCCACCATCTTGTCCCTGGTGATCACCATTCTCTCCGCCTTTGCCTTTGCGCGGCTGGAGTTCAAGGGCAAGGATCTGATGTTTGGTGCCCTGCTTGCTACCATGATGATCCCCGGCGAGCTGTTCACCATCACCAATTACCTGACGGTCACCAATCTGAAGTGGATCGACACCTTCGCAGCGCTGATCGTGCCCTTCCTGGTAAGCGTGTTCTATATCTACCTTTTGAAGCAAAACTTTATGCAGATACCCAATGAGCTGTATTTGGCGGCCAAGGTGGACGGCACCTCAGATCTTAAGTACCTGTGGAAGGTTATGATCCCCCTGGCACTGCCCACCCTGATCTCCATTACCATCTTAAAGATGATGGGCGCCTGGAACTCCTACATCTGGCCGAAATTGGTCACAAAGAAGGAGAGCATGATGCTGGTCACCAACGGCTTGCGCAACGCCTTCACCTCTGTGGACGGTCAGGCGAACATCCCTGTGCAGATGGCAGCCGTTGCCATTGTGTCCGCACCGCTGTTTATGGTATTTTTGTTCCTGCGTAAGTATATTATGGCAGGTGTCAGCCGCAGCGGCATCAAGGGCTGATCCTTTGTCAAAAGCAAACAGCACTGTTTCTTGTTAAAACCTCGTAGGGGCCGATGCCCACATCGGCCCTGCGGTTCCCGGATCGTGATTATAGGGCCGATGAGGGCATCGGCCCCTACGGGCAAACAAAGGAATAGCTTGTTTGTTTTAGAATAAAATAGTAGCAAAATAATTTTGAAATAAAGAAAGGAAAAACTACTATGAAAAGAATTCTTGCACTTCTTTTGGCAGCAGTTATGATGCTTTCCCTGGCAGCCTGCGGCGGCGGTGGAGTCAGCCTGGAGGAGTATCAGAACCAGACCCAGCCTAACGCAACCGATCATTCCGGTAAGGAAGTCAAGGGTAACTTCCCAGTCCCTGAGGTCGGCTACGACGGCAGCGCAGTCACCATTACCTTTGCGCATACTATGGGTGCTAAGCTGCAGGCGGTTCTGGAGCGCGGCATCGAGGAATTCAACAAGCTGTACCCCAATATCACCATTGAGCACAGCTCCTACGGCGGCTGGAGCGATATCGCCGGCCTGATCAACACCGAGATCATCGGCGGCAATCAGCCCAACATCGCTTACTGCTACCCTGACCACGTTGCCCAGTATAATATGGCATGGGCAACCGTTACTCTGGATGAGCTGATCGCCAGCGAAATTCAGGTGACCCGTGACGATGGTACCACTGAAGTACTGGGCCTGACTGCTGAGCAGATCGCTGACCTGCAGGGCGGCGGCTTCTATGAAGAGGGTATGGTCTACGGCGATGGCCTGATGTACACCATGCCCATGAGTAAGTCCACTGAGGTTCTGTACTACAACAAGACCTATTTTGAGAACAACGGCATTTCCGTCCCCACCACCTGGGAGGAGATGGAGGCTGTTTGCAAGCAGCTCAAGGAGCTGGATCCCAACTGCACACCCTTGGGTTACGACTCCGAGGATAATATGTTCATCACCATGTGCGAGCAGTATGGCTACGACTACACCAGCGCCACCGGCGACGAGCATTTCCTGTTCAACAACGACAACAACAAGCAGTTCGTCAAAAAGTTCCGTGAGTGGTATCAGGCTGGCTACATCACCACTGAGGCTCTGTACGGTGCATATACCTCCGGCCTGTTCACTGAGCTGGATGCTTCCATCAACCACAGCTATATGTGTATCGGCTCCTCCGGCGGCGCCAGCTACCAGATCCCCGCAAACGGTGCCTTTGAGGTTGGCGTTGCTCCCATTCCCCAGGTCAGCACCGATAACCAGAAGGTTATCTCCCAGGGCCCCAGCCTTTGCCTGCTGAAGGGCAAGGATACCACCGATCAGCAGGTGGTGGCTTCCTGGCTGTTTATGAAGTTCCTGGCTACTAACCTGGACTTCCAGACCGACTTCTCCGCTACCTCCGGCTATATGCCTGTTCTGGCATCCGCACAGGATCACGAAGGCTACAAGGCTTTCCTGGATATGGCTGACGGCTATTCCAACCTGATGGCTCTGGTTATCAAGGTTGGCTTGGAGCAGACTGACCGCTACTTCACCTCTCCCGCATTCGTTGGCTCCTCCATCGCCCGTGAGCAGGTTGGCGCAATGCTGGCTAAGTGTATGTCCGAGACCACTTCCGATGTGGATACGCTGATCAACAACGCATTTGAATCCGCTTACAAGGAATGTAAGTATCATGCCGGTTGATCCGTAACGGAGGAACCGCTATGATGAAAAGAATTTTTGCCCTGCTGGCAGCCCTGTGTTTACTCCTGGGCTGTCTGGCAGGCTGCAGTGACAAGCCCCAGGAAACCCAGCCGAGCGGCACCCAGTCCGGCGGCACGGAGCCTGGCGCTACGGAACCCGGCGCCACAGAGCCCGGCAGCCAGTGGATCGACTACGCTGCCTCTGTGAAGCTGGATATGAGCTCCGAAACCGTGAAACAGGAGGTTACCGTCAAGGCGTATATTGACGGCGACACCACCCATTTCAATGTTCCCGCGACCATTTCCGAGGGCGGCTTACTGAAAGCCCGTTACTTGGCAGTCAACACCCCGGAATCCACCGGTAAGATCGAGGAATGGGGCAAGAAGGCATCCAGCTTTACCAAATCCCGCCTGGAAACTGCCTCCTCCATTATCATCGAATCCGATGACGGCAACTGGAACGTGGACTCCACCGGTGGCCGTTACCTGGTTTGGGTATGGTATAAGCCGGATGGCGCTGCCGAATACCGCAACCTGAATATTGAGCTGCTGCAGGAGGGCTTGTCCATTGCCTCCAGCGCCGGCAGTAACCGCTATGGCGAAGTATGTATGAATGCCATTGCTCAGGCAAAGGCAAACGGTCTGCATATGCACTCCAAGGAAGACGATCCCGATTTCTACTACGGCGATTCCATTCCGGTTACCTTGAAGGAGCTGCGTACCAATATTGAGCTGTACGAGAATATGAAGGTTGCATTTGAAGGTGTGATCACCTACGAAGGCCCGCAAACCGTCTATGTTGAGGAATACGACGCGGAAACCGATATGTATTTCGGTATGACGGTGTACTATGGCTACAATTTGGGCGGCAACGGCCTGAAATATATGGAACCGGGCAACCGGGTGAAATTTGTCGGCTCTGTCCAGTACTATGCTACCGGCGGAACCTGGCAGGTTTCCGATATCGAGTATATCATTATGCGCCCCGATGATCCCAACAATGTGCAGCTTATTTCCTCCGGCCATGAGGCCTCCAACCGCCTGACTGACGGGTATACCTTTAAAAAGAGTAAGGTAGACATGGAAGTCCGTACTGCTTTGGACAGTGAGGAAATGGTTATGAAGACCTTTGATTACGGTGAGCTGGCGCTGAGCACCTCCATTTCTATGGAAGGTTTGGTGGTGGAGAGTGTATCGACCACCACCAATGAGGACAGCTCCAACAAGGGCGCAATGACATTAAACTGTAGAGTAGATGGCTATACGATCTCTGTCCGCACTGCGGTTTTGTATGATGAAAACAATCAGCTCATCACTGCCGATGCTTATAAGGGTAAGACCATCAATGTCAAGGGCATTGTGGACTATTACACATATAGCGGCTATCAAGTCAAGGTATTCTCACCGGACGATATTACCATCGTCTGATCATAAAGAAAAAGGAGCTTGCTATGAAAAGAATACTTGCTTGGGTGCTTCTGCTTGTTATGGTTTTAGGCATGTTTGCCGGCTGTAAGAATACAGAAGATCCCATCCCCACTACGGATCCTGCTACCACCGCCCCGCAGGGCAGCGGCATTCAGGGCCCCGGCGCACAGGACGCCATTGACTACCTGAAAAGTCTTTATCAGGACGACGGCACCGAAACTCCCGTAGACTACAACCGTTACGGCATTGTCCGTGTCGGCGGTATCGAGTTCAAGATCGAGTGGTCTGTGGATGTTGCTGAGGATCTGGTAAAGATCGTCGTAAATGAAGACGGTACTGTGACTGTCGACATCAACGAGCAGTGCCAGGAGGCAACTCCCTACGTGCTGACTGCTACCATTACCGATGAAAACGGCAATGTGGCTACCTATTCCTGGAACCACATCCTGCCCAAGGCACAGGATATGGTGGAGATCGTCAAGGCTGCCTATGCACTGGCTGTCGGCGAGAGCCTGCCCTACGAGTCCCGCCTGATCGGTAAGATCATCTCCATCGACTCCATTTGGAGCGACGAGTATCAGAATATCACTGTCACCATCGAGATCACAGGTGCAGAGGATATGCCCATCAAGTGCTATCGTATGAAGGGCAATGATAACACCATTACAGTTATCAAGGATCTGAAGGTTGGCAATATCATCACCGTTTTGGGTACTCTCAAGAACTACGAAGGCACCATCGAGTTTGATGCCGGCTGTATTTTGGAGAAGGTGGAAAAGGGCGACGCTATCGATGCGCCCACCGATCCCGGTGAGATCCTGAAGGCTGCTTACGCTCTGAAGCAGGATGAGGCTCTGCCTTATCAGGCAACCCTGACCGGTACGGTTACCGAGATCGATTCTCCCTATGATCCCAACTATGGCAACATTTCCGTTGTGATTGAGGTTGAGGGCTACGAGCAGTACCCCATCCTCTGCTACCGCTTGAAGGGTACCGGCGTGGATGAGATCGCCATTAACGACCTGATCACCGTTACCGGTATCATTAAGAACTACAAGGGCACCATCGAGTATGATGCCGGTTGTATGATGACCGAGCGCGTCAGCGGCGGCGGTGTGGCGCAGAAGCCCTCCTCCGATGCTGCCAAGATTTTGGCGGATGCTGCAAAGCTGGGTGTCGGCGAAAAGCTTCCTTATATTGCAACTCTGACCGGTGAGATCGTCAGTGTGGATAATGCTTACGATCCGAATTACGGCAATGTCACCGTTACCATCAAGGTAAACGGCGTGAAGATCCAGTGCTACCGTATGGTAGGCGACGGCATCGACCAGATCCGTGAGACCGATACCATCACCGTTACCGGTGTCATTGAGAACTACAATGGCAAGCTGGAATTTGGCGCAAAATGTAACCTGGATAGCTGGACCAAGGGCCCCCGGAATGTGAACTACGGTTCTGTGAAGGAAGATGTGGCTTACCGGCTGTATATGGATCAAAAGGCCACCGGCAATACCGTATACTTCAACGGTGAGGTGTCCAGCAACCGCCTGCAGACCACCACTACCGGCAGTAAGGGTGTGGATGTGTACGCAGAGCGTCACAGCAAGGGTCTACGCTTCTACTATATGGACGGCAACACCAAGACCTACATCGAGATCGAAGAGTATACCAACGACAACGGTCAGCAGCGCGGTGGCCTGAGAGTCACCACCGAGCCCTCCTGCTACTGGGTATACAACAGCGATTGCGGCGTTTACATTGTAAACCTGCCCACCGCAGGTAAGTATTTCCTGGGTACCTACGGTACATATGAAACCATCTCCGCCTCCTGGATCGGCTACATCGATGGCAGCTATTCCGGCGGCAGCACCCAGTATGTTGCTAAGTTCATCGAAGCCAGCAAGGTGCAGGATGAAGAGCCCTCCGACACCATCGTGCAGGGCACAGCAGTAGAAAATCCTGCTGTTGGCACTGCCTATAAGTTCGGCTACTATCAGAATCAGCTAGATGGCAAGCCTTTCCTTGCATTCAGCGGCAAGATGGCAGGCTGGTACTATGGTACTGCAGATGCCATCGCCAATATGGTCGATGTCTATCTGGAGGAGGCCGAGGGCGGCTATCACATCTACTTTATGGACGGCAACGCCAAGACTTACTTGGATGTTGTTCCCCGCGACACGGATGCCACCAAGGTCAACACCGTTTTGCAGACCAGCGGTGCGCATACTGTTTGGCAGCTGAATCTGGAGCACAAGTATGTTTATACAACTGCTGTGGGCTCTGAGTGGTATTTGGGTACATTCGGCACCAATAACACAATTTCTGCGTCTTTGACTTCCTATATTTCCGATACCTCCCTCATCGGTGTTTCTCAGTTCTGCGCCTGGTTTAGCGAGGTGGAGGAAGTAGAAGCTCCCGATCCTGAACCCACCGATCCCCAGCCCAGCGAGCCTTCTGGTAATGCTACTCTGATTACCCAGCCGGTATATGCTACCGCTTACAAACTGGGTATGCAGATGCCCGACGGCACGATTATGTACCTGACCGGCGACACCTCCGATGTTACTTATCGTCTGGCTGTAAGTGCGAATGCTTCCGAGGCAGCAGACTTCTATCTGGAAGAAGTTCCCGGTCAAATCGGCGGCGCTTACCTGTACTTTATGGACGGCAATACCAAGACCTATGTCCGTGTGTATCACCGTACCGATGGCGACCCCGGCTACGGCAAGGGCAGCCTGGAGTTGGTAACCTCTGCTCCCTCTGAGTTCTTTGGCTGGAGCGCGGAAGCCAACACCCTGATCTATGATTACGACGGAAACAACGCATATTACGTGGGTACCTATGAATATCAGGGTTCAATCCATGATGATGCTTCTGTTTCCAATACCTCTTACATCACCGGCAATAATGCTTCCAAGATCGATGTAACCCAGTTCCCCATTCACTTCTACACTGTGGAAGATGGCGAAGATCCCGAGCCCAGCGATCCTCAGCCCACCGATCCTACCGGTATTGTAACAATCTCTGAGGCACTGGCAGCAGCCAACGGCACCACCGTAACCGTTAAGGGCGTGGTTACCCTGGTTGACAGCAGCAACATCTATGTTCAGGACTCCACCGGCGCCATCTGCGTCCGTATGTCCTCTGCACCCAATGATATCAGCGTTGGTGATACCATTATTGGTACCGGCTCCAGAGCTGATTACAACGGTCTGCCTCAGCTGGGCAGCGGCACCTATGAAAAGTCCAGCGGCATGACCCTATCTGCCAAGGAGACCACCATCGGCGCATTGACCACAGCTGATATTTGCACCTATGTAAAAATCAGCGGTTTGACTGTCACCGAGGTGTTCGACAACAACGGTTCCTACACCCAGCCCAACATTACTGTTGAGGACAGTGAGGGCAACAGCATTCAGATCTACAAGGCAGTCGTTGGCAAGACCGGCGGCGCATGGGATGTGAAGGTTGGCGATGTGATCACAGTAAACGCAGCAGTAGGCTATTTCAATAAGTTCCAGCTGCGTAACACCTTGGCAACCGAAATCGTTGTTGGCGGCGAGGTTGAGCCCGAGCCCACCGATCCCGAGGAAACCGATCCTCAGCCCAGTGAGCCTATTGTCCCCGGTGATGGCTACAACAAGGTTACCAGCGCTGCTGATTTTACCTCTGGCAAGTACGTTATGATCGTTTCTACCGGCTATGCTCCCGGCGTATATGACAACGGCTGGCTGAGCGCGGTGCAGCCCACCGTCAGCGGTAATACAGTTACTGATCCCGCAGGCGGTGTTTGGACTTTGACAGTCAATGGCAGCAGCGTCACCATCACTGATGCCAACGGCGTGACTGTCAAGCCTAAGGGCGGAGCAAACAATGGTATCTCAGAAGGCACCTATGAATGGGCATGGAGCTTTGAAAACGGCACCTTCGAGTTTGCCGGTGTTGGTTCCGATACAGTTCTGCTGGCAAGCAACACTTCTACTGATGCGAAGTATGGTGGATTTAACCGTTTCCGTGGTTACAAGATCACTACAATTAGTGGTGCCCCGAGCAGCTACCCCTGTCAGTTTACCTTGTATAAGCTGGGCGGCGAGATCGGCGAGGAGCCTGAGGTTACTGATCCTCAGCCCACCGATCCTCAGCCCAGCGAGCCTGCAGGTGGTTCTGCCGAAATGGTAACCGATCCTGTAGCAGGCCAGGCATATAAATGGTATGTGGAGCAGGGCAATCTTGGCAAGACTTTGTACTTTGCCGGTAGCACAGCCAATAAGGAATACTTCTTGAGCACAACAGAGGACATCAATGCAGCAACTGATGTATATCTGGAGGAAACAAACGGTGGCTACTATCTGTACTTTATGGATGGTAACAGCAAAACCTATATTGACTTGTACCTGAACGGCACCTATCAAAACATCCGCTTGGTAGCGCAACCCAGTGTAGTATATACCTATAATACGGAATACAATACACTGGTAGCTCCTGTAGAGGGAACGGATTGCTATATCGGCACATATAACACATTCGATACCTTTAGTTGCTCCAAGCTGAGCTATGCAGCGACCAGCTTCCCCTCTCACTTTGCGGCGATTGGTGAGGGCAGCGATCCTCAGCCCAGTGCCCCTGAGGAATCCGAGCCTGAGGAGTCTACTCCCAGCGCCGGCAGCACAGCGACCTACACCTTCAGCAACTATACTGGAGCCGCACAGTACGAGGATGTGACTCGGCAATTGGATGACGTAGTAAGCGTTAGTGTTACCCAGTGTCATTTTACAACTCAGCTTCGCATCTATCAGGATGCTAAATATGATGGCAAAGCATTCTTCACCTGTACAAAGGCATTCCAATCCCTGGTGATCAATGCCGGACACAAGGATGCCACATTGAATGTTTTGGGTTCCAATGACGGCGTGAACTATACCTTGATTCAAGCGGTCGCCACAACCTCCAGCTATGGGGATTATGTAATTGAGCTGCCTGCCGGCACGACCTACAAATACCTGATGCTGGATGCGGTTGATGCACAGATCAGAGTTAAGTATATTACCTTCAACTTCGCTGAGTAATTTCATAGCAAGCAAAAAAACGGACTGTGCTTCGGCACAGTCCGTTTTCAGAGTGTCAAAAAAGCCGCCAACCGTCAAAAAGCGAGATAATATAAATGGTATCTAATAAAGCCTTCTCCTTTGGGGAGAAGGTGGCAAAAATCTCTGATTTTTGTCGGATGTGGGGTAAAAAAGCTTGCTACGCAAGGCATTTTGACTTGCTGCGC
>JAFTTQ010000112.1 GCA_017466665.1 Oscillospiraceae bacterium
AATGTTTGTCCTAAAATACCATATGCCCCCTGTTAAATTTTTTCTTGTAAGCAGGAGGTGAAATGCCTGAAACCCCAGTAAAATCAAGGGTTTTCACGGTATTGAAAAAAGTGTTTGTCCTTACTTGACATATTCAGATGATTTAGGTCGTATTGTAATTCCGAAAGAAATCAGAAGAACCCTCAAGATCCGCGAAGGCGATCCACTGGAAATTTATACCGAAAAAGATGGCGGGGTGATCTTCCGCAAGTACTCCCCTATGAGCGATTTACAGGACTTTGCGACGCAGATCTGTGACTCCATCGGCACCAACACCGGGCGGATCGCTGCGGTATCTGACCGGGATTCCATCATTGCCCTGTCCGGTGCGCCCAAGCGGGAGCTTATGGACAAGCCCAATTCCGGCGAGCTGGGCAGGCTGATGGAAAGCCGCAAAAACTACCGCCATATTCCCGGTGACAGTCTGGTAAAGGTATCGGAAAGCTCCGATAAATACCATTTAGGCGTAGCCTCCCCTATTTTGAGCCAAGGGGATCTGATGGGCTGTGTGATGCTTTTGATGGATGATAACTCCACACCCATGGCAGAAGCGGATCAGAAGCTGGTACAAACCGTTGCAGGCTTTTTAGGCAAGCAAATGGAATGCTAAAAAAAGCAGAGGCCCCGTGCCTCTGCTTCTTTATTTGGTGAATTATTGTTTACCGCACCAGCCGTAGGGGCCGATGCCCACATTGGCCCTAACAAAAAGCATTGGAAATAGGGCCGATGTGGGCATCGGCCCCTACGACCCCATTGTAATTGATTAGTAAGATAAATTCCAATTTAGTCGGTTGCCAGGCGGACGATGACCACGGTGGCATCGTCTTGGTTGCCAAGCTGTCCGCAGGCAAGAATCCCCGCTGCCAGCTCCCCGGGGGAACCGTCCCCCATTTCCATACAACACCGCATAGCCTCCCGCTCTCCTATGCCATCGCTGACCATTACCAGCCACTCTCCCCGGCGCAGGGATGCCCGCTCTACCCGTTCCTGCTCCTCCATTACCGAAAGGCCCGGCGGTGGACTGGCTACACCGATCTTCTCGGCACCGAATTTTGTGGTCAGATAAGACGGTGCAGCACCCCATTTATAGAGATTGACCTTGCCGGAATCCAGCATTAGCTCCGCTAAGTCCACCGTCACAGCCCCGGCTCTGTCCCGCAGAGCGCACAGGCTGTTCAGGCTTCTCAGGGCATACTCTGCCGGGTACCCGGCAGAGAGCATCCTGTGCAGCAGTCCCGCCGCGGTTTTTCCCTCCTGCACTGCTCCCAGCCCGGTGCCCATACCGTCACACAGCAGTACATAGTATTTTTTGCCCACGCCGGCAAACCGCAGGCAGCGGTCACCGTTATCCTGCTCCTGCCGATTGCCGTAGACCGTGATCTCCGGGCGATACTGATTACCCGCCTGCTCTGCCCGCCGGGGAAGCTGATCCGCCAGTTCCTGCAAAAAGGATGCCAAAAATCGGTACTGCTGGATCACCGCTGCCCGGTATTCCTTTTGCCGCTGCCGGTCTGCCCGGATGGAACGAAGCTGCTCCTGACAGCGGTGAAGCTCTGCTAAAAACCGCCCCGGCTTGCGGCAAATAATGGGCAGCTCCTCTGTGGAAAGCAACGGCTTATGCAGCAGCACCGGGGAAAGCTGAGTCAGCCGCTTGGAATCCCGGCAGCTTTTTCGGTAGGCGCAGTTGCTGCACGCCCTCTCCGCTGCCCGATCCATCAACGCGTCCTCGTCCACCGGCGGCTCATCCACCTCCAGCAGCAGGCTTTCCGTTTGGGTCAGCACACCGGATGCCAGCTCCAGCCGCACCTGTGCCACCCCGGTCTCTCCCCGGCGGTGGGCAAACTTTCCCGGTATTGGCAGGTAAATTCCCAAAATGCTGCCGATCAACAACCCCGGAAGCGGGTGAATATCCCAGGTAGATACCAGCGCCATTACGCCCACATAAACCGCTGCCGGTGCCACCGCTCCCAGCCATTTGGGATACCGGGGCAAAAACCGCACCAGATAGCCCAGTGCCAGCACCGCCGTCATCGGCACCTTGGTGACCTGCGCCAGATCCAGTGCCAAGCCCGCCAACGCAGCCATAGGAAATGCTCCGGCAGAAGCAGCAAAGCCGGCAGCAATATATCCCAGCCCCAAATAGGGTATGGGTACGATCTGCGCCAGCGCCAGCACCAAAAGGCCTGCACCCAGCCAATCCAAAATAGGATTTCTGCCCTGCAGCAGCCGGGCAAACAGCATTGTGCCGCCTGCCCCCAACGCCACCCGCAAAATATAGATGGAGATGGGGGTCATATCATAAAAAACAAGCTGAAAAATTACCCCGGATGCCGCCACGATCAATCCGCCTGTCGCCGGCAGGAGCAGGGGCATTTGCTTGCTGAACCGTTTTTCCCCCAGCAGCACAGCCGCCAGCAAGCCTCCCAATATCCAAAACATACCTATGTAGCCGTAGGCATCCCAAAATACCCAATACCCCAAAAAGCCCCCCGCTGCCGTCAGTAGTGGAAACCAGCCTGTCCCGGCACACACCAGCGCCATTGTCAGGGGCAGGCAAAAACCTCCCAGGCTGGCAGCACTCAGGCAGAAGCCCGCCAGCACATACACTGCCGCCTGCACGGCGCTGTGAATTCTGGGATCCAATGCCCACCGGCGCAGCAGATGCCGTGATTTGCGCATATAGGATTGCAAAGAGATGATCATTACCGTCACTTACCTTTCGTATCATAGGAAAATTCTACCACCGAAAAGGTAAATTTTTTGTCGGAACAGGTTTTCCAAGAAAGATTCTTGCACTGTGGGCTTTGAAGGTGTATAATAAAATAAATCGGAATTTATCGTACTAACAATTTACGTACCAGCCCAACGCCTCCCCTTTGGGGGAGGTGGCAAAAATCTTTGATTTTTGTCGGAGGGGTTAAAAAGTTGATTGTCGACGTTATTTATCCCCTCAGTCAGCTACGCTGACAGCTCCCCTAAAGGGGAGCCTTTGGTAGGCGCAAGATTGGAAGCAGTGCGAGAAACAATCATTTTCAGGTGGTAGTAATATGGGCATTGAATATGAACTGAAATTCCGGGCAACCGGGGAAGTTTTGGCTGTCATAGCCACAGAATACAGCCAGTACCCCAGCAAGCAATTCCATATGGAAACCACCTACTACGACACACCCTCCGGGGCACTTTCCCAGCGCCATTATACTCTGCGCCGCCGGATGGAAAACGAGAAAAGCGTCTGCACCCTGAAAACCCCCGCCACAGGCCTTGGCAGGAATGAGATCGAACTGGAATGCGGCAATATCGAGGTAGCCATCCCCGCCCTTTGTGCCGCCGGTGCCCCTGAGAATTTTGGCACGCTGGTGCAGGAGGGCATCCTCCCGGTATGCAGCGCCAAATTCCACCGCACCGCCATCACCCTGACTTTGCAGGACTGCACCCTGGAGCTGGCACTGGACAGCGGCACCCTCACCGGCGGCAATAAAACCATTCCGCTGTGCGAGGTGGAGGTAGAGCTGAAAAAGGGAGAGCCTGCCTCTGCTGACCTGTTTGCCAAAATGCTCGCCATACAATATGGGCTGCTGCCGGAAACCCACAGCAAATTCCGACGGGCACTATCACTATACAAAGGAGAAAAGCTATGAGCCATTTTGAAAGCTTTTTCCAGAAATACGATAAGCTGGTATTCTTCGACACGGAAACCACCGGCTTGAATTTCAGCCGGGACGAGATCATTGAATTTTCCGCCGTCGTGGTGGAGCAAAAGGACGGGCAGGCTGTTGTGACCAGGGAATATGACGAGCTGATCACCCTCAGCCCCGGTACCACCGTCCCCCCCTTTATTGAAAATCTCACCGGCATTACCACCGAGGACATCCGGCAAAGGGGTATTTCCAAAGCCCAGGTCTGCCGGGACATTGGGGAGATTTTCTCAGGAAATGCTATGCTGCTGGCGTATAACGCCCATTTTGATCTGAGCTTTTTATTCTATATGCTGCTGCGGGACGGTGACCCCACCGTGCTCAAGGGCAAGGACAAAATCGATCTTCTGACTGTCTACAAGGATCGCCACAGCTACCCCCACAAGCTATGCAACGCCATTGAGGTCTATGGACTTTCCGGCAAGGTGGTCAACTCCCACCGTGCCATTGACGATGTGCTGGCTACCGTAGCGGTGATGGAGGCTATGGAAGCCGAAAAGGACGATCTGCACCGCTACATCAATCTTTTCGGCTACAACTCCAAATACGGGCTGGAGGGCAAGCCCATCGGCTCTATTACATATAAATCCCAGGTATACGATCCCCCCGCACCACTTTACGAATTATGAGGTGACCATTATGTTAAATCAGGAAGCTTACGCATTGGGTGCCAACCGTTCCTGCATCCGGGAGCTGTTTGAATATGGCAGGCAAAGAGCCGCCATTGTCGGCGCGGAAAACGTGTTTGACTATTCTTTGGGCAATCCCAGCATCCCCTCACCCCCGGAGGTCAACGAGACCATTGGGCAGATCCTGGCAGATACCGATTCTCTGACACTCCACGGCTACACCACCGCTGTGGGCGACCTTGCCACCCGCAAGGCCATTGCCGATGATCTGAACCGCCGTTACGGCACTGGCATTACGCCCAACGAGCTGTTTATTGGCTGCGGCGCTGCCCCGGAGCTTTGCGCGGTTTTGAAGGCTGTCACCACCCCCGGTGCCAAGGTGCTTGCCCTTGCTCCCTATTTCCCGGAGTACAAGCCCTTTGCCGAATCCGCCGGTGCTGTCTTTGCTGTGGTGCCCCCGGATGTGCCCAATTTCCAGATCCCCTTTGACGCTTTGGAGGAAATGCTGACGCAGGAGGTCAGCGCCATTATCGTCAATTCCCCCAATAACCCCGCCGGCACCGTCTACACCGAAGAAACTCTGAAAAAACTGGCTGCCCTGCTGGCGAAAAAAAGTCAGGCGTTTGGCCACCCCATCTATATCATTGCCGATGAGCCTTACCGGGAGCTGTGCTATGACGGTATCACCGCCCCTTTCATTCCCACCATTTATAAAAATACCATCGTGTGCTATTCCTATTCCAAGTCCCTGTCCCTGCCCGGTGAGCGCATTGGCTATATCTATGTACCCCGGCAGGCAGACGACGGTGAAGATCTTTACTTAGCAGTTGCCGGTGCTGCCCGGGCAGCCGGTCACGTCTGTGCCCCCTCTTTGTGGCAGAAGGTCATTGCCCGGTGCACCCATCTGCGCCCGGATCTTTGCGCTTATGACAAAAACCGCCGTGCACTTTACGACGGTTTGCTAGCCTGCGGTTATGAGGTCGCCAAGCCTGACGGCGCTTTTTACCTGTTTGTAAAAGCCCCCGGCGGCGATGCAAACGCATTTTCCGAATATGCCAAAACCAAGGACGTGCTTTTGGTGCCCGGTGACGGCTTTGGTTGCCCCGGCTGGTTCCGGCTGTGCTACTGCGTCAGCTATGACCAGATCATCCGCAGTCTGCCGGTCTTTGCCCAGATGATCCGGGAATACAAATAAGAGATTTCTTCTCCTCGGATAGGGTATAGCTACCTTCCCCCCGGGGGAAGGTAAAAGCACCCAAAATATGAAGCAGAAATGTGGTGAAAAGATGGCAGTGAGTGCCGATTATATTGCCGTGATCGACTCCGGCGTAGGCGGTATCAGCGTCCTGCGGGAGCTGGTGCGGCTGATGCCTAAGGAACGATATTTATATTTTGGCGACTCTGCCAATGCCCCCTACGGCACCAAAAGTGCCGAGGAAGTAATTTCTATGACCGACGCCACCGTAAAACGGCTGATGGCACGGGGGATCAAAGCGCTGGTGGTCGCCTGCAACACCGCCACCGCTGTTGCCATTCATATGCTGCGGGAAAAATATCCCGATTTTATCATCATCGGCATTGAGCCTGCCCTGAAGCCCGCTGTAAACCGATTCCCCCAAAGCACTGTGGGCATTATGGCGACCCCGGTGACCCTCCGGGGCGAAAAGCTGAAACGGCTGATTGCCGCCAATCCCCACCCGGATATCCGACTGATCCCGGCACCGGGACTGGTGGAGCTGGTGGAGGCCGGTCTTGCCAACTCCCCCCAGATGGATGCCTTCCTGACCCCGGTTTTAGGGCCTTTTGTGGGCAAGCTGGACGGATTGGTTTTGGGCTGTACCCACTATCCCTTTGCCACCGCCGCCATTCGCCGTATCTTAGGGAATACCACCGTGCTGTTTGACGGCGGTGAGGGCACTGCCCGCCAGACCCAGCGTCGGCTGAGCGACGCAGGTCTTCTTTACGACGGCCCCGGCTGTGTCGTCTTTGAAAATTCTTTGGACGACCCCCATATTTACAAACTCTGTGAAAGCCTTATGGAGGAAAACTATGGATAACATTTTGGTCATTGGCATTGCCGGCGGCAGCGGCAGCGGCAAAACTACCCTGATGAAACGGTTGGTGGAGCGGTTTGGCAATAACGTTTCCGTTCTGAGCCACGATAACTACTATAAGCGCCACGATGAGCTGACCTATGAGCAGCGGGCTATGCTGAACTACGACGAGCCAAGTGCCCTGGACACCAGCTTATTAGTCTATCAGCTCGATCAGCTTCGCCACGGCTACGCCATTGACTGCCCGGTCTACGACTTTACCCTGCACAACCGCAGTGATGAAACCATCCACGTAGAGCCGGAAAAGGTCATTATCGTAGAGGGTATTATGATCTTTGTTGACCCGGAGCTGCGAAATCTTATGGACATCAAGATCTTCGTGGATACGGATGCGGATATTCGCCTGTGCCGCCGCATCAAGCGGGACGTGAACAAGCGTGGAAGATCCCTGGAGTCGGTCATCAATCAATATAAGCAAACCGTCAAGCCAATGCACGAAATGTACGTAGAGCCCAGCAAGAAATTTGCCGATCTGGTGGTGCCGGAGGGTGGCAGAAATCAGGTGGCGCTGGATATGATCGAGGGTCGGATCCAGCGGCATTTGGAGGGCTGATATGGGCATTGCCATTAACAGTCTTTGCGTAGAATGCCTGCTGAATAAGCATTTGCAGACTGCCCGGAGTTTGGGGGATGAAGAAACCGCCTTAGCCTTTATCAAGGCTGTCATGCAGATCTTTCTGGACGCGGAACCTGAGGATAGTTCCTCCCGCATCGGTGCCAGGATCAACAAGCTGTATATGAAATTTTACGGTCTGCCTGAGGATCGCTTCCAGGCAGAAAAGGACGAATCCAACCGGTT
The DNA here is from genome assembly GCA_017466665.1 of Oscillospiraceae bacterium. Classification (GTDB taxonomy): domain Bacteria; phylum Bacillota; class Clostridia; order Oscillospirales; family Oscillospiraceae; genus Faecousia. The sequence goes on from JAFTTQ010000112.1 coordinate 7,277, forward strand.
CGTGATGGCACGGCTGGACAAGCTCCGCAGCCGGGTGCAGCAGTCTGCCGACCCGGTTTTGACCGCACTGCAATACGCCATTTTAGGCAATTACATTGATTTTTCCGCGCTGGGAAAGAATGTTAGCTTTGATACCTTGGACAGGATGCTGGAATCCCCTGAGCAATTTACCTTTGACGGAAATGCTTATGATAGCTTCTGCCAGGATCTGGAAAGCGCAAAGACTCTGCTTTACCTGACGGACAACGCCGGGGAAATCGGCTTTGACTGGTTGCTGGCTGAGGCACTTACCCGCCGATATCCTGACCTGAAAATCACATTCTGTGTCCGGGGCTTTCCTGCCCATAACGATGCCACCCGCCGGGATTACCAGTTTATGGGCATTCCCTTCCCGGTGATGGACAATGGCAGTGACATTGGTGCAACAGATCTGAAATATGTCAATCAGCAGACCCGGGATGCCATTCAAAATTCCGATCTGGTGATCGCCAAGGGCATGGGGAATACCGAGACCCTTTACGGCTGCGGCTATCATATCTACTACGCCTTTTTGGTCAAGTGCAAGCGGCTCCAGCAGGTGTTCGATAAACCCCATATGACTCCGATGTTTGTAAAAGAGCAAAAATAACACAAAGGTGCTGTCTGCCTGACAGCGCCCTTTTATAATTTTGCCGTAAATTATTGTTTACCGCACTATTACGATTAGCACCAGCCAATTGTCATTGCGAGGCGCAAAGCGCCGTGGCAATCTCATAGTAGGCAGTTACTTCTATTACTTTTCTTGCCTAAACACGAAGAATTGTACCAAGAGATTCCCACGCCAGTGTGCGCACTGGCTCGGAATGACAAAGGGGTTGGTACGTATCAGAGTTAGTAAGATAAAATCCAATTTAACTTAGCAGTAAACCGGCGGGGTTGGATATACCACCCCGCCGGCTATGATACTATTCTTAATCCAGGCTCTTGCCGGTATCCCGGTAGGCACTGTCCAGAGGACTTGTCTGATCCGCTTCCTTTTGGTAGCGTCCCACAACGCCCGACGCCAAGTCCACAGGCAGCAATGTACCTGCACCGGCAACACAGCCACCGGGACAAGCCATACCCTCCAGCAAATAACCGTTGTACTTGCCGGCTTTTGCCAGGGTCATCAGCTTGCGGCAATCCCGCAGACCCTCAGCACGGGCTGTCTTGATCTCCACATCCGGGGCAGTCTGGGCAGCCAGATCCGCCACCGCCTTGGCAACACCACCTGCCACCGCGAAGCCTCTGCCAGCCGCGGTGCCCTCGTTCAGGTCGTACATAGGCTCAATGGTCTCAAAATCGATGTTTTTCGCCTCAAACATGCCCTGCAATTCCTCAAAGGTCAGCACGAAATCCACATCAGAGCGAATGTCCGCCCGGATCGCCTCCAGCTTCTTTGCCGCGCAGGGGCCTACAAATACCACCTTGCAGCCGGGGTACTTTTTCTTCATCAGCCGGGCGGTAAATACCATTGGTGTGAGAGTCATGGAGATATTCTTCGCCTCACCGGGGAACAGCTTATAGATCATAGAGTGCCACGCCGGGCAGCAGGATGTAGCCATATAATTCTGCTCATGGGGCACCTTTTCCAAAAAGTCCTTGGCTTCCTCGATGGTACACATATCCGCACCCACAGCCACCTCCACGATCCGCTTGAATCCCAAGGTCTTCATTGCCGCAATGAACTTGCCAGGGGTGGAGTGCTTGTCGAACTGACCGATAAATGCAGGGGCAACGATGGCAATGACCTTCTCCCCTTCCATAATGGAGCGCACCACCTGGAAGATCTGACCCTTGTCCACGATCGCGCCAAAGGGGCAGCTCACCAGGCACTGACCGCAGGAAACACATTTATCCTGATCTATCACAGCCTTACCGTTTTCATCGGAGCCAATGGCATCCATACCGCAGGCCGCCTGACAGGGGCGCTGCAGATGGATGATAGCATTATAGGAGCAGGCCTTGGCGCACTTGCCGCACTTGATGCACTTCTCCTGATCGATGCAGCTTTTGCCGTTGACAAAGGAGATCGCACCCTTGGGGCAGACCTTCTGACAGGATGCCGCCAAGCAGTTTTGACAGCTCTCCGTCACCCGGTACTGATTGGTGGGACATGCGTGGCAGGCATAGGGAATAATGTTGATCAGCGGGGGCTCATAGTACTGCTCCGCAACTGCGGCAGCATCCATACCCTCGGTCATCAGGCTCCGGGTCTGAATGGGACGGATGGAAAGCCCCATTGCCAGCCGTACACGCTCGCCGGCAATGGCACGCTCTAAAAATACCGATTCCCGATGCAGCGGTTGATCGCCGGGAACAATAATGTAGGGCAGATCCTCTGCCCGGGTGTAGTCGCCGCCCTCGTAAGCCATCCGGGCAACCTCAGTAAAAACCTTTTTCCGAATATCTGTAATCAGAGAAGGAATACCTCTCATAGCCCATCCTCCGTGTGTGTTTTTTCTTCATTATAGCAAATTCCCCAGAGCTGTTCAAGGTATAAATCTCTGGAAAATTTGTAAATATGTCGTAACAGCAATATGTGTTTTAAAATTATTGGGCATCTCTAAAAACTCGCACAAATTATAAAGATATGATATAATAAACCAACAAGGGGGCGAGAGAGATGCAAATAGGATTTTGGGATGAAAGTTTGCGTTTAGAAAAGTTGAGTCAGTTGGGCGATTCTCATGAAAGGTTGAATAAAGCAATTAAC
>JAFTTQ010000113.1 GCA_017466665.1 Oscillospiraceae bacterium
CGGCATAAAGCGGCTGCGAATGGCCTGCTGTTCCTGCTCAGTATCTGCGGGCATATTGAACCGCCAGCCCAAAGCGATCTCCGGCTTCAAAAGTCCGGCTTCCACCATTTTCTGATAGTCCTCCCAAGCTTTATCCTCGTCGTAGAGAATACCGTTGCCCCAATCTATACTCACCGTAGGGCATTCCGAAGGCATCCCAATGCGGTACATCCGTGCCAAGGCGCAGCAAAGCACCACCGTTTCCCGGACAGCCCTTTCCCACATCCCCTGAAAATCCATCACTGTCAGGTTGTAATCTCCGGCACTGGAGGATATTTCCGTTGCCGTTCTGTCGTCCATATTGGCATCGCTGAGCATTCCCCGTTTCAGCCCAATGATGGATTCCACATTTCGCAAATATTCCTGCTTGCGCTCCAAATAGGCAGTATGCCGGAGCTGAGGAGAAAACACCGTAATGCCCACCTGCTCAGGCTCGTCATCCAAACCCACAAACAGGTGGTCGGTCAAATCCAGTGAACCGCTGCCATCATCCCGCAGAAGATCCCGGGACGCAAAGATCCGACTCTGTCCCCGTCTGAATTCGCCCCGGAGCTGGGCTTCATTTTCATCGATGCAGGCGATCAGCTCCACCGCCGGCGCATACACGCTGACACCGTCGGAGGAACCGTCCACGCAGTTGAGCATCGGTGTTTTCACCCGTATCAGCCCCACCGAGTGCATCGGCTGCTCATAGCAGTAGCAATCCGGCAGGCTTGCGTACTCCGGGTGGACTGCCAGAGGCACTAAAGCGCCCAAATTGTGGCTGTTTTGGGATCGGAACAGCTTATTTTCAATGGTCAGATACCCCGCATTATCCACGCTTCTGCGCTCTAACAGGGTGTAATAGTATTTGCCTGCTGTACTGCGCTCTACCGTGCCGATATCCGTCACATTTCCGGCAGCGTCCCTGCCAAAGATCAGCACATTGCTGCGGGGGATCAGGGTAAAGGAAAACCCTGCCTTTCCCGGGCAGGGCTTCAAATAGCATTCACCGCCCACAAGACTTAGTTCCAAAGCCTGCCGGGCAACGATATTGAGTTCATGTAAAACCTCCTGCACAAAGGCATCGTCGCTGGATGCCTGATATTCCCCGAATACCGTCCGTACCAGCTTGCTGACCACGGTATAGGCAATTCTTTGGCAGGGTTCACGGTCTTCGGCTTTGGCAGTACCGTAGTACAGCCGGAACCAATCACCGATCGCCTGCCGCATTGCCCGGGAGGTCTGATCCCAGGCTCCAAAGGCTTCCTCATAATTGTAGATCGCCATTAGCTCTTGCCCCCACTGTGGATGGTGATTTTCTTACCGGCACGGATCCCGGTCTCCAAGCCCTGGATATAGGCTTTCATCTCCTTGTTTTCCTGTGCCATTTCCCTGAGCTGCCGTTTCAGGCGGCGATTGTCCGCCAAAACAGTCTCTTTTGCCCACATAGGCAAAAAGCTGTCGATCAGCCATTTTTTCATAAATCCTTCCCAACCTTTCTATAAAATATTGTGGAACAGAAGTAGCGTATATCATCCATTGCGTGATCGTTTTCCTTGACCGGGTGATCCCCCTGCTCCTGCCAGGAATAGAGTGAAAACTCGCGGATGCTGTCCCTGCACTGGGGGCTTACCTGCAAAAGACCTGCCTGCATAACAGAGGCTACCAAGCGTATGCCGTCCAGTACCGCATTTTTTGCCCTACGAACCGGGAATCTCCCGTGATGCCGGATCACGGTGATAAAGGATGCCGCCGAAGGGTCTACCACCACCGCTTCCACCGGCAGCTCCCCGGCCAGTGCTTCCAGCTCCCGGTAGTATTCCTCGTCGGTTTTTGTTTTTCCCGCTTTGCGCCCGTCGTAGTAATACTCCCGGATGCGCACCGCCTTTCCGTCTGCCACACACCACAGCCCCGCCGAAAAGGGGTTCAGTGTGCCGTAGTCCACAGAGATGTAGTACCGTCCCTTCTTCGGCAAGCTTTGGCAGATGTGCTTCTGAGGATCGAAGGCATATACCAGCCCCTCTGCCACGCACCACTGCCCCAATACATAGCGCTTGTAGAACACCCCGGTGTACAGGCTTTCATAGCGGCGGCGGATGTTTTCGGAAAGTCCCGGATTGTCCGCCATAGTAAAATGCAGGTGCAACATCCCTTTTTCCCCTTTTTTCAGGATCCACTCCTTGTAAAACCAGTGCTCCGGGCCTGCCGGATTGCAGTTAAACCACAATTTTGAGCCCTCCACCGAACAGCGGGCACAGGCCTGCTCCACAAAGGAGCGGGGCATCAGCGCCACCTCATCCAAAAACGCCCCAGCCAAGGTGATGCCCTGGATCTGCTTATAGGAGCTTTCATCCAGGCCGCCAAAGAGGTAGTAAACATTTTCCCTGTCCTTGTAGCGCACCGTCAGCTTATTCTCGCTACGGCTTTCCTTGATCTGGAACAGTCCGCCCAGCCAGGAATGGAGATTTGCGGTCACATTACGCCGTAGGGAGGATAGGCTTCTGCCGCAGATACCAAAGGCATACCCGGAAAACCGGGTCATAGACCAAAGAAAAAAGCCGTCTGCCATGCAGACGGTCTTGCCCGATCGTACAGCTCCATCACAGATGATCCCCTCCTGTTCCATCAGTCCCGGTCTGTTCCACCAGGTCATTGCCAGGATCTGCCGCTTGCTGAAGCTCCTGTATATCACTTGTGTCTAATGCCTCCTGTGTTGAAGATAGTATTGCCTCCAAAAGATTGTTTTCTTCTTCCTCCCTTCTGCCCCGGTCGCCAAACAGTCCCAAATGGCCGCCCAGCAGCTCCAGCGCCTTTAATTTGTCGTAGAATTTGACCTTCCAGCCCCCGGCGGTCTTTTCCACCGACGCAATGGCCGCCGCGTGATCCTTCCCCATTTGGGACGGGGATTTCAGCTCCACCTGACCGTTTTCAACGCACAAAACATCGGTGGCACGGGTCAGTCCAATGGCAGCCAGCTCTGTCAGGATCTCCTCCGGCAGCCTGTCCTTTTTCTGCCTGCCGGCTTTCTTCACGCCCTCACCTCCTCCTTTCGGACGGTAACATCATAGCACAGCTTCTCTTAAAAATCTTCCCGTTTTTTTCCCAACCTTATAAACCCAAATGATTGTTTATCATTCTAACTATCGTTCGTGCGTAAAGGCTTCTCCCTGGGGAGAAGGCAAGGCGGCGTGCGTTTGCGGATATACTCCGCATATTAAATTTTCGCAAGACCAGCTTTCAATATCTGACAAACGGGATCAGCGATAACAGAAGCCGCTTTTTCCGTTTCAGATAATGTCTTCTCTCCGCGCCTGTGGTGCGATTGATCTCGTTATTCAGATACCGCAGCTCCTTCATAAACCACTGACACCATTCTATAAACTGAATGAGCAGCAAAATCAGTATGAAAGCCACAATGATACCTGCTATAATATATACGCCAATTCCATCCAATTTCTATTTACTCCTTGCTGTGCTGCCAATGCATTGTCTATTTTGTCCCATTTTTAGTATGATTATCAAAAATGTGGCGACGGATCCAGCTCTTCCCACGGCAATAAAACCGGCGAAGGGGACGGCTGCAATGCCAAAGGCAGCAATAAACCCTGTACGATACGCAAGAAACGCTGTTGTACTTTCCCTTTTTATAAAACCCGGTCACAACGGCGATCACCTGATCGTGATGGATCCCCTTTTCAAGCTGAAACTGATTATCCCCGACACAGGTATACCCGTTTTCAACAGATACGACTCTGTGCAGAATATACTGCCCGTTGTCACGGCGGTACAGAGGCAGATCAAATCTGCGCAGTTGTTGCGGCGGTGCTGAGAGCACCACACTGTCAATTTCCTGCCGCAGCATAGGCAGCATACTGGTACCCATTGGGGCGATCCGAATAGACTTTCCCATTGCTACGGTTTCCCGGATCAGAGGCACAAGCTGTTCCATCTTATCCAGGCAAACAACACGTTCAATCCCCATTGCCGGCTATTTCTCCCAGATCGATCTCGCCGTTGCCGTCAATGATGATGGGAGGATTTTCCTTTTCATACTGCTCCTGGGCTTCGGCATACCACAGGAAAAAGGCATCCAGACTCTCAAAGGATTCCACATACGCCTGCTGCTGAGAGGGCGTCATATCGTGAAATTTACGGTAGGTCATCTCCCCTTCCTCCGGCTCACTCTGAACAGGCTGTGCAGGCTCTGATTCTGGTTCCGCAGGATTTTCCGTATTGATAGAATCCTGTGTTGGATCCACAGGAGCCGTGGTATGCTCCTCCAATGCGGCATTGTCCTGTGTGGATGTGCTGCCCGGTTCCGTATGACCCGATGCGTCCGGCACAGTCCTGCAGCCGCTGAGCAGCAGAATTGCGGCAGTCAAAAGCACCGTCAAATATTTCATATACTTCATAGTTTGAACCTTTTTCCTCTCAGTCAAAAATCAAAGATTTTTGACAGCTCCCCCAAAGTAACCGGTTTATTCAGCGGTTACCAAAAATGGGGAGCGTGTCACCCTCTCCCGCTGGGAGAGGTGGCAGGCCGAAAGGGCTGACGGAGAGGGATCAGCCCTTTGCCCCCTCGCTGGGGGAACGTCCTACCATTGAATACAGTCATATTGGGACAGCTTTTCCACAAATTCCCGGGCATCCTCTGCGGCCTGCTCGGAGGAGATGCCAAATTCCATTACCAAAGCATCCGTTAGAGCTTGCAGCTCACAGCCCTGCTCCAGGCACCGCCAGAGCAAAACGCCGGAATCATTGAGCATCAGCATCCCCGCCAGATCAATCATCTCCTGACCCAGGGGCATGACCACCCATGCCTGGGCGACCTGACGGAGTACAAAATTTTCTTTTACCTTCATAGTGACATCTCCCCGGCACATTTGTGCATCGTTTCATAGCTAAGGATCGCCGCCTCCGGCTGTGGCAAATTTTCCATTTCAAAGACAGGGATTTTTCCCAGCATATTTCCCAAGTGGCTCAGCAGCAGATCCAGATCAGCTATGTTATGAAACTTATGAATCGTTTGGCTGAGGATCTTTCGCAGTGCCTCTGTTGCGGTAAGCTGCCGGATCCTGTTTTCCTTTGCCTGCTTTAAAAAACAGATTCCCGCCAGGGGTGATCGCATATTCTGATTGATCCCGTCCTTGCCGCACCAGGGTGTACCGTAGGCATACCACACACCGTCGATGCAGCGCAGCGCCGGCTTATCATCGTTGATAATGGTGCAGCCTGGGAAGGTATCACACCAAAGCCGGGTGTGGGTGGATTTTCCAGTCCCGCAGGGGCCGGAAAATAGATATGCCTTTCCATCCCTTACCACGGCGGACGCGTGAAGATAAAAACCCTCATAGTTTAGAAGCTGCATATAAAACTGATAGGCAGCCTCCATATAGGCAAGGGATTCCGCAGATAATTGGGTCTCATAACGGGCTTTGTCGTAAAGCTCAGTGCGGATAATAATATCCGCACTGTCGTTTCCTTTGTGGAGGTACTCCGCACAGCGAATGGCTAAGCCATCCGCTGTGGGAACCTGGGTTATTAAGTCAGCTATTTTGCAGAGCATTCTACGCAAATTACCAGGGACTGCTCTGTGTTCCCCATTCGCCAGGGAGAGTCTCCTGCGGCTCAGATAAAACCTTCTCTGTCGCAATCAAGGAAATGTATTCAATACTGGGTTTTTCATATTTTTGATTCATTTTTAACACTCCTTTCATTAAGGCTGGCAGCTAACGACGACACCGGTTTCAGATTCGACCATAGCTGTCATCGTCAAGGACTCCAGGCCATCGATGTTCTTAAGAATCAGATTGTATGCCTGATTATAGCCTGCATTGTCACCCCGGTAGCTAACAAACACATCCATGACATGGGCAGGTGTATAGATGAACTTTTGCTGCTGAGGCATTCCGTTGGCCTCCCAGCTTACTACAACAGAGATCGTTAAGCCACTGCTTTCCCAGGCAGCTTGATCCTGGAACAGCATGCTGGCATAGTCCTCAAACCAGGGCTGGAAGATCAGCTTAGCGCCGCCGTTTTCAGTCATGATCTTGAAGTCAATGATCTCAATGAATTTATAGCCGGAATCGCTAACAGAAGGAACCTGTGCGTTATCCTCGCGGATCATGAAGCGGTTCTTTGCAACCACCAGCAGGCCGGCGTTGGACTCGCTGTTGTCAACGATATCACCATAGGAAGTCACATACTGTGCGCTTACCTGATAGCCATTCAGATCGAAGGTAATGCCATCAAAGACAACGATCATCATTTCATCCGTGTTGGTCAGCATACGGACAGTTTCGCCGGACTTAGCAGCCATCAGCGCCTCAGCGGCAGTTGCGTAGACAGCGCCGGTACCGACATTCTCCGCAACGATCTTGGGAGCCTCGAACTCATAGGTCTCACCGATGACATAGCTTTCGCTCTCGTCCTCAGGATTGTACATCCGCAGCTCCAGGGTAACGACAAAATCGGGGTTCGCAGCCAGGAATTCAGGCTCGAAGAAGATGCCGCAGTTGAAGTCCTTAACGAAGCTGTATACATCGTTGTAGGTCAGCTTCAAGCCGGGCTCACCCATAAGCTGGGCAGCGTATTCCATAATCTTCAGGGACTGGCCTGCTGTCAGAGTTACATTCTCAAAGGGAACATTCACCCAGTTTTCGCTCCAAGCGTCATACTGGCCGGACAGGTAGCCGTCAGCGTCGCCGTTGGCGTTGAAGGTCACATCCTTGTTCACAGTCAAAACATAGTCCGCGTACCACTTACCGTAGTAGGCAAGCTGCTCCTCGGTAGCCTCGTCAGCCTTGAAATTCAGGGCAAAGGTCAGATCCTCATTCTCCAGCTCAGTCACCGTGGCAGTGGGCAGCTCGGGAACGATCTAAGGAGCTTAAAAGGTGTAGGTCTCGCCAATGACATAGCTTTAGCTCTCGTCCTCAGGATTGTACATCCGCAGATCCAGAGTAACCTCAAGATCAGGATTCTGTATC
>JAFTTQ010000114.1 GCA_017466665.1 Oscillospiraceae bacterium
ATTTACCATTTGATTCTACCGGGCGGGGCGCAATGTTCCGCCAGGATTTATTTTCCTGCTCACATTTTCACGAATTACCGCGAACCGTGTTGCATTTTTTGTAAAACAGAGGTAAGATAGAACCAAGTATTTGGTGATACATTTATAGAATACCTTATGTAAATAAAGGAGTGCAACTATGGAACGCAAAACGGTTTTGCTTACCACAGCGGTAAGTATTGTTTTGGTCGCCGCTGTGATCCTGATAGGGACACTGCTTGGCAAGCCGCCGGGAGATTCCCCGCAGCAGGCGGCTGTGAGCATTACGGAGGTAATGTCCCGGAATGAATCCTACCCCGATCCCCAGGGGCAGCTTTTGGACTATATCGAGCTGTACAACCCGGCAAGCAGCCCGGTGGACATCTCCGGCTACAAGCTTTCTGATAAGCCGGATGTGCTGGGATACACCTTCCCCCAAGGCACGACCATCGCCGCCGGCAGCTATCTGGTGGTGTACTGCCACCCGGACAGCAGCAGCGGTGAATACCCCAGCTTTGGTCTGTCCCGGGACGGCGAAACACTCTACCTGTATAACAGCGCCAATGTCTGTATACAGACATTAGAGGTACCTGCCCTGCCCGACGATCAGCCCTATATGCGTGACGCATCCGGCGCTTGGAGCATTGGCAGCTACGGTACCCCCGGCTACCCCAACACCGAGGAAGGCCACAACGCCTGGATGGATGCTATGAACCTGACCCCGGTGACGGTGGTCATCAGTGAGGTGCAGACTGCTAACCGCAGCGGCATCACCAATATGGCAGGTCAGCTATGCGACTGGATCGAGCTATATAACCCCACCGACTCCCCTGCCGTTTTGGATGGCTACTATCTTTCCGACAACCCGGAAAAGCCGATGAAATGGCAAATCACCAGCCTGACCATCCCCGCCGGCGGTTACGAGGTCATTTGCTGCACCGACCAGGAGGATGCCACCTTTGAAGCTCCCTTCGGGCTTTCCAAAAATGGCTGCAGCTTAGTACTGACCGGCCCTGTGGGAACAAAGATCACGGAATTGACTGTCCCTGCTTTACAGGCAGACACCGCCTGGGTGCTTCAAGCCGATGGCAGCTACCTTGCTTCCTCCGAGATCAGCCCCGGCTACGAAAACACTGCCGCGGGCTATGAAGCCTATTTGTCCGACCGGCGGATTTTGGGCGCCCTTGCCATCAGCGAGGCCATGCCCTCCAACGACAAGTACCTGATCCAGAGCGACGGCGAATATTACGACTGGGTGGAGCTGAAAAACATCTCCGGCTCCCCTATCAACCTGTCCGACTATGCCATTTCGGATGACAGCAGTGACCCCACCCTGTTCCAGCTACCGGAGCAGACCCTGCAGCCGGGAGAAATGGTCATCATCATTCTCTCCGGCAACACAGAGCTGACAGGGCGTTATATCCACGTGCCTTTTTCCCTGAACAAGCAGGAATTCTGGCTTTATGTGACCCATCTCACCGAGGGTTACAGCGACTATATCCATGTCAAGGATGTGCCCCTTGCCTGCACCGCGGGACGGGAGGGCACCGATCCCGGTATTTTATATTTCTCCACCCCCACACCGGGGCAGGAAAATACCGGCGGCTATACCGAGGTGACCGCGGACCCTTTTGTACAGACCCCGGGAGGAATTTATAACGATATTACCCAGCTTAGTGTGGTGCTTTCCGGGGATGGCGATGTTTATTACACCTTAGACGGCAGTGTGCCCAACACTGCCTCCTACAAGTACACCCAGCCTATTGTGATCAACCGTACCACCACGGTACGCGCGATCTGCTACAACCGGGAAAAGCTTCCCAGCAGCGTGGTCACCACAAGCTATATCATCAACGAAAACCACACCCTTCCCGTGCTTTCCGTAGCCGTTGACCCGGATCAAATGTTTGGCGGCGGCGGTATCTACGTCAACTACACCCAAAACATCGAGATCCCCTGCAACCTGACCCTTTACGAAGGGGAAGACAGCTTTTCCATTGACTGCGGCATCAAGATGTTCGGTCACACCGGCCTGCAGATGGCAAAGAAAAGCTTTAAGGTCAATTTCCGCAGCCGCTACGGCGACAGCCTGCTGACCTACCCGGTCTACGGCGAGGATGGCCCGGAGGTCTACGATTCTCTCATTATCCGCAGCGGTCAGGACTATCCCCAGTCCATTTTCCGGGACGAGCTGTTTACTTCTCTTTGCCGGCAAATGGGTGACAATGTGCTGGCGCAGCGGGACAAATTCTGCATTCTTTATATCAACGGCGAATATCGGGGCATCTACTGCCTGAAGGAAGCCTTCAGCGAGTTCTACTACGCCACCAACCGGGGCGTAACGGAAGAAAGCGTGGATATGGTGCAGGCACCTGTCTACCCCAGCTCCGATATTTACCAGTTTATGAATTACCTGAGCAATCACGATATTACCGACCCGGAGGTCTACGAATACGCCTGCACCGTTTTCAATATGGAAAGCCTGATCGACTGGCTGATCATTCAGGGCTATTCCACCAACGGTGACGTTCAGCAAAATCTGCGCTATTTCCGCAGCTCTGAAAACGGCGGGACATACGAATGGGCGTTTTATGACCTAGACTGGGCGTTTTACTATCACCTGCCCTTTACGGATGTGCTGTCCAACGGACGGGAAATGAACTGGCAGCATCTGCGCTACACTATGAAGATCATTCAAAATCCCACTTTCCGCCAGCAGTTTTTAGAGCGGCTCAGCTACCATATGGAGAACACTCTGAGCAACGAGAACGTTTTGGCGCGAATCGATTACTATGAGCAGCTTTTAGCACCGGAGGTTGCCCGGGAACGTGCCCGTTGGGGCGGCACTGTCAGCGGCTGGGAGTGGCAGGTGGACAAATTGCGCCGGTTCATCACCGAATGGGATCATATGGCAGATATGGTGGCACGGCTGCAACGGTATATCGGTCTGACACAGGCTGAGATCGACCAATATTTTTGGAGGTGGGTATAATGCGTGACGGCTATCGGCACGAATATAAATATATCATCTCCAGATCCGCGGCAGAGCTTTTAAAGCGGCGATTGCCCTGTATGATGGCGCGGGATCCCCACGCCGGAGAAGCCGGGCAATACACCATCCGAAGCCTTTATTTTGACGATCTGCGCTTTGCCGCCTTTGACGAAAAAATGTCTGGTCTTAAGGATCGGGAAAAGTACCGCCTGCGGTGCTATAATTACAATACGGATTTCATCCGGCTGGAACGCAAGGAAAAGCACGGCGAACTCACCCGAAAGCTCAGTCAGGCGCTGACCGCCGAGCAGGTCAAAAAGCTGCAAGGCTTGGATTTTGGTGACCTGACCCTTTCCCAGGGCAGTCTTTTGGATGATTTCCGCAAGGGGATCGCCCAGGGACTTCGTCCGGCGGTGCTGGTGGACTACGACCGCACACCCTTTGTGTGCAGTGCCGGTCAGACCCGGATCACATTGGACGAAAACATCCGCACCAAGCCCTACGATTTCGACCTTTGGGCTGGGAATACCGCAATGGTGCCGGTTTTAGAGCCGGATGAGGTGGTGCTGGAGGTCAAATTCAACGACTTCCTGCCCGGCTACTTAGGTCTGGAGGATATTCCCAAGATCCATTTAGCTGTTTCCAAATATGTACTGTGTGCAAATAAATTATAAAGAGGTTGCAATATGAACAAGCTTATGAGTACCATCCAGAATATGATCACAGAGGAATTTTCCGCCATTCCCATGGCAGAGGCGATCCTCGCCATCGGTCTTTCCTTTGTGCTGGGTCTTTTTGTCGTGCTGATCTATAAGGTCACCTACGGCGGCGTTTGCTTCAGTAAAAGCTTTGCCGGCTGTCTGATTATGCTGTCTATGGTCACCGCACTGGTGATTCTGGTCATTGCCTCCAATGTGGTGCTGTCGCTGGGTATGGTGGGTGCGTTGTCCATTGTCCGTTTCCGTACTGCCATCAAGGAGCCCTCTGACACCGCCTTTGCTTTTTGGGCCATTGCCACCGGTATTGTCTGCGGTGCCGGTTATACGGTGATCGCCTGCCTGATGACTGTGCTGCTGGGCACCCTGTTTGTGGCGATCCACGTATTCTCCGCCGCCCAGAAAAAGGGCAGCTATATGGTGGTCGTCCGTTACAACGGTGAGTGCAAGGCAGAGGGCAAGCTCTCCCATATGCGTCACTACCAGCTTAAAAACAAGAATATGACCGCCGACGCCACCGAATTGGTCGCGGAAATTATGCTGACAAGCGCGGATATGAAGCGGATCGAGGCTCTGCGTGACGAGCCCGGTGTCCAGGAGATCACCATAATGAGCTCCGTCGGCGGCAGTGTGCTGTAAGGACTCTTTTATCGTACCATCCGTAGGGGCCGATGCCCACATCGGCCCTTACAACGCATTGTAATTGGATGGTGCAAAAACTTCCCACCAGCAAAGCTCAGAATGACAAGGAGTCTATGTAAAAAGGGGGGCTATTGTACGGACAGATATGAAAAGCATTATAAATCACAGCAAAAAGCCACTGCGCGATATAACAAAAAGAACTATGATCGTATCAATGTAGTTGTTTCAAAGGGCAGGCGTCAGCTAATTAAGGAATATGCCGCCAGTCAGGGCAAAAGCCTGAACCGTTTTATTTGTGATTTGATCGATGCGGAAATGAATCAAGAAAAATAGACAGATGATTTTGTGACTCACAAATCATCTGTCTGTTTTTTATATTTTCACAGTTTCCTTTGCTCCCTGCCAGGTTAGCTGCTTAGGGTAGAAAAACCGCAGCTTTTCCTTGGCAACGGAAATATCGATTGTCTGCGCTGTCCGCAGCTCACCGTCTAAGTTGATGCTGGTGGGTTTATCACAGATAATACGAATTTTATCCGTCTTAAAATGCCGCACCAGCTTGGGAAGCTGACGGTATTTTCCGGATTTATATCTGCCAATCACACCGGGTACCTGCAGCCGGCTGACCTTTTTTACCACCAGCACATCCAGCAGCCCGTCAGCAGGGTCAGCCTCCGGCACAGGATTGAAGCCGCCGCCATAGAATCTGCCGTTGCAGACGCAGATCATAGTCTGCTTTCCATCAATACGCTCCCCGTTGATCTGAACCACATAATGCTCGGCGATCCCCCGGATCACATTGACCACCGTGGACGCGGCATAGGCACGAAAGCCGCTGAGCAGCGGGATCCGTTTGTAATTGGAGACATCGGTGCCGATCCGGGCATCCAGGCCCACAGAGCATATATTCAGGCTGATATCCTCATTGCAGCGCATCAGATCGAAGCAAGCCTCCCGGCAATCCAAAAGCTGCTCCAGATCCTTGAAGGGTTCGGTTTCACTAAATATCTTCACAAAATCGTTACCGCTGCCGCCGCAGAACATGGTCACCGCCACATTGTCAAAGCCTGCCACACCGCTGACCACTTCGTTCAGCGTTCCATCGCCGCCGCAGGCGTAGATTCGGTACGCCTCCCCTGTCTGGGCTGCCTGGCGGGCAATTTCCGTGCAGTTGCCCGGAGCCTTGGAAACAGCGATCTCATAGCAAAGCCCCCGGCTGCCGCATACGGCATCAATTTTCTGACGGTATGCCTCCGTCCTGTCTTTGCTGCCGGCAGCGGGGTTGATGATAAACAGATGCTTCATAAAACTCTCTCCTATTTCTTCCGGGAGTTATCGGTATACATATAGTAGTCACACTTGATCATACCGTTATAGAGCTTGCGTTTTTTATCCGCCCGGCGGCCAAAATAATGCTCAAATTCCGGCTCAGAGGTGATGACATATTTTTTCCAGCCGTCGGCAAATTTTAGGTGCCGCCCCAGCGCGGCATACAGCCGCTGGGCACTTTGCTGCTCCAGCATCCGCTGCCCGTAAGGGGGATTGCAGACGATGATGCCGCTTTGGGCAGGCAGGCTCATTTTCGTGGCATCCCCGTCCTGGAAGGTGATGATATCCGCCACCCCCGCCTTTCGGGCATTTGCCATAGAAAGGGACACACATTTGGGATCGTTGTCAGAGCCTAAAATGCGGTAATCCCCACGAAATTCCTTTTCCCAGGCTTCTTCCCGGATCTGCTCCCATACCGCCTGATCCGACCAGCCGTACTGCTCCGCCGCAAAATGGCGTTTCAGTCCCGGTGCCCGGTTCTTGGCAATCAGCGCCGCCTCAATAGGGATCGTGCCGGAGCCGCAGAAGGGATCCCAGAAGAAGTCCCTTCCCCGATACCGGGTCAGGATCACCATTGCCGCCGCCAGCGTTTCCCGCAAAGGTGCTTCATTGCCCACCGCCCGGTAGCCACGCTTATGCAATCCCGCGCCGGAGGTATCTAAATATAGGGTGACCTTATCCTGCATAATGGCAAATTGGAGCTGATACTTGACCCCGGTCTCCGGCAGCCAGGAAAGCTTATACTTCTCCCCTAACCGCTTGGATGCAGCCTTTTTCACGATTGCCTGACAGTCCGGCACGCTCATAAGCTGGCTGTTCAGGCAGTGACCCTTCACCGGAAACTGGCCGTCAGAGGGAATAAAATCCTCCAAATTGGTTCTGTAAACACCCTGAAACAGCTCCTCAAAGGTCTTTGCGGGAAATTCTGCCAAAATCAGCAGGATCCGCTCTCCCGTGCGTAGGCACACATTGGCCTTTGCCATCTCTGCCACACCGCCGGAAAACAGGACTCTGCCGTTTTCCGCCTGAACGCCGGGAATCTCCAATCTTTTCAATTCATCCGCAGCAATGCCCTCCAACCCAAACAGGCAGGGCACCGCAAACCGTAAATCTTCCATATGCTCACCTTATTATTTTCTTAGCCTTGATATAGCGCTCTTCCTCGGAAAAGACACAGCCGCAGTATTTCTGCATATAAAACCCCAGCTCCCGTGCCCTTTCCTGACCGGCACGGAAATAGGGTCTGAAATCCCGGAACAGAAATTCCACACCGTATTCGTAAGCTGCCCGCTCTGCCGTTTCCCGCATCAGGTCAAAATTCTGATAGGGGCTGATAAACAGGCTGGAGGTAAAGCTGTCAAAGCCCCCCTCCTTGGCGGTTTTGGCCGCCTCAAAAAGCCGCATTTCATAGCACTTTCCGCAGCGGTGATCCAAGTCCTCTGCCACTGCCCGGACAAAGGGACGCAGAGCGTAATCGTTTTTCTCCAAAAGGGGCAGCTCGATGGTACCGGCGTATTCCCGCAGGCAATCCCGCCTTGCCCGGTATTCCGTATAGGGGTGGATATTGGGGTTGTACCAAAAGCCGGTGACCTCAATTTTGTCACCCCGCAGCACCTCAATACACTGGTTGGCACAGGGTGCGCAGCAGATATGCAGCAATGTTTTCATCCTATTTACCTCAAGTCGATATTTATGCAATTATAGCAAAAGAACCCCAGCATTGCAAGCACAACAGAAAAATTCATAATACCACACCAGTTTTCTCTTGGTTTTTTAAGAAATGGGCAGTATGATGAAAACACCTTGACGGCGCGCCCTCCGTTGGAGTATGATAGGAAAAACAGGAGGGTGCAGCTATGGACGACAGATTCTATATGGAGCAGGCGCTTATTTTGGCAAAGCAGGCGGCACAGGATGGCGAGGTGCCGGTGGGCTGTGTGATCGTCCGGGGGGATGAGATCGTGGGAACCGGGCGCAACCGCCGAGAGACCGGCAAGACCGCCTTGGGTCATGCAGAGATCGAAGCCATCGGACAGGCTTGTGAGAAATTAGGCGGCTGGCGGCTTTGGGAGTGCACGATGTATGTGACCTTAGAGCCCTGCCCTATGTGCGCCGGTGCCATCATAAATGCCCGGATCCCCCGGGTGGTCTGCGGGACAAGGGATGACAAATGCGGTGCCTGCGGCTCGGTGTGTGACCTGTTTTCTATGGATTTTAACCATCACCCGCACATTGAATACGGCTTGATGGAAGAAGAATGCACCCAAATCCTCAAAGATTTTTTCCAGGAGCTGCGCATACAGCTTCGCACCAGACCAAAATGGAAAAAGGCATAAATGATCATTTATCGCACCGCTTTAAAAGCCCCCTCTGACGAGGGGGCTGTCACGCGAACAGCGTGACTGGGGGAGAGAAAATAAGAAATGCCAATATTTTTCTCTCCCTCCGTCTTCGCCTGCGGCGAATCCACCTCCCTCATCAGAGGGAGGCTCTAGCGGTTGCTCTTAATAAGATAAATTCCAATTTATAGGGTTAGAAAGAGATGCTTGGGCATCTCTTTTTTATTTGGACGAAAGGAGCAAATTATGAAACTGGAACAAAAGAGCTTACGGATCGGCGGGGCAGTCATTCTGCTGGCGGTGATGCTGCGGTTTCTCAGCAGCGGTCTTTTTACAAACGCAACCGAGCTTCATATGGATTCCGACCTTGCCTCCTTTCTTTTATATATGGGAACCGGGCGGGTATATTCCGCCGAACCCCCGGCTGAAGCCCCGAATACGCCGGAGGATACCCCCACAGAGCCGGAGGCTACCCTTCCTCAGCCGGAGCCACAGGAATTTTCCGCCAATGATGTCTCCATGGTTTCCGTCACCAATCACCCGGGGTACGACATTGACGTGGCGGCTATGCTGGAAACGCCCCTTATTTGGGATCTGACAGAAAGCTCCCCCACCGTATTGATTATCCATTCCCATACCTGTGAAAGCTACGAAAATACCGAGGGCTACACTCCCTCTGATCCCTACCGCACCATGGACGAGCGGTACAATATGGTGTCCATTGGCAGCCATCTGGCAGAGCAGCTTCGGCAAAGAGGCATATCCGTGATCCACGACACCACCATTCACGATTATCCCTCCTACGACGATGCCTACCCCCAATCCCGAAAAACGGTACAAAAATACTTGGAAGAATACCCCTCTATTTCCCTTGTGCTGGACATTCACCGGGATGCTTACGAGGACAGCAGCGGCAACCAGGCCAGAAATACGGTCACAATCAATGGAAAAGCTTCTTCTAAGCTAATGCTGGTGGCTGGCACCAACGCCTACAATCAGGGACATCCCAACTGGGAGGAAAACCTCTCTATGGCGGTAAAATTGCAAACCGTGCTGCAGCGAATGTACCCCGGGCTTTGCCGAAATCTGACCATACGCTCCTCCGCGTTCAATCAGGATCTGTCACCGGGAGCACTGCTGATCGAGGTTGGCACTGCCGGTGACACCCGGCAGGATGCGCTCTATGCCGCCGAGCTTTTGGCTGACGGCATTGCCGCCCTCGCCTATGGGAGCAAATAGCCAGCAGCACAAAAAACTACCCGAAAAAGAGTTTCTTCTCCTTTTCGGGTAGTTTTTATTTGTTACGGTCATCCAAATTTTTGTTAAACACAAAAAAGCGCTGATAAAAAAATTCCAGTACGAAATTCAGCAGCATATTGATGAGCTCCACCAGAAGTTCATTCCATTTAAGATCATTCACTAAATAGCCGCCCAGCCGGGTGGATAGGGGTGTAAAAACCAGGTAAAACGCCAAGACCTTCAGCATTGCCACCGGCACATTGGCGGCAGATTGGAAGGTAAACCGCCGGTTCAGTGTGAAATTCCACAAAACGCTCAGCGCCAGGGAAATGATATGGCAGATTTCATAATGCTCCGGTAGAAGCAGGTGCAGCACCGCAAAGCTGCCAATCTGGATCAGGCCCGCACTGATGGAAAACAGCACAAACTTGACAGCGCGCAAAAATTCCTTTCTTTTTTCAGACATAGCTCTTCTCTACTTTCTCACATACTGCCCTTCAACCGGGGATTTTTCCGCCTGCGAAGCTTACGGTTCCAGGCGATCAGCAGCTCCCGAAGGGCCGTCAGGATCGCGGCTGCCACGCATAGAAGCAGCGCAATGATGGCAATGGCACGCCAATCTGTCTGCCCCTTCATCATTACCATTATGGAATCATACAGCAAATACAAGGCATAAGAGGCATAGCCAAAGGGTACGAACACGCCCCAAACAGGAATAGTGCGGAGGAAATAGGTTTCCAAAATCAGCAGCGCGCCAATGGCTATGTAGGAGACAGACAGCAAGGCTGTCCGGCACTCGGAAATGGAGAGCTTGCCTGCCAAAACCAGTGCCACCGTGGCAACCGCGGCACAGCCACCTGACACAGCCAAGCTTCCCTTCCAGGTGAATTTTCGAATCCTGTATTTCCATTTTAGCTGGGAAAACATTACGCCCACAGGGAATGCAAGCACCGCTGTCTTAACGCCAAGGCCTTCGGGAAGGAAGCAGAACACAGCCACGGAGATCACAAAAAGGCCGATCAGCCGGGTTGTCTTTTTTTCCGAGAACTGGAACATGACCCAAAAGGCAGCATAACCGCCAAAAATGACATACAGCAGATTTCCCTTAAAGGCAAGGGGGCTGCTTGCGATCCACGCCACAAAATTTCCCGTGCTGATAAAGGAAAACCCGATCATAACCACCAGCGAGGGCAGCCAGACCTTGATCATTTTATTTTCCCAATAATGTATCAGCCCGCCTTTTCTGTTGTAGGACTCTGATACACCGTACCCGGAGCACAGCACAAACACGGTTGCCGCGGCTTGCTGAACATACTGCAAATTGGGTATGTTTAAAAACGCTGTGCAGTAATAGGCAACCAATGCCGCAAGGATACTGATTCCCTTTACGATATAAAAATGATCCCAATCGCAAAGCTCATATTCTTTTACGTAAGCAATTTCAATCTTCGATGCCATTTGCTGAATAACCTCGCTACACAGATACGATCCCTTGATTTGTTGAAACAATCTTAGCCATTATAATATAAAAATCATTTGATGTCAATTAACCTTTCCTGAAAAAGAGGTCCCCCAATGCCGCTATCCTCAAATAACAATCTGGGGGTGTTGCAAAAATCTGCAACACCCCCAAAAGTTGTGTATTTATCTGCATCCGACGCATTCTAATAAAAGAATTCTGTGCATTCAACCGTCCCAGCCTGTCTATTTACATATCATCCACAGAAAGCTCTGTTACCACAGCGTCCAGCTTGGCATTGACCATATCAAAATCTGATACCGCATCCATGATTTGCTGATAGGCACGGTTTTTCCCCGCTGTTTTGAGCTGCTGGGCAAGCTCTGCCAGCTCCTGTGCGTGGGCATCGTTGTGCCTGACCATAAATTTCATCAGCGCCAGCAGCTCCTCCATGGGTGTTTCACTCTCACCGTGGCTGTGCTCGCCCTCATAATCGTGGCTATGGGTGTGATCCCCGTGGCTATGCAGATGTCCCTGCCGTTTCACGCCGGTGACCTGATACATCCGATCGTTGGAGATCACCACCTCAACCTGCAAATAAGGCTCAAACAGCTTTTTCAGGCTATCAGCAGACATCAGCCCGTTAGATACCTTACTGGCAGAGCCCTTGTGATGATTGTCAATGGATTCCCGGCTGGCACCGTGGGCAACCGTCAGATGCCCCCCCTCCTTCAAAAGAGAAGACAGGGTTTTAATCAGCTTACGGGGGTCGGGAAAATGGGGAAAGGCATTATAGACCACCACCGCGTCAAATTTCCGGTCAAGCTTCACTTCCTCTACATCGCCGCAGACCACCTGCACCCGGGGATCCTCCGAATACTTTGCGGCGGCTATTTTTGCCATCTCAGGCGCAATATCTACGCCGGTCACGGAGGCAACGCCACGGCTTAAATAATAAGGAAACATCACACCGGTACCGCAGGCCACGTCCAAAATATCCATCCCGGCGGTCACCCCGGTATGATCCAGGATGGTTTCGATGATCCTGTCATCCTTGATCATTCCCGCATCCCAGGAGGGGGCACAGCGGTCAAAAAATTCGATCACATCTTTTTTATCCATATCGTTCTCCTAAGTTTTTTTTCTTAGCATACCACAGCTTCCCCTTGGTTGCAAGAATAAAGAAAATTGGAATTTACCTTAGCAAACGAGAGTGGGAATAAAGGCTTCTCCTTGAGGAGAAGCTGTCAAAAATCTATGATTTTTGACTGATGTGGTGTGCAGAAAAATGTGACAA
>JAFTTQ010000115.1 GCA_017466665.1 Oscillospiraceae bacterium
CATTGGAAATAGGGCCGATGTGGGCATCGGCCCCTACGGTTAATGCGATAAACAATGATTTACTGTTACAGGCGAAAATCGGAGGGGCATTGCGCCTCCGGTTAAAATGGCCATTGGCCTGCTACGAAAAATCAATCACAAAAATTATGGGGCCACCCCAAGAGCGCAATGTCATTAAGTTAAGTGTGTCATCCTGAGTGAACGAAGTGAGTCGAAGGATCTACATAGCTACTATAAATGTACTTGTGTAGATTCTTTGTCGGCTTGCGCCTCCTCAGAATGACACGGTTTTCTTAACTAAATGGCATTGCACCGAGAGGGGTGGCCCTACGTTTCTTAATTGGATAATTTATATCAGTATAGCTGGGCTAAGGGTGCGTTGTAGTGGATAATACGGGCGTAGGATTGTTCTGCTTCAAAGCTCTCATACCGCTGGTGGCTGCCGCCGTAGGAAATATCGTAGCTGATCTGGAAGTCGTATGCACCCTGGAACCGGCTTTTGCCGCTGTTGGGGTAGCCGCTTTCAGAATATGTCTGTTCGCTGGTTCCCACCTGTTTGCCGTAAAACTTGGTGATCCGTGTGCTTTGCATATTTTCCACATCGTGGGTATAGGAAAGCTCCCAGTGGATATTTCCTTCGGCATCGTAGTGAATCTCTCCAATCTTATAGCCGTCTTCATCAAAGGTATTTTCACTGTATCCGATCAGGCTGTCCTCCAGATCATACTCTGCCGTTTTATATAGCTGACCGGCTTCGTTGTACTCCATTGTTAGCCTTTCCAGACTGCCGGTATTGGTGTAATAAATGTAGGATTGGGTGGGCATACCCGCCTCGTTATAGGTCAGCTCTACAAATCCGAGCTGCTTCATATCCGTGTCATAATGGGTAATACCTGTCAACAGCTCGTTTTCGTAGTCATAGATATGGCACCACTGAAGCTCTCCGTCAGAAAAATGGCTTTTGCCCCGCAGCTTTCCGTCGGAATCACAGATCACGTTGGCATTGTTAAAATCCAGCAGCTTATCCGCTATGCTGGCAGATTCTGTTTCCTGCTGTCCCTGATGCAGAATATCCCAAGCTGCCTGGTATTTCTCCTGCCGAATATAGATGTCCGCCAGCTCCAGATAGGAAAGCACATCATCGGGATCTTCACCCACAGCCTCCAAAAAGGCTGCCTGTGCGTTTTCAAGATCCCCATCCTGCTTATATTCCAATCCTGTGGCATACAGATCCTTTTTTTGGCTCTTTTTGCCGCTTTTCTCCGGCTCAGACTGACCGCAGGCGGACAGCAGCATCATTAGCGCAACGAATAAAATAATTACCTTTTTCATAAATGTCTCTCCATTTCTTTGCTTTAAAACAGCCATTGGCCCACAAGGGCAAATGCTGTCAGCAGAATTAAAAATCCAAAATTAAAGGCAGAAAACAGCAGTACATAAGAGCCGGTCTTGCCTGGGTTGCGTTTGGTATAATCCCGGAAGGTGATCAGGCTTGCCAGGGATGCGATCAATGTGCCCACACCGCCGATATTCACACCTAAGAGTAGCTGGCTGTAATTTTCCGTAAACTGAGAAAGCAGGATCGCCGAGGGTACATTGCTGATGATCTGGCAGGAAAGCACGCTGAAAATCAGGGTATTTTTCTCCAAGAGCCAGGAAAACAGCCGCCTTACCGGCTCGATTCTTGCCATATTTCCGGCAAAAACAAAGAAAAACACAAAGGTCAAAAGCAGGGGATAGTCCACCATTTTCAGCGCTTTGCGGTCGGCAAACAGCAGTACCGCCGGGATCACCGCCAGTCCGATCCCATAGGGAATCCCCCGGAAAACGATGGCGATGGAAAGGACAAACAGCAGCAAGTACAGTACGGTTCTGCCCAATGGCAGGCGAATAGGCTCATCTGCCATTTGCAGTGGCTCGTTTTTTACAAAGATCAGGCAGCATACCGTGATCAGCAGCACTGAGATCACAAAAGGCGGTGCCATGATCCTCATAAATTCCAGGGTAGGGATCTGGAAAAAGGAGTACAGGTAGAGATTCTGGGGATTGCCGAAGGGGGTCAGCATACCGCCTAAATTGGCGGCGATATTTTGCATTATGTAGGTAAACGCCATATATTTGCGCTTGCCGGTGGTATCCAGGACTAAAAAGCCCAGGGGCAGAAAGGTCAAAAGCGCCATATCGTTGGCGATCAGCATAGAGCCGATGAAGGTGATGTACACCAGTGCCAGCACGGCGACCCGGGCATTTTTGAAAAGCTGCACGATCTTCTTGGCAAGGATGTAGAAAAATTGAATATTTTTCAGGGCGCAGACCACCGCCAGCACACAAAACAGGCAGGTCAGGGTCTTGACATCAAAATAGCCGAGATACTCCCTGTCCGGCGGGATGATAAACACCGTCACCAGTGCCGCCAGCAGCGCCACAAACATCACAATATTCTTTTTGATAATCTGCACCAGTGCCGACGGTGACAGGTGGACATGGTGCGCCGAATGATGAAACATAATAACGCTTCTTTCTATATTTTCGTAAAGATGAACTTTTGCGTCAGCCCGTCGGCAACGGCGTAGATGGTAACTGTGCCATCGGGCTTTTCGTCTGCCGACAGCTCTGCCTGAGAGTCCTTCAAAAAATTGCGGACATAGGTGAGGGGATCGTCGGTTTCAATTTCATCGAAGAAAATATCCCGCATTTGGTTATTGCGGCATAAATTGGGGATTTCCCGCACCAGTTCATATTCTGCCATAGGTCTTCCTTTCATATCCCTGTAATACCGCTCATTTTCAGTGAAGAATATCAGCTATCAGTTTAGCAGATTACGCGTCAAAATACAACACCCAACAGCCTGTATTTTGGGGTAAATTTGAGCCACCTGCGAACGGAGCTGCTTATAGGTGGCTTGCCGGATACCTGTGGTTCTTAATAGCAAAGGGAAGACGCGTAATTGAGGATCTGTTCATAATTATTGACATATCTTGCTGCCGTAATTATACTATATGTAATTGCCGTAAAGGGGTGGCGGCCGATGCTTCATCAATGATGTCAGCCACGCGCAGGTAGAAACGGCAAGCTTTGAAATAGCAAGAAAGTTCGGCTATCCCGATATCTTTTTGTATTTCTTCCACCCGGCCGATAGCCTTGTGGGAGAAAACGAAACCTTGGAAAGGACAGTTACTTATGAAAGAATATCAGACACTTCATCCCCATTTTCTCCATGGCGCGGACTACAATCCGGATCAGTGGCTCACTTATCCCGAGATCCTGGCGCAAGATCCCGAAATGATGGCACAGGCCCACTGTAATTGTATGTCCGTGGGCATTTTTGCCTGGTCTACTCTGGAACCGGCAGAAGGGCAATATCATTTTGAACAGCTTGACAGCATCATCGAAAACCTGGCAGCAAAAGGCGTTAAGACGATTCTGGCTACTCCCAGTGCTGCCCGTCCCCGGTGGCTGGCGGAAAAGTATCCCGAGGTGCGCCGGGTGAATAAATCCGGTGTCCGGGAGCAGTACAACACCCGCCACAACTACTGTTACACCTCTCCCATTTACCGGGAAAAGACTGCCGCCATTGACCGCCTGCTTGCCCAGCGCTATGGGAATAATCCCAATGTGATTTTGTGGCACATCTCCAACGAGCTGGGTGGCGAATGTCATTGCGAACTGTGTCAGGATGCGTTTCGCAGCTGGCTGAAAAAGAAGTACGGGGGCGACTTAGATAAGCTGAACCACGCCTGGTGGAGCACTTTTTGGAGCCATAATGTCACCGATTGGGATCAGATCCATTCCCCGATGCACCATGGTGAGCCGGATATCATTATGACCGGTCTATATCTGGACTGGCGGAACTTTGTCACCTACCAGACCACAGACTTTATGAAAATGGAGATCGATACGATCAAGTCTGTGTGTCCCAACATTCCCGTGACTACCAATCTGATGTGGCTGCCCCAGAATGTGGATTACCATTATTTGAAGGACTATATCGATGTTATTTCCTGGGATGCTTATCCCACCTGGCATGAGCCGGATCAGGTTCGGTGTGCTGTGGACACTGCATTTAATCACGACTATTTCCGAAGCCTAAAGCACAAGCCCTTCCTGCTGATGGAGTCAACCCCCAGCAACACCAACTGGCAGGCCGTCAGCAAGCTGAAACGGCCGGGAATGCATCGGCTGGCATCCTTGCAGGCTGTGGCACACGGCAGCGACAGTGTGCAGTACTTCCAATGGCGTAAGGGCCGTGGCGGCTCTGAAAAATTCCACGGTGCCGTTATTGACCATAACGGCAAGGCATCCGGGCGGGTATTCGAGGATGTAAAGCAGGTGGGCATCAGCCTGGAAAAGCTGGATGATATCTGTGGCACAAAAACCAACGCGAAAGTGGCACTTATTTTCGACAACAAAAACAGTTGGGCACTTTCCAATGCCTCCGGCTTTATCAATACGGACAAAAAATATATGAAAACCTGTTTGCAGCACTACAAGAGCTTCTGGAAACGGGGCGTGGATGTGGATGTGATCAGCACCGGCGAGGAACTTTGCGGCTATGATCTCGTGGTCATGCCGATGCTGTACAGTATGGATCCATCCCAAATCGACCGGATCGAAGACTATGTGGCAAAGGGTGGCACTGTGGTTGCTACCTATGCAACCGGCTATGTGGACACCACCGACCTCTGCTATTTAGGCGGATTCCCCGGGAACCAGCTCAAGGATGTATTCGGCTTGACCGCCGATGAGATCGACAGCCTGTACCCCACAGACAGAAACAGCGTGCTGTGGGATGGAAAAAGCTATCCAGTAGTGGATTACTGCGAGCTGATTACCCCCACAACAGCCCAGGTGTTGGGATCCTACGGCGCTGATTTTTACAAAAATATGCCCGCCTTGCTGAAAAACAGCTATAAAGCGGGCACAGCCTATTACGTTGGTTGCCGGGATACCGGCGAGCTGACCGATGCGCTTTACGGGCAGCTTCTTGAGCAGTTGGGTATCCAAACCTATGCTCTGCCCGAGGGCGTCAGCGTCCACAGCCGGGAAGGCTATTTGTTTGTGGAAAATTATAATGACCATGCTGTCACTGTGGAACTCCCCGGCATCTATCGCAATATGGAAATAGACCAGGTTTATAACGGTACCGTTTCCGTAGAACCCTACAACATTGTCATCGTTTGCGCACAGAAATAGATTATCCAATGTGGTTAAGCTAAAGAGCCGCCAACCGTCAAAATGCGAGATAATATAAATGGTATATAAAAAAGCATTCTCCCTTGGGGAGAAGGTGGCAAAAATCTCTGATTTTTGTCGGATGTGGGGTAAAAAAGCTTGCTGCGCAAGGCATTTTGACTTACTGCGCAACTCGCACTCTACCGTACCACCTGTACGCCGACGAGTGCGAGTTGCTTGTCTTGTCGGCTCCTTTGACCTCTGTCAGTCTGTCAAAAAAGAATTTTTTGACAAACTGAAGAGCCGCCGCAGCCCCGGCGGCACCCATAGTTGTTTGGCCGGGGTTGTTGGCGAAAGCCCACCACCTATTTTTTAATCAGTTGAAAATGGGAATCACGAAAACGCCTTCGTATGCCTCAACATCCAGGGTCACGGTGTTGTTTTCCACAGCCACATAGGTGATCTGGCCGTTATTGATAACAGCAGCACACTTGTAGTCAGCAGCATCCAGTGTCAGGGTCACGGTGCTATCAGCCATATTGAACTCTCTGCCGTCACCAACATCACCGCTAAACCAGCTGGTAGAAGTGGAACCGGCATTCGTTACCATATAGGCCTTGCCGCCGTTGCAGTCGAACACACCGACCAGCAGGTTCTCGCTTGCGGAAATACTGCTGATACCGTAATTGGTCCAATCCAGCGGATTCTCCAGCTGATCCAGCATTGTATCCTTGCTATTTGCGCTGTACTTGCCAACGCCGACCCAGTCGTATGCCATGAAGATGTTGTCCCAAGCCAGGTACTCGTTATCCACAGTCTTGATATCATAGTACAGAGCGGTGGGCTCCCAGGTCTCGTACTCGACCATACTGCTATAATCATCCGCGTGGGAGACATAGACATAGTGATCGATGTTCTGTACACCGTAGGTCATCGCTACTGCCATCTGCCAACGCAATTCTTCTGCGGTAGGTGTATTGTAGATTGTATTCTCTGCACCGGAATTGTGACCGGCGGACAGCATGATGTACCACAGAGGCATATTATCGCTTGCCTTGCTTGCCATAACCTCGAAGTTATAGAAGTAGTCGGTGCGGATGCCCTTGGCTGTTGTATCATCGGCTTGAGAAATCAGGGAATAGTTATCCCAGGAAAGCACTTCGATGTCCAGCGTATCCAGGAACTTGGTTACATAGTACTGATCGTAATCAGTATACAGTTTGTTGTAGTCCTGGCCAAACAAAGAGCTGTCAGCTACGCAGGACGCCAGCAGGTTCACATAGAACAGCTTGCCGTCGAAGGCATCGATCGCATCAAATTTCGCCTTCAGATCAGCCAGAGTAGCAAAATCTATTGTGCTGGGTTCGTCCCACATCAGGAAGCCGAGCACGCAGGGGTGAGATGCATAGGAAGGTACGGTCACGCCGTCCCAGCCGCGCAGGTCAAAGACGACACGGATGCCATAGCTGTATACGCGGTCCAGCCATGCATTCACATCGGTGGTGCCGATCCACTGGGTGTCGATGCCCACGATCTTTGTGATACCGGCAGCCTGCAGCTCCTGAAGCTGCTTGTCCTCAAAGACATGGTAAGAGCCGTTCCACATACCGATGGTCAGGGTATCGGCGGAGTTGGGCAGCAGAACCTCACCGAAATCGGTGTTTGCTCCGGTGGAGAAGATAACGTTGCCTTCACTGAGGGTGATGTAGCTCTTGTCGATATGCAGGGTATAACCGTTTGCTTCATTGAAGAAGTCGCCCTCGACCACCAGAATATCGCCGTTGAGCAGGTCATCCTTACTGGAAATAGAAGTAATTGTCCAGCCCTCTATCTTCATGTAGTACTGTCCATCGGCCAGCTTGATCATGGTACCTGCGCCAACACGGGCAGAATCTGTGGTTACACCGTCACGGATCAGCTTGATTGCTGTTGTGGAAGTAGGTGCATACTCGGTAGACCAATCCTCTTGTGCCGCATTATAGGGCAGATTGTTGGATGCCATAGCGAAGTAGAAACCGTTGTTTAACCAGTTGGTGCTGTAAGCACCCATAGTGCCGGCATCGATGTACTTGTCTGCATCGTTGATGATGGTGGTAGTGCCATCTGCATTGAAGGCAATGTAGGTCTTCTCTACATTGATGTAGGTATCGTTGGCTGCATTGTAGAACAGGCCTTCGATGATCATCTGATCGCCTGCCAGAATGGGCTTTTGGCTGAAGGGCCAGAATTCCAAATAATACTCGGTTGCAGAGTACTTGATGATGGTTTCGGCCCCGGTATTGGCGGCATTGGTTTCCACGCCATCACGGATCAGCTTGATCACATCGGCGCTGACAGGCTTATAGCGCAAGCTCCAATCTGTTGCGTAGGGAGCATCGTTTTCTGCTGCCGTAAAGGTTGCACCGCCGGCAATTTCAGCACTGGTGGAGTTCCAGCCGTTGCTGTGGCTGGTCAGGTCTACCACTTCCACAATGGTCTTCTGCACGGGTGCTTCTGCGGAGCAGACCCAGGCAGAGCCGTCATAGTAAACATAGCTCTTGGTGATGTTCAGAGTCACCTTCTCAGCTGCATACTCGAAGCTGCCTTCAATGATGATCACATCATCGGTGGTAATGGGGGTAGACTGGCCGTTCAGACCGTAATCGCCAACGTTCCAGCCCTCCAGTTTCAGATAGTAGTCGGATGCACCGTATTTAATGATCAAGGGTCTGCCAACAATACCGATGCTGATAGTTTCACCGCCCCGGATCAGCTTGATATTGTCCACGCTGGTCTGGGTGTATTCCAAAGTCCAGTCGGTATTGTAGGGAGCGTCATTTGCATCCATTGTGAAGTAGATGCCGTAGCCGGACAAGCCATTGCTGTGCGTCTGCATCAGACCGCCTTCCACAGTTTTGTCCAGTGTGGGCATCTCAGTGGAGAACACCGCTGTGCCGTCTTCATTCAGCAGAACATAGGTCTTACTGATATTCAGGGTAGTCTTGGTGCTGGACTGATAGAAATCGCCCTCGACGACCAAAATGTCATTTGCCAGCATAGGCTTATAATTGACGATCGTCCAGAATGCAAGCGTATACCAGCCATCGTTATCTTTATTGATAACGTCAACACCGACATAGCCTACATCGTAGGTTTCTCCACCCCGGATCAGCTGAATATTGCTTGCACTGGTAGGTGCGTATCCGCCGTTGGGTGCAGTATTATCCATTTTGAAGATCAGATCGCCTGTGCTGCCTGTCCAGCCGAAACCGCTGACCTCAGTCATCACGCCGCCTGCCACGGTGGTGGACAGAATGGGCATCTCGGTGGAGAAGGTCCAGGCAGAGCCGTCATAGTACAGGTAGGTCTTTTCAATCTTCAGGAGGGCGTCGCCCTGGGTGTTCTGCTTCCAGAAGCCATCGATTACGAAGATATCATCGGTGGTGAAAGCAAAGTTATCGGTACACCATTGGGTCAGCTTCAGGTAGTACTCGGTATCGCTGTACTTAACCAGTGTGCCGCGGCCAGGCTTGCCGATGTTGATGGTCTCACCGTCACGGATCACATAGTAGGCATCATTCGTTAGGGGAGCATACTCAATGCTCCAGCTGTCGTAAGGTGCGCTGTTTGCAGTCATAGTGGCATAGATACCATCTGTACCGTTAATGCCGTTGCTGTGATCA
>JAFTTQ010000116.1 GCA_017466665.1 Oscillospiraceae bacterium
AGTACAATACCTAACTGTAAATTATTGTTTAGCGCACTACTGATACGCCGAAGGCGTATAGCTTCCCCCGGGGGGAAGCTGTCACCGCTTTGGCGGTGACTGATGAGGAATGCGGGCGGAAAAGTTACTATTTATGCGCAGAAACAGACTTTTTCTTGACTTTCAGCTGTCGCCGTTCCTCATCCGTCTTTTGCCATTGTCTTTATGGGACAATGGCAAAATCCACCTTCCCCCCGGGGGAAGGTATTATTGCACTGCTCCGCTAAATTCCAATTTAGCGGCAAGAGGAAACAGGTTGTAATTTTGAAACAGGGCGGGTATAATGGGGAAAAAGGAGTGAAGGCTATGGTCAATACGACGCTTTGCTATATTACCCGGGGAGATGAGGTCCTGATGCTCCATCGGGTCAAGAAGGAAAAGGACATCAATAAGGATAAATGGATCGGTGTGGGCGGAAAATTCGAAGGCACAGAAAGCCCGGACGAATGCCTGCTGCGGGAGGTTTATGAGGAGACCGGGCTGACCCTGACCCAATGGACGTGCCGGGGGGTGGTCACGTTTTTATTGGAGGAAAATGACAGCCTTTTCGGGGAATTTATGTATTTATTCACCGCCGACGGCTTTGAAGGCAGCTTAAAGGAATGCGACGAGGGTGAGCTGCAATGGGTCAGCCGGGAATTTCTGGACAGCCTTCCCAAATGGGAGGGGGACAAGATATTTTTGGATCTTTTGTGGCAGGATGCACCCTTCTTTTTGCTGACCCTGCGTTACCGCGGTGACCGCTTGACAAGAGCGGTCTTAAACGGCAAAAAAATCCGTTAAACATAAAAGGGCACTTCTAAAAAGGAGAAAAACTATGCTGTTTGATACCCACGCCCATATGAATGACCGGGCGTTTGACTATGACCGGGATACGCTTTTGCAAGACCTGCCCCGGCAGGGTGTTGGGCTTGTGATGAATCCCGGCTGCAATTTGGAGGATTCCCGGCTTTCTGTGGCTTTGGCGGAAAAATATCCCTTTATCTATGCCGCCGTAGGCTCCCACCCGGATTCTGCTGACGAGGTAAATGAAGCCGTAATCGAGGAATACCGAAAGCTCTGCCGCCACGAAAAGGTCAGGGCTATCGGGGAGATCGGCTTGGATTATCATTATGAGGATATCCCCAGAGAGATACAGAAAAAGGCCTTTATTATGCAGATGGAGCTTGCCAAAGAAACCGGCCTGCCGGTGATCGTCCATGAGCGGGATGCCCATGAGGATGGAATGGCGATCGTTAAGGCGTTTCCTGAGGTTACCGGCGTGTTTCACTGCTATTCCGGCTCAGCGGAGATGGCACGGCAGCTTGTGGATATGGGGTGGTATATTGGCTTTACCGGCGTTTTGACCTTCAAAAATGCCCGCAAAGCCATCGAAACTGCCGAAAGTATTCCCTTGGAGCGGATCGTTCTAGAAACGGACTGCCCCTATATGGCGCCGGAGCCCTTCCGGGGCAAGCGGAATCATCCCGGCTACCTGTACCGAATGGCGGAAAAGCTGGCGGAGATCCGGGGAATGCCTGTTGACGAGATCCAAGCCATCACCACCGAAAACGGCAAACGATTGTACCGCATATAAGTTGGAATTTATCTTTGTATACGCAACCGCCAAAACCTCCCTCTGATGAGGGAGGTGGATTCGCCGTAGGCGAAGACGGAGGGAGAGAAATATATTGATATCTCGTATTTTCTCTCCCCCAGTCACGCTGTTCGCGTGACAGCCCCCTCGTCAGAGGGGGCTGTTAAAGCGGTGCGCTAAACAATAATTTACATGATAAAAACACCCTTTTGTAAAAGGGTGTTTTTATCATTCCTGATTTACTTTGCGGATAACGGTCACAAGCTGTTCTACAAAGCTCCAGATCGGCGGCTCCAGCCATTTATCATACAGAATACACATATAAAGTGCCTGATGCCAGCTTTCCAGCGGTAAAAAGACCACATCCTCACAGTCCTTTATACATTCCTCTGACACAATGCAGATACCCACCCCGGCACCTACCAGATCCAGTGCCGCCTGAGCGGTATTAACGGTACATACGATCTTTTCCTCTGCGGGGGCACCACTGGCCCACAGCCCAAAGCTGTTTTCCATATCATAGTTAAAAACCACCTGGGGCTCATGCAGGATTTGCTGGGGGCTAAGCAGATCCCCGGATGCCAAAGGATGTTTCTTGGGCAGTGCCGCATAAAGATCCTGCTGACACAGCTTGCGGAAATGCAGGCTTCTGTCCCGGTCGGTGGTGTCCACGATGGCCATATCCAGCTTTTCCTGACGCACCAAGTCCATCAAGTCCTCGGCAGAGCTTTCCGTGACCCGGAACCGGATCCGGTCATTTTGCCGGATATAGGCACCGATCTCCTGGGCGACGGTATGGCTCAGACTGCCGGATACCACGCCCATACGGATCACCACCGGGGCACTGTTTTTGCTGTCCCGCAGGGTCATAGAGGCGGTATTCAATTCCTGCAGTGCGGCATCCACCTTTTCCCGGTAGTACCGTCCCTCCTCTGTCAGGCGGATATTTCTGCCCACCTTTTCAAATAGCTTTACGCCGCCCAATTCGTCCTCAAGCTGGTGAATGGCACTGCTTAAGGAAGGCTGAGAAATTCCCAGCCGGGCAGCAGCCAAGGTGTAGTGCTCCACCTGTGCCAAAACGGAAAAATACCGCAGATAGTTATAGTTCATATGGAAACCTCACAAATCTATAGATACAAACTATAAATAAAATATCATAACTATATTGGTTTTTGCAAGAATTATTAGTATAATGCCAAAGGTTTCAGAAAAATCCACAAATTTTCCCGGCTCCTTTCGTACAAATGGACGATTTTTTGATGCTTTTGTGGATTTATAATCAAGGATTGCGTTTCGGGAAAATCTATGATACATTATTGGGTGGAAAATCCTGATTGTAAGGAGCATTTAATAAATGAGTTTTACCTATAAAGGTCTTTCCGCGGAAATGACCCGGCATATTGTCACCGATGAAGAGGTTGACCGTCAGATTCAGCGGCTTTTGCAGCAGAATCCCCGGATCACGGTGGTGAATGACCGTCCCACAGAAAATGGCGACGAGGTGATCTTGGATTACGCCGGCTTCTGTGACGGCGTGCAGTTCCCCGGTGGTACCGGCGAGAACCAAACCTTGGTTTTAGGCAGTGGAATGTTCATCCCCGGCTTTGAAGAACAGCTAATCGATAAAGTCCCCGGTGAAGAGGTTACTGTAAATGTGACCTTCCCCACCGATTACCACGCGGCGGAGCTTGCAGGCAAGAATGCCCAGTTCCAATGCAAAATATATGAGATCCGTGTCAAGACCCCCTATGAATTGGACGATGTATTTGCCAAGGAAATAGGCGGCTGTGATACACTTGCCGAAATGCAGGAAAAACTGAAACAAAGCCTGCAAAGCTACACCGACGAGCGTGGCGAGATGGATCTGCAGGACCGGCTGCTGAAAATGGCTGCTGAAACGCTGGAATTTACCTGCGATCAGGATGCTTTGGATGCTGCTGTCAATGAGCAGATGAAGGCGCTTGAGGCACAGCTTAACCGGCAGGGCTTATCCCTTGAGATGTACTGCTCCTTTATGAGCACCACAGAAAAAGACATTCTTGCGGATATGGTTCCCACTGCGGAGGCCGCCCTGCGGAATCAGGCAGCCATTGAAAAAATCGTGGAGCTGGAAAAGCTGGAGGCTACCCAGGAGGAGATCGGTCAGGCGGTGGCGGTTGTGGCACGGCAGAACGATATGACTGTGGAGCAGCTCAAGCCCTACTACAACGCCGAATTTGAACAGGCAATTATAAAAAGTGTACTCACCGGCAAGGTCATGGCTCTCATCCGGGAGCATGCCACCGTGACGGTTGTATACAGTTAATAAGAAATTATATTTTTAGGAGGAATACATACTATGGCAATCGTTTATGACGAAAATGGCAAGTACGTGGACGAAAAGGGTATGGTCAAGCTGGACCCCACTAAGTTCGCTGACTGGCAGATCGCCGAAGAGGCTGAAAAGACACTGCCTTCCGTGGACTACTTCCGCGAGAAGCTGGGCCTGCTGCCCGAGGAGATCCTCCCCTA
>JAFTTQ010000117.1 GCA_017466665.1 Oscillospiraceae bacterium
CACGCGGATTTTCAGTCCGCTGCTCTACCTACTGAGCTACAGAGGCATATTGAGCAGAGCATTCAGCTCTGCTCAGATGCTTTATTTGGCGACCCGGAACGGACTCGAACCGTCGACCTCCAGCGTGACAGGCTGGCGTGCTAACCGACTGCACCACCGGGCCAAATATTGGTGGGAACAACAGGGCTCGAACCTGTGACCCCATGCTTGTAAGGCATGTGCTCTCCCAGCTGAGCTATGCTCCCGAACCGTTTCGCATCGGTGCTGCACACCTCAGCGACGGGTCTTATTATACACAGGCCACTTCCTTTTGTCAAGAGGTTTTTTCACTTTTTTGTAAAATAATTTTCACCATTACACGGCAGTAATTCAGAAGATTTTTCCTGCCATTTTTTCTCTGCTAAAACTACACAACCCCCACGGCAATAAGTGCAAATTATTGTTTACAAATGTAGGGGCCGATGCCCACATCGGCCCCTACGAGTGCGTTGTAATCGGCTAGTTCGATAAATCCCAATTATGCTTGGTCATATTTTCAGTAAAAGCGAACCTTATCATTTTCCATTGCACAGCGGATCTTGGCAGGCTTTTTACTGCACGACAGCAAAAATGCCGCCAGCGGCGTTTCCACCCGATCCTGCACCAGCTTACGCAGATTCCGGGCACCGCCCTGAAGACTGCCTGCCACGCCAATGGTGGATGCCAGCTTTTCCGGCAAATTCAATTGCATTCCGTTTGCCTTTGCCCGCTGCTTTAGCTGATCCAAATATTTTCGGGTAATCATTTCCATATCCTCTATTTTTAATTTTTGGAAACAGACCACTTCATCCAGTCTTCCTATAAACTCCGCCGGAAACCGCTGGCGCAGGGCATCCATGATTCTGTCGGCATGCTCCGCCGGCTGAAAGCCCAAGCCCTCAGCCTTCAATTCTCCGCCCACATTGGAGGTCATCACAATAACAGCATTCTTAAAGCTGACACGGCGGCCTGTGGAATCGGTCAGAACACCCTCCTCCATAATTTGCAGCAATATCCCCGCCACATCCGGGTGCGCCTTTTCCAGTTCATCCAGCAGCACCAGGCAGTAGGGACGGCGGCGCACTGCCTCTGTCAGCTTTCCGCCCTCCTCATAGCCCACATAGCCCGGAGGGGCACCGATCAGCCTTGCCACAGAATGCTTTTCCATAAATTCCGTCATATCCAAGCGGATCAACGCATCCTCTTTGCCGTACAGCTCCCGGGCAAGCACCCGGCACAGTTCGGTTTTGCCTACGCCGGTAGGGCCAGTCAGCAGCAGACTTGCCACAGGCCGGTTTTCATCCCGAAGCCCCGAAAGCCCTGTGCGCACTGCACGGCAGACCTTTTCCACCGCCTCTTTTTGCCCAACTACCTGCTGGCTCAAAACACATTCCAGATTTAATAACCGGTGGCGCAGATCCTCAGATAGCTTACCTGCCGGGATGCCGGTACGCATAGACACCGCCCACGCCACATCCGCCGGGGTTACTGTCTTGGCACGCCGTCCCTCAACGCCTTTTTCTGCCATTTTCCGCATTTTATCCCGGATCTCAGCCGCCTTTTCAAACTGGCTGTTTTTTACCGCATCCGTCAATTCCTGCTCTAAAAATAGCTGAGCATTTTGCCGCAGCGCGTACATCTCCTCCATCCGCACATGAGACGCGCCCTCATCCAAAAGGTCAATGGCCTTATCCGGCAGATAAAGATCCGGCAAATACCGCACTGACAGACGCACTGCCTCGGTAATGGCCTCCTCCGTAATACGCACCCGGTGATGCCGTTCCAGTCCCGGCTTTAATCCCCGCAGGATCTCCAGTGTAGCCTCCTGAGACGGCTCCTCCACCCGAACCGGACGAAACCGCCGTTCCAGAGCCGGGTCTTTTTCAATGTATTTTCGGTACTCCTCAATGGTAGTGGCGCCCAGCATTTGCAGTTCTCCCCTGCCCAATGCCGGCTTGAAAATATTGGCAGCATCTATGGCGCCCTCAGCCGCACCGGCACCGACGATGGTATGCATCTCATCCACAAACAGGATCACATCAGAGCTGCGGCGGATCTCCGCAAGCACATCCCGAAGCCGTTCCTCAAACTCTCCCCGGTATTTTGTGCCTGCCACCAAGTTCGCCATATTCAGGCTGACCAGCCGTTTATTCTTAAGCTGAGGCGGCACATTGCCTGCCGCCATCCGCTGTGCCAAACCCTCCGCAATGGCTGTTTTACCCACACCGGGCTCTCCGATCAATGCTGGATTGTTCTTGTTTTTCCGGCTGAGGATCCCGATTACCGTGTCAATTTCCTGATTTCTCCCAATGACAGGCTCCATGGTTGCCGCCTTTTGGATCAGATCCTCGCTGAATTGGTCTAAAAGCTTCGTACTGACCGCCTCCTTTTTGAATTTTTCTTGATGATGATCGTTAATTTTTTCCACGGTTTTTGAAAACAAGGCCTCGCTGTCCACACCGCAAAACAGCAACAGATCTCCCGCCGCAGTTTTTTCCTGACGAAGAATGGACAGCAGAATATGAATGGGCTGGATCTGCCCGGAGCCGTGGAGAAGCGCCTCCGTCCGGGCTCCCCGCAAAACCAAAGACGCATCCTGGGAAAAGCCCTGGGGCAGAGGAAGTCCGGCTGTGCCTATGCCATACAGCACCGCCATCATTTTTTCCAGCAGCCCCCCGGTACCCCCGGCAATGCGCAGCATCTGCCCGGCGAGCCCCGGTTCTTCCGATAGCGCCAATAAAAGGTGGGCAGTGCCCACATAGCTATGTCCAAAATCCCGGGCGTGCTCCGCCGCTCCCAGTAAAAGCTGCTGGGTCTGTGCTGCATAGCGCATATGGCACCCCTCCCCTTCGTATATTCATAACTTTCCTTGTTCGGAGATTCTCTCCAGGGATGTAAAAAAATATACAACTGTTTTTTTGAAAACATATTGCATTTTGGCAAAATCGTGTTAGAATAGATTTGCACCCGGTGATCCGGGGCTAATGATACTACATAAATTGGAGGTTAAATCATGGCTTACAACATTACTGACGCTTGCGTTAAGTGCGGCAGCTGCGCCGATAACTGCCCCGTAGAAGCTATCTCTGAGGGCGACGAGAAGTATGTCATCGATGCTGATATCTGTGTCAACTGCGGCACCTGCATTGATAACTGCCCTGTTGAAGCAATCGAGGAAGGCTGATTCTCCGATTTTGCTATCAGCCTGCGCACCGGGATCCGGCAGCGCAGGCTGTTTTTTTAATATACGCAATCCATCATAAAACTGCCTGCGGTAGTTGCCGGATCTTTTCCTCCAAATCCCTCGGCATCTACTCTTGTCAGTTTCATGCTTGACTGCTTTACGCATTTTTTGGGGGCGAATCCTGCCCTGCTGGGTCTACTTAGAAGGGAGTATGGTCTATGGAAAAGCTGCATAATGGGTTTACTCTGGAGCTGTGTCAGGGTGCCTTTCCCTTAAGTACCGATTCCATCGCCCTTGCTGGGTTTGTAAAGCTGCCGAAAAGCGCAAAGGTATTGGATCTTGGCTCCGGCTGCGGCACCTTGGGGCTTTTGCTCTGCGCAAAGCACCCGGATTGTGCCGTAACCGGCATTGAGCTGACGGAAAATGCCCATCTGACTGCCCTGGAAAACGCCAGGCAAAACAACATTGCTGACCGTTTAACCAGTATATGCGCTGATTTAAAAACCATCCCCTCCTTTTTTTCGCCTGGGTCGATCCAGGTTTGCGTTTCCAATCCGCCATATTACACCGGGGGCTATCAAAAGGAAGCTTTGGGCTTAGCACGGCACACCGATGCCTGTTCTTTGGAGGATCTGTTCCAAAGCGCCGCATGGGCGCTGCGCTACGGCGGCGACTTTTTTCTTGTCCACAAGCCGGAACAGCTCGCCGCCATCTGCTACCACGCCGCCAGCCGCAAATTAGAGCCCAAGCGGCTTCTTCTGCTGCGTCACAGGGAGGATTCCCCTGTCAGCCTTGTTTTACTGCAATGCCGCAAGGGTGCCAAGCCCGGGCTGACCATCACGGAGCAGGCTCTCCATCACGCCGACGGCTCCCCCACAGAATACTACAAAACCCTTTATCACATTTAGGAGGTCACATAATGGCCGGAATGCTATACTTAGTTCCTACCCCCATTGGCAACCTTGGGGACATCTCCATCCGCTGCCGGCAGACACTGGAGCAGGCGGATTTCATTGCCGCGGAGGACACCCGCGTTACCCTGAAGCTGCTGAACCATTTGGGCATCAAAAAGAGCCTTGTCAGCTACTTTGAGCATAACAAGGCACAAAAGGGCGAACAGATTGTTCAAAGAATTTTAGCCGGGGAAACCTGTGCGCTGGTATCCGATGCCGGCAGTCCTGCCATTTCCGATCCCGGCGAGGAGCTTGTGAAGCAGTGCGCCCAGGCAGGCATTACCGTGTGCGCAATTCCCGGCCCCTGTGCGGTGATCACAGCCCTTAGTATCTCCGGGCAGTCCACCGGCAGATTCTGCTTTGAGGGCTTTCTCTCCACTGCTAAGAAGAGCCGCCGGGAGCACTTGGAAAGCCTGAAAAATGAGCGGCGGACTATGATCTTTTACGAAGCGCCCCACAAGCTTTGCGCCACCTTGGAAAGTATGGCAGAGGTCTTCGGCGGTGACCGCCCCATCAGCCTGTGCCGGGAGCTGACCAAGCTTCACGAGGAAGTGATCCGCACCACGCAGCAAGGTGCGATCCAGCTTTACAGCGAGCAAGCGCCCAAGGGAGAATTTGTGCTGGTGGTCGCCGGCGCACCGGAGCAGGTGGAGGAAACCGCCACCACCGCCGATGCCAAGACACGGGTGGAGCAGCTTATGGCAGCGGGTATGAGCCGCAAGGATGCGGTGAAGCAGA
>JAFTTQ010000118.1 GCA_017466665.1 Oscillospiraceae bacterium
AAGCTGCAGGACTGCAATGAGCGGGACCCCAGCCTCTGCGAAATTTACATCGTCGAGGGTGACTCCGCTGCCGGCTCTGCCATTCAGGGCAGAGACTCCCGTTTTCAGGCGATTTTGGCAATGTGGGGTAAGATGCTCAACGTAGAAAAGGCTAGAGCCGACAAAATCTACGGTAACGACAAGCTGTACCCCCTGATCGTGGCACTGGGTGCCGGTATCGGCGAGGAATTTGATATTGAAAAGCTGCGGTATCACAAGGTGGTCATTATGTCCGATGCGGACGTGGACGGTGCTCATATCCGTACCCTGCTTCTGACCTTCTTCTTCCGCTATATGCGCCCGTTGATCGAGCACGGCTATGTGTATTCCGCTGTGTCGCCCCTTTTCAAGCTGATAAAGGGCAAGACCGAGCGGGTGGCCTACTCTGACGAGCAGAGAGATCAGGTCTCTGCTGAGCTTCGGGGTGAAGGCAATGCCAAGGTGGAGATCTCCCGGTTTAAGGGTCTTGGTGAGATGGATGCCCACGAGTTGTGGGATACCACCATGGATCCGGAAAAGCGGACACTGCGCAGAATCACCTTAGAGGATGCCCGCCGGGCAGACGAGATCTTCACCATTTTGATGGGCGAGCAGGTAGAGCCCCGTAAGGAATGGATCGAGCGCAACGCCAGATACGCAGTGAATATTGATATCTAAATACCTTCCCCCGGTAAGGGCAATTTTCCAAAAAGAAAATAGCTTTATTGTCATTCCGAGCCAGTGCGCACACTGGCGTGGGAATCTCAAAGTAGAGGTAAGAATGCAGTACTATGTTTATATAATGGCAAATGAAACAAACAGCACGATTTATATAGGCGTTACAAATAATTTAATTCGTCGTGTTTATGAGCATAAGAATAGCTTGGATAAACATAGTTTCACTTCCAGATACAAAACATATAAACTGGTCTATTATGAATATACCGGGGATATAAGGTCTGCAATTGAGCGGGAAAAACAGCTAAAAGGCTGGAATAGGGAAAGAAAAAATAAAATTATTGTTACAAAGAATCCAGAATGGAAGGATTTGTACGAAAATATAAACCAATAATTTTAGATTGCCACACCAGTGTGCGCACTGGTTCGCAATGACAATTAGTTGGTACTAATATAAAACCCCATATGTGATGGAGGTAGTAAATTTATGGCAACCCATAATCGAAATTATAAGCCGGAGGACATTCGGTTCCCGGATCAGGTGATCACCCAGTCCAATCTTGTGGACGAAATGGAAAAATCCTACATTGAGTACGCTATGAGCGTTATCGTAGGCCGTGCTCTGCCGGATGTCCGTGACGGATTAAAGCCTGTCCACCGCCGTATTCTGTACACCATGTACGAAAGCGGTCTGACCTCCGACAAGCCTTTTAAAAAGTCCGCAACCTGTGTCGGTGATGTGCTGGGTAAGTATCACCCCCACGGCGACGCATCGGTTTACGATGCCATGGTTCGTCTGGCACAGGATTTCTCTATGCGTTACATGCTGGTGGACGGTCACGGCAACTTCGGTTCCGTGGACGGCGACCCTGCGGCTGCTTACCGTTACACAGAAGCCCGGCTTTCCAAGCTCTCCAATGAGATGCTGCGGGATATTGACAAGGAGACGGTGAACTGGGATCCCAACTTTGACGAATCCCGGAAAGAGCCCCGTGTTTTGCCCAGCCGGTTCCCCAACCTGTTGGTAAACGGTTCTTCCGGTATTGCCGTTGGTATGGCTACCAACATTCCCCCTCACAACCTGACGGAGGTTATCAATGCCTGCGTGGCTGTGCTGGATGACCCGGAAGTGACCATGGTGGATCTGATGGAGCATATTTCCGGCCCTGACTTCCCCACCGGCGGTATTATTATGGGTAGATCCGGCATCCGTGCCGCCTACGCCACCGGCAGAGGCAAGGTGGTCGTCCGTGCAAGAACGGAATTTGAAGAATTCGGCAAGGACAGAATGCGCATTATCGTCACCGAGCTGCCCTACCAGGTCAATAAGCGTCAGCTTATTAAGAAGATTGCTGAACAGGTGCGGGACAAGCGCTTAGAGGGTATTTCCGACCTGCGTGACGAAACCGACCGCAACGGTATGCGGATGGTCATTGAGCTGAAAAAGGACGCAAATCCCCAGGTCGTGCTGAATAACCTGTTTAAGCAGACCGAGCTGCAAAGTAGCTTTGGTATCATTATGCTGGCTCTGGTGGATGATCAGATGCAGCCGAGAATTTTGTCCCTGCGGCAGATTCTCGATGAATATCTGACCTTCCAGATGGATGTTCTGACCCGCCGTACCCAGTACGACCTGCGCAAGGCTATGGAGCGGGCACATCTGTTGGAGGGTCTGCTGATTGCCCAGGATAATATTGATGAAGTGATCCGTATTATCCGCTCTGCCTATGATGATGCCAAGGAAAGACTGTGCGAGCGGTTCGGACTGGATGAAATTCAGGCACAGGCCATTTTGGATATGCGCCTGAAGGCATTGCAGGGCTTGGATCGGGAAAAGCTGCAGGCAGAATTTGATGAGCTGCAGGAGCGTATCCGTTACTACAATGAGCTGCTGGCTGACCCTGTGAAGCTGCAGGGTGTGCTCCGTGAGGAGCTGATCGCCATCCGGGATAAGTTTGGCGACAAGCGTAAGACCGAAATTCAGGAAATTGAGGACGAAATCGACATCGAAGACCTGATCGAGGAGGAGACCTGCGTCTTTACCATCTCCAATCAGGGCTATGTAAAGCGGATGCCGGTGGATACCTACCGCACCCAGAGCCGTGGCGGCAGAGGTGTCAACGCCCAGAACCTGAAGGAAGAGGACTATGTGAAGAGCCTGAATGTGGCATCCACCCACGATCATATGCTGTTCTTCACTGATATGGGCAAAGTTCATCACCGCAAGGGCTATCAGATCCCCGAGGCGGGCAGAACTGCCCGTGGCACCGCCATGGTCAATGTGCTGCCCCTGGAGCAGGGTGAAAATGTTACCGCTATGGTGGTCACCCGTGAATTTAATGAGAATGAATACCTGATGATGGTCACCCGGAAGGGTACTGTCAAGCGTATTCCCTTCATTGCCTTGTCGACACGCCGCAAGACCGGTATCCGTGCCATTACCCTGGACGAGGGCGATACCCTCATCAACGTCATGCGCACCAACGGCAATGACAATATCATTTTGGCAACGGCAAATGGTATGGCCATCTGCTTCAACGAAAACGATGTCCGTCCCATGGGCAGAGATGCCACCGGCGTTCGCGGAATTCAGCTCACCGGCAATGACTATGTGATCGGCGCGGAAAAGGCTGAGGAAAATACCACCTTGCTGACAGTGACGGAGCGTGGCTACGGTAAGCGCACCGAGCTGACCGAGTACCTGCGTACCGGCCCCGATGGCACAAAGATCGCTCAGGGCCGTGGCGGTAAGGGTCTTAAGAACTATAACATCACGGAAAAAACCGGCATTGTTGCCGGCTGCCGTGTGGTGAAGGATACCGACGATGTGATGCTGATCGAAAACGGCGGCGTGATCATCCGTGTGCCTGCAAATTCCATCAATATCTATAAGCGGGATGTGCAGGGCGTTATCGTCATGCGCATCGAGGAAGGCAACAAGCTGGTATCCTTGGAGCGTGTGGAAGCAACTGAGGAGGAAACTCAGGCGTGAAGACCGTAACGCTGTATACTGACGGTGCCTGCTCCGGCAACCCCGGCCCTGGTGGCTGGGGTGCCATTTTAGAGTACAAGGGCACGGAAAAAGAGCTTTCCGGCGGCGAAATCAGCACCACCAACAACCGTATGGAGCTGACCGCTGTGATTAAGGGACTGGAAGCCCTGAAAGAGCCCTGCGTAGTGGAGCTTTACTCCGACAGTAAATATGTCATCGATGGGCTGGAAAAAGGCTGGGCAGTGTCCTGGCGGGCAAAGGGCTGGAAAAAGGCAGACAAAAAGCCTGCCCTGAACCCGGATCTTTGGGAAATTCTTTTGAATTTGGTAGAAAAGCATCAAATGCGCTACCACTGGGTCAAAGGCCACGCGGATAATCCCAAAAACAACCGCTGCGACCAATTAGCAGTCGAAGCCGCTAAAATGCAGAATTTGTAATGCAAAACTATTATTTTTATTTGTTATTTATTATTTTTTCTTTATTCTTTAATCGTTTTTTTAAAACGGTTTTAAAATAATAAATAAGAAAGAATAAATAAGAAAATGGGAGGGATTGAATTGTACTTATCTATCGGAAATGATATGGCTGTCAGAGAAAAATCAATAATCGGGATTTTTGATATGGACAATACCTCTACCTCCAAACGGACACGGGCATTTCTTGCCCGGGCGGAAAAGGAAGGCAGGGTCATCCCCTGCGACGATCTTCCAAAGGCCTATGTGCTGGCGGCGGAATACGGAATGGATAAGGTGTACCTGACATCCCTATCCTCGTCCACACTGGAAAAAAGAATGAAATAATTGCCAGGGAGGGGTTGCCCTCCCTGGTTTTATGTAAAGATAAATTATTGGGCACCTCTAAAAACTCCTTTTTGCCGTGATGCCCGATCTTTTGCCCCAACTTTTCAGTTTGAAAAACTTGAAATACACCAAGTATTCCTTCGTTTTCCAAACTTTAATTTGTGTCAAAATCTTTGGACACCCAACTAAAAATCAGTTTTTAGAGGTGCCCTATGGTTTAGCGCACCAGCCGTAGGGGCCGATGCCTACATCGGCCCTATTTCCAATCTTTTTCACTAGGGCCGAT
>JAFTTQ010000119.1 GCA_017466665.1 Oscillospiraceae bacterium
GAAAAGTTACGATTTATGCGCAGAAACAGACTTTTTCTTGACTTTCAGCTGTCGCCGTTCCTCATCCGTCTTTTGCCATTGTCTTTATGGGACAATGGCAAAATCCACCTTCCCCCCGGGGGAAGGTATTATTACACTGTTCCGCTAAATTCCAATTTAGCTGACTGCTGAGCTAGGCGTATTTGTGCGCATTGAATAAAAACCGAGGATAAAAGTCAAAAATTTTTACTGAAACAGTCAAAAAAATGGGGCGACAGCGGATTTGTTTTTTGTTATACTGACCTTAAAACGAATGGAAGACAAATTCTAAAGGAGGATTTTTATGAAACGGGTCATCAGCATACTGGTATGCCTTGTGATGCTTTTGGG
The DNA here is from genome assembly GCA_017466665.1 of Oscillospiraceae bacterium. GTDB lineage: Bacteria > Bacillota > Clostridia > Oscillospirales > Oscillospiraceae > Faecousia. The sequence continues at coordinate 370 of JAFTTQ010000119.1, forward strand.
GATGGTACCGGCAAGGGAATTATTTCCAATAGAAGTTTCTGCGGAATCGGATACCTATACCGTGGTGCAGAAAAAAGCAGCAACTCTGGCAGCCTCAGATACTGGTACAAAAGGGGCTTGGTATATTAACGGTTCTGTCTTTTCCACCGAGACGGACAAGGCAAATTATATTGAGATCGCGGAGGCTGGCTTCACGGATCCCGGCTCCCTTCACGTGTATCAGGATAACGTTACGAATAACGATATGTCTGTTGGCTTGTTTCTGGGCGGACAGGCTGCCGGCACCTATACGGTGAAGCTTTCTGTAAAGGGCGACATCGGGTATCAGAATCAAACCTGTAAGTTTTATCCCTATGGCACCGATGGACAGGTCTCCAATCTCTCTGCGATCCTGCAGACCACAGTGGTGGAGGATTGGACAGAGGTAACCTATGAGGTAGAGGTAGCTAAGGAGTTCTTTTACCTGATTTTTAGCTTCAGCAAGTATAATTGGGCAACGGATATGTATGTTGACAATATACAGCTTCTCAACAGCAGTGGAACAGATATTCTGGCAGGTGTGGGCAGCTTCTTCTCCTTGGAGGAGGTGACCTGCAGCAGCGCGGTGACAGGCCAGTATCCGCTGGCGCTGGATACCACAAAAATTGCAGAGTCTTATCAGGCATACACAGGTGTCTGGACACCGTTTTGCCATTATACCGCTGCGCAAGGCTCCTGGCAGGGAACCTGGCCGGCGTGGGATACTGCCGCCGGCAACTATGCTGAGATCGTAGCTGACGGCTATCAGGATGCGGGATCGCTGCATATGAAAAGTGCCGGTTCCCGCAATGCAGGTGTGGCGATCGATGCCGGTATGGTGTCCGGGGAGAGCTACACCCTGGGCATGTGGGTCAAGGGAACCGCATCCTCCAACAAGATGCTGAGCCTGTACGGTAACGGCGACGGCACGATCATCGGAAATCCTCAGTATTGCGGCGAGGTCGCAAGTCAGACCGTGCCGGCAAACTGGACATACCTGGAAAAGACCTTTACCGCCAATAGGAGCAATCTGATCCTGGTGGCAAACGACTGGGGCGTTACAGATATTTATATCGATAACTTAACACTGACAGACGAAAATGGCACCGACCTGCTCAGCGATTATGGCGGTTTCTGTTACAGTGTCGAGGGGCTGCTTACCCTGAATACAGAAAGCCCCGCGAGCGCTTATAACGCGCCCAACGGCCAGTGGAGCGTAATGTACCCCGCGGGCAGCCCCAACGATACGACCTGGACAGCCTGGGATGACACCCACTACGGTCAGATCGTTGCCCAGGGAAATCAGGATAAGGGCGCTCTGCGTCTGGTCAGTGCGCCGTCCAAAAACGCGGGTGTTGCCATCGGTGTGGATATGATCAAGGGAGAAAGCTACACCCTGGGCCTGTGGGCAAAGGGCACCTCCAATTCCGGCAAGGTGCTGTTCTCCTATGCCAACGGTGACCCAACCATCATTGGCGCTTCCGGTGAGCTGACTGCCGACTGGAGCTACTATGAGATCACCCTGACCTGCGGCACGACACAGCTCAATATCGTGGCAGCGGACTGGGGCAATACCGATATTTACGTCGACAACATCACCTTGAAAGACAGCAACGGCGTTGATCTTTTGGCGGGATTGGGTAATTTCTGCGTTAAAGAGGAAGCGGATGGGCCGGAGGATCCGGCGATTACCGGCTCCAAGCTTTATCAGAGCTCTGTGCTGTTCAGCGGTGATTCCATCAGCTATGGCTCCGATCAGCGGGCGTGGGCAAGCCGTATCGGCGAAAAGTACAGTATGGATTTTGTAAATGCCTCTGTATCCGGCGCGTCGGTATCCACCTGCCGTGGCAGCAACCGTATGCTTGCCCAGTTGGAGGCATATCAGAATCAGACCTTTGATTATGTGATCCTGCACGGAGGTGTCAATGATGCCTGGGATGAGGCACCTGTGGGTGCGGTCACCGATTCCTTCCAGACAGCGGATTTTGATACAGCTACCTTTGCCGGCGGCTTGGAGGAGCTGTTCTATTACTGCCGGCAGTATTTTGAGGATGCCCGGGTGGGCTTTATCATCAACTTCCAATTTCATAGCGACATTGGCTATGGCAAGCTGGGGGATATGTCGGAGTATGTTGCGGCGGCAAAGACCATCTGCGACAAGTGGCAGATTCCTTATCTGGATCTGTACAATAATGCGGAGCTGACGGCGGCGCTGAAGGTGGATACCACCGAGTATCTTGCTGACGGTGTGCATCCCAATGCAGCGGGCTACGAGATCATTACCCCATATATCGCGGATTGGATGAATCAGGTGGTGGCAGAGCAGATCGTGCTGCGGGAGCCAACAGAGGAAGGCTGGATAAGCTGGCGGGATTATGAAACTCTGGAGCTTGGCACGGATTATGACTACTCCTTTGCGGTTTTGGGGGATATCCAGCATATCACCGACTACACGCCCGGTGACCTGCATTACCTGTTTGACTATATTCTTGACAGCAAGGACAGTAAGAATATCCAGTTTGTTTTTGGAATGGGCGACAGCACAAACGACATTCATAACGAGGCGAACAATCTGGTGGAATGGCAGTTGGTGCAGGAGCAGTTTTTCCGCCTGAACGGTGTGCTGCCCTATACGGTGATCCGTGGCAACCACGATAAGGTGGTGCGTATGAATGCCTATCTTGCCGACCCGGAAGCGACCGGCTACACCGATCAGCTTGACGGCTTCTATCAGGAGGGGAGCGTTGTCAACGCCTGGAAGGAATTCTCCGCGGGCGGTATCGATTACCTGAATATCGTGATCGATTACGAATCCTCTGACAGTGTACTGGAGTGGGCGGCGGATGTGATCGAAAGCCATCCCAACCACAGGGTCATTGTGGGTACCCACGTCTATCTGAACGAGGACGGCACCTATGACAATGAGATGAATCCGGGCGGTGCGGATCCCGGCATAGTGAACAACGCCCAGCAGGTGTGGGATAAGCTGATCTCCCAGCACGAAAATATCTTTATGGTAATGTGCGGCCATACCAGCACCGATGATGTTCTTGTTCAGCACAAGACCGGTGTCCACGGAAACCGGATCACCGAGATCCGGGTCAATTCCCAGTATACGGATCTGGTGTATATGAATAAGGACGGCGATCATCGGAGCGGCCCGGAAAACGGCGTGGGTATGGTCACGATGCTGTACTTTAAAAATGACGGTACACAGGTGGCGGTGGAGCATTATTCCGCACTCCGGGGCTGGTACCGGGAGCTGCAGTCCTTTGAAACAGAGCAATATCCCCATTATGGCTGGCGATACAATGAAACGCCGGAGGATTCCGGCAATGTGGATATTTATATACCCGATACCGGCGTTGCCGATGCTCCGGCAATTTTGCAAAGCGGCTTAGGGAATGATACGGTTGACGAGCTTGTGACCGAAAATGCACTTGCCTATTCCGGCACCGGCGTTTCCATTTTGCCGGATCATAATATGAACCTGGGCACCCATACCTATGCCCTGCACAGCGGCACACGGGCAGTGGAGCCTTCTCAGACCTACACCATCTCCTATCAGATCAAGGGACTTAGCCAGGCGGGAAAAACCTGGCTGCAGATCCATTTCTGCCGTTCCGCGCTGGGCGGCTCCGATACCTGGGAATCCCAGTGGCAGCCGGGGGGTGTCATAGCCGGGCCTGTGGATGACTGGCAGACGGTGAGCTATGATGTGACCATGGATGGGGAAACCTCTGCCATCGAGGTCTATCTGATCGTAAACGGCAGTGAGATGTATGTGGACAACTTCTCCATTGTGAAAAAGGGCGACACCCAAAACATCGTCACCAACGGCGATTTTGAATTGGGTACCGACGGCGCGTATCCTACCGGCTTTTATACCATGAAGACCGGCGGCATCGGCACGGTGGAGAAGGTATCCGGCGCAGGTGTAGACGGCAGTGCGGCTGTGCGGATCGAGCCGCGCCCCGGCTATATCCTGAAAACAGAGCAAGCGATAGCCGTAGAAGCCAACAGGGAATACACCCTGTCTTATATGGCGCGGATCCCCGGCAAAAGCACGGAGCTGACCCCGGTGATCCGGCTGTATGACAGCCAGGGCGGTATGACGGTTCTGACAGGCACCGAGGCAAAGCAAAGCGGCACCTGTGATTGGCAAAATGTTCGCTACACCTTTACCACAGCCGGTGATACTGCCGCTATTCAGGTCTGCCTGCTGGCATACGGCGGGCAGGTGGATGTGGATGGAATCTCGCTGACCGATGCCGATGGCACAAATTGGATCGTCAATGGGGATTTCAGAAATCAATTGGAAGGCTTTGCGGGTGAATTTGTTCAGGGTCTGCAGGAGGGCACGGTAAAGTGCGTTACCTCAGCCAGACCCCACTCGCTGATCGTTTCGGCAAGGCTGGAAAACGGTGTTTTGAATGCTTATGACGGAGAAAATCTGATCGGCACGGTGGATTGGCTCTATGGAGAATTGGAGCATAAGCTGAACTACGGCCTGTACATTTCCGACGGGGATACTGCCAAGGCGGTGGCTGAATGGGTCACAGCCCGGATGACAGAGAATCTGTGGGTGGTTGCCGGTGAAGGGATGCTGCTGGATACAGTGCTGGCAGTCAACGGAAATATCCGTGGGGTGCTGGACTGCACTGCCGACAGTGCTGCGGCAGAGAGCTGCGGCTATGCCTATGTGCTGGTGGATGCCTCCGCCGATATCACAGAGCTGAAGAAAAACGGCACAGGTGTGATCGTATCGGCAGATACCGTCACCCAGGCGCTGCTGACCGACGGTGCCGATGCTGTTTTGACCGGGGATGCTCTCTCGGCAATCCTAAGCTTAGAGCAGATCTCCGGGGCAGAGGACGCGGCGGAGATTCAAAAGTGGAACCTGTCTCTGGCAGAGGATATCGGTGTTAATTTCTATTTGCGTCTGGAGGAAGCACAGGCTGCCAATGCGGTGGTGAATATCACAGCAGGCGGGATTTCCAAGGTCATCCCGGTATCGGAGCTGACAGAGGAGGACGGACTTTACCGTGTCTGTGTCAATGTGGCCGCAGCGCAGATGACCGAGCAGATCAACCTGAGGGTGGTCATAAACGGGATCCTGGCGGAGAATAAGACCTATACAGTCCGTCAGTATGCCGATTACATTCTGGACGGCGACTACGACGAAGCCACCAAGACCCTTGTTAAGGAAATGCTGAATTATGGTTCTGCGGCGCAGAGCTATTTTGGCTATCATACGCAGGTGTTGGCAGGCGCGGGGATAGCCGGTGCCGGTACGGCGGATGTGCCGGAGAGGGCAGAGACGGAAATGGGGTGTACCGGTGCTGTGGAAGGTGTTCGATACTACGGCGCGGCACTGCTGTTCCAATCCAAGACCACGGTTCGGTTCTATTTTACAGGTGAGCTTGCCGGCTGCACCGCAGAGGTCAGCGGAAAGACATTGCCTTTGGTACAAAAGGATGGAATGTACTATGTGGAGGTGGCGGATATTACGCCGGATGCTCTGGAGGAAGCAGTGACCGTAACAGTTACCAGGGACGGTCAAGCGCTTGCGGTTTCTTACAGCCCGATGAACTATATGGTTCGTATGTATGAAAAAGGGTCTGATACGCTGCAGGCACTTTTGAAGGCAATGTACAACTACCATCTGGCGGCAAAGAGCTTTGTTGCAGCCCAAATCGTATAAAAAACAGGTCTGCCGGAGGGATCAACCCCTCCCGGCAGACCTGTTAAATCATACTAACTACCATTAGTGCGTAGGGAACGCTGCCCTCAGCGTTCCGTAACAAAATCAGACTTCGATGGGCTGATGTTGTTCTAGAAAACGCAAAATAGAAATATTTTCGCCCATCGAGGCCAAAAATATTTGCGGACCGCTGTGGGCAGCGTTCCCTCCTCATACGAAGGTAAATTCCGGTTTGGCTGAATGCTGAGCAAGGCGTATTTGTGCGCATTGTATAAAACCCGGGTATAAAAGTCAAAAAGTTTTACTAAAACAGTCAAAAAATTGGGGCGACAGCGGATTTGATTTTTGTTATACTTGCCTTAAATCAGAAAGAATTTTCTTTTTATTTACATAAGGAGGAAACGAGAATGAAGAAATTGTTCAGTATGATCCTTTGCCTGACGATGCTTTTCGGAATGGTTCCCGCTGTCCCGGCAGTGTATGCCGCGGAGGAAACAGTTGTATGTCCTGTTACCATTGCGGATGCATATACCGGTCAAGGCTATGTATGGTATAACGGTAACGGTTATACTGCCACTGACGGAATGTATATTCAAGTGGTCGAGGAGGGCGCGGACGATGTAGGCGCGCTTCATATCTATCAAACTGACGGCGTGGCTGCTGCGGAAGATATGCGCCTGTTCCTGAGCATTGAAGAGATTCCTGACGGTACCTATACGCTGCAATACAACATCAAGGGCAGTGATCTGGGCATTACTACCTTGAACGATTCCTGCCGGTTTTACCTCAATAACGATTCTGACGCGACGACCCAATTCCGCAACCTGGCAGGAAACAAGACCCTTTCTCAGTGGACGACCCTTTCTGAAACGGTCACCGCAGAAAACGGTTCCGGCCTGTTTGTGCTGGGCATCAGCAAATATGTTTCCGGCATTGATTGCTATGTGGATAATGTGAAGCTTCTGGATGACAGCGGCAACGATCTGCTCAAGGGTGCCGGCAATTTCTGCGTGGAAAAAACCGTGGACACGGCGTACAAGGCAGCTACCATAGCGCCATCTGCCCCGGATAGCAACTATGTATGGTTCAACGGAAACGGCTATACTGTCTCCGGTGATATGTACATCGAGATCGTTTCCGAAGGTGCCGAGGATGTAGGTGCTGTGCATATTTATCAGACCGATGGCGTGGTTGCCGCGGAGGATATGCGTGTGCACCTGAAGACCGACGGTATTCCCGTAGGCACCTATACGCTGAAATACAACATTAAGGGCAGCGATTTGGGCATTACTACCTTGAATGACGCCTGCCGGTTCTATCTGAATGAGGAACCCGATATTACCACCCAATTCCGCAATCTGGCAGGTGCAAAGACTGTCAGCGAATGGACAGCACTTTCTGAAACGATCACCACTTCAGAGGTTTCCGACTATGTTGTCTTGGGCATCAGCAAGTATGTCAGCGGAATCAACTGCTATGTGGACAATGTAAAGCTTTTGGATGAAAACGGCAACGATCTGCTCAAGGGTGCCGGCAACTTCTGCGTTGCGGTCACAGAGGAGCCGGAAGTGACTGAGCCTGAGGCAACAGAGCCTACTGAGCCGCCGGAGATCGGTGAAACCATTCCCGCCACGCTCTACGGCAGTGAGCCGGAAGAATTTTACCAGTGGTACAACGGCAATGGCTATGCCGCCACCGACCATATGTACATTGAGATCGCGGCCGACGGTGCCAACGATGTAGGCTCCATCCATGTTTATCAGACCGACGGTGTCACCGGCACCGAGGATATGCGGATCAATCTGCAAACCAAAGAGATCCCAGCCGGTACCTATACGCTGAAGTATAACATTAAGGGTACTGACCTGGGTAATACTGATACTGCTAATGCCAATAAGTTCTATGTCAGCGGCAATGCCGACCCCTTCCTGCAGTTCCGGAATGTGGCAGGCGTAAAATCCCTGACAGACTGGACCGAGTGCAGCTACGAGGTCACTACCACCGCCAATGCTTCTATGTTTGTACTGAAAGTCAGTAAGTATGTCAACGGCGCGGATTACTACATAGACAATGTGCAGCTTTTGGATGCCGATGGCAATGATTTGCTCTGCGGTGCCGGTAATTTCTGCACGGTTTATGAGGGAGAGCCGGAGCCTTTGGAGGGTGTGATGACCCTGGATGCTTCGGCAATGGCAAGTGCGTACGAAGCGCCCAAGTATGTTTGGACTCCAATGTATCCCTCCGGCAGCCCTGACAGCACCACCTGGCCCGCCTGGGATGACACCCACTACGGCGAGATCGCAGACGCAGGCTACCGTGACAGAGGTTCTCTGCACTTAAGGAGCGTCAGCTATAAAAATACCGGCGTAGCCATTGGCCTGGATATGGTGGTGGGTGAAAGCTACACCCTGGGCCTGTGGGCAAAGGGCAACACCAATTCCGGCAAGGTTTTGGGGCTGTATTCCAACGGAGACCTTGCAATCATTGCGGCCTCCACGGCCTTGACCTCCGATTGGAGCTACTATGAATGCACCTTTACTGCCACCATCCCACAGCTCAATATCGTAGCGACCGACTGGGGTAATACCAATATCTATTTGGACAACATCACACTGCTGGACAGTAGCGGTACAGACCTGCTGGACGGCTACGGTGATTTCTGCACCGAGGAGTACAGAATAGCAGACAGCGTCTCCCTTTTGGACTTCAATGATGTGGCAGAGAGTGACCTGATCTCCGTTTCCGGGCAAGCTTCCGTAGAAGGCGCTTCCGATCCCACCCTGACCCTGAATACCGAGGAAGCGGAGACCGGCAACGCTATGCAGGCCACCTGGAGCTACGACGGAATCAACCCCTCTTACCTCCACCGCTATACCGCAAACCGGAATAGCTGGGTAGCAACCTTCAACGAAAAAGCGGACGACTACCGCTATCTGCGGATGTGGATCAGCAATCCCAGCCACGTTTCCGTGGATGTCAGCGTCCTGCTGACCGGTGAGGATACGGTGAACTACTTTGATGCCTCTGCCATGAAGCTGATCCGTAGGGACGGCACAGAGGTTTACGGCAGCACAAACAACAATTCCGGATATGGCGACAATAGCGCAATCAGCGTACCTAAGCAGTTTGCCGGCTGGCTGTCCATCCCACTGGATGTGACGGGGCTGCTGGCTGCCGGGGACAACAGTACGGTGATCTCCGATTTTGTTAATGTGACCGACATTCAGTTGGAGTTCCGTAAGATCGCCACCACCGGCGAGGGTGATTCCAGCGAATATTACTATTGTGTAGACGATATATGCCTGGGCCGGGATATCACCGGCAAGACCCAGTCCACCCAGGACAGCAACAGCTATGCCGACTATGATACCTCCGTCAAGGGTGAGGGTCAGGTCAAGAATATCATCTTCATGATCGGCGACGGTATGGGCTACGGAGCACTGGAAGTGGCCCGCCTGACCCGCCCTACCCTGTATATGGATACCATCGAGAGCCTGGGCGGTGTAGTTGGTGCGGTACAGACCACCAACCTCTACGGCGACATCACCGATTCCGCCGCCGCAGGTACGGCTCTGGCAACCGGCTACCTGACAAAGAATACCGTGCTGGGTTTGACCGAGAACCTGGAGCCGGTTATGAACTTAGGCGAGTATATGAAGCAGCTTGGCAAAAAGCTGGGACTGGTGACCACCACCTATGTGCTCGATGCCACCCCCGCGGCCTTTGCTGCCCATACCAGCGCCCGTGGTAACTTCACCTCCATCGCTCTGGATATCCTGTCGCTGGGCGTGGATGTAGTCCAGGGCGGCGGCAGGAGCTATATGACCGCCAAGGTCGTAGATGAAAACAACACTGCCATGACCCTGACCGAGCTGGCACAGAGCCAGTATGGCTACACCTATGCTACCACTGCCGACGAAATGAACGCCGTGACCTCCGGCAAGCTGTGGGGCCTGTATCAGGACGGCAATATGTCCTATGTGAAGGAGAATTCCGCCACCGATCCCACGCTGGCAGAAATGACTGCCAAGACCTTCCAGCTTCTGGAGAACGAGGATGGCTTCTTCACGATGATCGAGGGCAGTCAGATCGACCTGGCCGGTCACGCCAACAGCGAGATCGATACCCGCCTGGAAACGCTGGCGTTTGATGATGCGATCAAGGTAGCTATGGACTATGTGGATGCCAACCCCGGCACCCTGCTGATCATTACCGCTGACCATGAGACCGGCGGCATAAGCGTAGCAGAGGACGGTACTGTCTCCTATTCCTCCACCTCCCATACCGACGAGCTGGTTCCCTACTATGCTTACGGCACAGGGGCGGAATACTTCAAGGATTTGAGTGTGAATATCGAGCTGAACTATGCCATCCGTCAGGCCACCATCGGGGATGTGTCCGTGGGTGCCTCCACCGTGGCTGCCGACGCACAGCTTACCGCCACCGAGGATATGACTGTCGTAAACGAAAACGGCATCATCACCTACACCGGCGTGGAACAGCCTGTATCCTTCTCCATCCCCGAGGCCACGGCTGCCTATGCGGTGGTCAGGTATAAGACCGACGAGGCCAATCTGGTTGGTGCTATGGATGAAGCGAAGATCCAGTATGCCGGTGACGGCAAGTGGCACATTAGCGACATTCTGACCCTGACCGCAGGCGACACCCACACCTTCCAGCCTATGAGCTATATCAAGGGTGAGACCTACAACAGCATTGAAATTGCCGGAATGTCCGTGCAGATCGATTGGGTCGGCTTCTTTGACAGCTATGAACAGGCAGCCGCATTCCAGGCACACGCGGCACTGACCGGCGCAACGCCCACAGCTCTGAACGGTCTGTCTATGACCTTGAGCGATGACCTGGATATGCACTTCTATGTGGCCGCGGATGAGACCAACCTGGAAAATACCACAGTCAGCCTGACGGTGGGAGAGGAAAAGCTGGTCAGCAAGCCTGGTCAGTTGGATGAAGCTACCGGCAATTATAAGTTCTCCATTGACCTGGCAGCAGCACAGATGACGGATACGGTCACCTTCCAGCTTGCCATCGGTGATACAGTCATAGAAACCGGCAGCTATTCCGTGCGGCAGTATGCCGATGCGATCCTTGCCGGTGACTACGATGACACTACTAAGGCCCTGGTTACGCAAATGCTGGGTTACGGTGCGGCGGCACAGACCTATTTTGCCTACCAGACGGATACCCTTGCCAATGCCGGCATTACCGGGGCAGGGGAGCAGGCAGTTCCCGAGACATCGCAGGGTATGGCAGTCACAGATACCTCTGACAGCTTGAATTTCTACGGTGCGTCCCTAGTGTTCCGCTCCAGGATCGCTGTGCGGTTCTATTTTGACGGTGACAGCACCGGCTGCAGCTTTGCTGCAAACGGTCAGACGCTGACGGCTGTGGAAAAGGACGGAAAATACTGCGTGGAGATTGATGGAATTGTGCTGCAGGCATTGGATGGACAAATAAAGCTGACTGTGACCGACGCAACCGGCGATACTCTGATCGTGGTATACAGCCCGATGGACTACATCGTGCGTATGAGCCAAAAGGGATCAGACAGCCTCAAGGCATTGCTGAGGGCAATGTATAACTACCACCTGGCTGCAAAGAGCTATTCCCAAATCTGATATACCAATGGTAAGGGACGGAGCCTCCGTCCCTTACTTTTTGTATATAGCTTGCTAACCGATTACAACGCACTCGTAGTACTTTGTAACAGCTAAAACGTTGTGTCATTGCGAGCCCCGTAAGGGGCGTGACAATCTCACATAATAAGCTGTTACAATGTAGTAGGGGCCGATGTGCCTCAATCGGCCCCTACGGTTCGTGTGCTAAACAATCATTTACACGGATGGTCTTTGGAAAAAATAGGCAATACTGCATAGAAATATATCGGAATTTTTTGCGATTTTGACAAAATGGTAAAAAAAAGAAACCCTTTTGCACAAAAAAAGGGGGCGACAGAAAAATGCGGATTTGCTATACTATACTCGAATAGCTTTATAGGTGGAAAAATTCCTATTTTCCTAAGTCATCAAAGGAGGAAGCACAATGAAGAACATAGCAAATGGCGTTATGCGCCGCACAGTGAGCCTTCTGCTGACACTGGTGATGCTCCTGCAGTTTTTACCAGCCGTTTCTCTGGCAGCAGGGGAGGGCCAAAACGACAGCACGTTTATGGGCTTTGATAATTGGACGCTTACCGGCGGTAGCTGGGAGGTGGCTGCGGGTATAACCGGCAACGGTGCCCAAATCACCCCGGAGGGAAATACCGGCGGGGTTTTACAGTCAGACCTGATGGCCGTGACTCCCGGCGAGCAGCTCCGGGCGGGTATTTGGGTGAATGCCCCGGAAAACTGTCCTGCCTCCCTGCTTTTGCTGACATATTCCGATGCTTCAGGCAATACTCCTGTTGGTGACGGCATTTTATTGGATACCAAAACCTGCACAGGCGATTTTATAGAGCTTGCTGCCGATGTGACGGTGCCTGAAAATGTAATGGCAGTGCGTTTGCAGCTATCCACCGGCGCATCCGGTACATATATTGCCGATGATGCCTATATCCGTACCTACACCGATCTGCCTGAATTTGTAGGCGTGATGGGTGACGGCTACGGCGTGGAGGGTCAGTGGTCGCTGTTTTACCCTGTAATCACCCCCGGCGGCGACTGGGCGGAGCAGCGGGATATGACCCGGGATCCCAACGGCTTTAACTTTGCGCAGTTTGTAGCTGAGGGCAAGGAAGATAAGGGAGCGGTTCGTTTCCTGCGGAACAATGTGTATGAGCACATTGGTATCGCAGTAGGTTCTAATCTGGTGGTCGGTGAGGAATACACCATCAAGATGTGGGTCAAGGGCAACGCCGCGCAAACCTATGGCGGCTTGCAGATCTACGGTCATAACGATCCTGTGGTGGCGACCTTTGGCCCCAGCGGCACCTGCCCTGACCCGGATCAGTGGTATGAGATCACATTGCCCATCACCGCAACCCGGAATCACCTGTACATCTTTATGAACGGCGGTGGCTATGCCTGCGACGTTTCCATTGACAATGTCCAGGTCTTAGACAGTGAAGGCAACGATATGCTGGGCGGTGTCGGTAACTTCACCGGCGACGGCAGCCTTTCCCTGGGAACTGCCAACCGGGTGCTGAACAGCGGCTTTGAGGATACCAGCTATGCTTATTTGTCCTTATCGGAGTTCAATGGCAGCTTTGAGGGCGCCAGCCAGGAAGACGGTGAGTTGGATTGGACACTGAATTCTCAGAGCACCGATGAAATGAAGATCGTCGTGGACGATAACGGCAAACATTTACAGCTTACCAAGGCAGACAGTGACAGCCTGCTGCAGGGCCCTGCCTTGGAGGTAACTCCCGGCAGCACCTATCAGATCACGATGGAACTGAAAACCACCGGCTCTGCCGCAGTAGGCGGCGTGCTTTATGACGGGGCAGGCAATGAGGTCGGTTATTGGGAACCGGACATTCTTTGCGAAAATGCGGAATGGACACAGGTCAAGGGCTATCTGACTGTTTCGGAGGATGCCGCCTTCTTCTGCATTCGTGTACAGTTTTCCGGCACTGCCGGCGACACAATGGCAATGGATAACGTAAAAGTCCATCCCTGCCAGGTAGACGAAGCGCCGGAGGAGACGGAGCCGGAAAATACCCTGGTGCCCATTACCCTGGATACAAGCAAGAAAACAGATGCCTATGCCTGCAGCTACAAAGAGTGGGTAGCTATGTATCCCACAGGAAATCCTGATAACGGCACCTGGGCAGCCTGGGATTCTGTCCACTATGGAGAAATTGCCAGCGATGGCAAAAATGACCCCGGCTCCCTGCATCTTGTCAGCGCACCCGGTAAAAATACCGGCATTGCCATCAACGCGGGAATGACCCCGGGACAGCAGTATACCCTGAGCTTCTGGGCAAAGGGCACCTCCAATTCCGGCAGAGTCCTTGCTATGTATGCCAACGACGATCAGGTGGTTATTGCGGAAAGTGCCAAGCTGACCGCAGATTGGAGCCAGTATTCTGTAAGCTTTACCGCCTCTTTAAGCCAGATCAATATTTTGGCGGCAGACTGGGGCAATACCAGCATTTATCTGGATCATATCACCCTAACGGATGCAAACGGCAGCGACCTGCTTGCCGGTTATGGCGACTTCTGTAAGGAGGGCACAGCATCTGCACCGGGTACGGAGCCTTCTGTACCCATGATCCCCACATCCCTGGATGCAAGCAAAAAGGCAGATGCCTATGCCTGCAGCTATACCGAGGAATGGGTGCCGATGTTCCCCACCGGCAGCCCGGACAGCGGTACATGGGCGGCTTGGGATTCTGTCCACTATGGCGAAATTGCCAGCGATGGCAAAAATGATCCCGGCTCTCTGCATCTTGTCAGCGCGCCCGGTAAAAATACCGGCGTTGCCATCAACGCGGGAATGACCCCGGGACAGCAGTATACCCTGAGCTTCTGGGCAAAGGGCGCCTCCAATTCCGGCAGAGTCCTTGCTATGTATGCCAACGGCGATCAGATCATCATTGCGGAATCTGCCAAGCTGACCCCGGATTGGAGCCAGTATTCTGTAAGCTTTACCGCCTCCTTAAGCCAGATCAATATTTTGGCGGCAGACTGGGGCAATACGGAAATTTATATCGATCATATCACCTTGAAGGACAGTACCGGCAATGACCTGATGAAGGGCAGGGGCGACTTCTGTGTGGAGGATCCCAATGGCGAGGTGACTGTGCCGGAGGTTACAGAGCCTGTGGAAACAGAGCCGGTATTTCTGGATACGGAAAGCTACGCCGCTCACGGCGTATGCAACAGCCCCTATTGGGCAACCTTCTATCCCACCGGCAATCCCCAGGAAGGCACCTGGGCGGCCTGGGCAAAGGACAGCCATTACGGTGAGGTAGTTTCCGAGGGCTATAAGGATAGAGGCGCTCTGCATTTAAAGAGCAATTCCGGCAAGAATACCGGCGTTGCCATCCATGCGGGTATGATTCCCGGGCAGCAGTATACCTTGGGACTGTGGGTCAAGGGCACCTCCAATTCCGGCAGAGTGCTGGCGATGTACGGCAACGGTGACGGTGTGATCATCGGTACATCGGAAAGCCTGAGCGCCAATTGGACTTATTATGAAATGACCTTTACGGCAAATCTGCCCCAGCTCAACATCGTGGCAGCCGACTGGGGCGTATCCGATCTGTACATAGATAATGTGACGCTGAAGGATGCTGCCGGCAATGAGCTTTTGCAGTACCGGGGCGATTTCTGCGTTAAGACCCCCGGTGGGATCTACCCCGATGAATCCGTCAACCTGATTGACGGCGGCGATTTTGAGAGTGCGGCAACCTTAAGCATTCCCGGCTGGATCATAGAAGGCACAGCGGTGCAGGATGGCGAAGGAATCAGCCTGAAAACGGGTTCTGTTATGCAGTCGCTGCGGTATCAGGTGGAAGAAGGACAGATCCTGTTTGCCCAGTACACCGGCACCGACGGTGTGATGGTTCTGGAGGGTGGCAGCCACGACAGTGCCCTGCAAAGAATGGAAGTAGGGCAGGAGGGACTGCTGTTCAGTGTGCCCGCCGGTGTGGAGTGGCTTCGTGTGTACTACGGCGCGGTGGATAAGCCTGCCACCGTATCTCTGATTGAACTGGTGGATCAGGGCGATCCCGCCAATTTGGACTTTGAATTGAAGGATCCCAATGGGATAATGCCCCTGAACTGGACCACCTGGACAGCCAAGAATGATCCTGCTGTATCGGATAGTGCTGTCAGCACTGCCTATACCGTGGAGCACCAGGAGGGCACCGGCGTGGAGGATGGCAACTGCCTGCACGTGGTGCTGAATCAGGATGTGCCGCAAAACAGCACCGCCAACAGCCTGACAGCGGTAATGGACAGCATCAAGGTCAAGGTAGAGCCGAATACCACATACAGCTTCTCCTTCTGGGCAAAGATGGATGGAGAAAATGGCTGCATTTACCCCTCTGTCAAGTGCTATCAGGCCGATGGCACGGCTGACGGCGCTACCCAGTGGATGAATGGCGCTTATGTGACCGATGCCTCCGGCCAGTGGAAGGAGTATAAAACCACCTATTCCACCGGCTCCAACACCCAATACATTACATTCCGTCTGGAGGCAAAGGCATCCAATCAGGGCGCACAGTTCTGGATGGATCGCATTACCTACAAGGTGCTGGGCAGCAGCCTGGAGCCGAACCTGGACTTTGAGCTGGGCGAAGCCGGCGAGATCCCCCTGAACTGGACCACCTATGAAAGAAATTATCAGACCAATGTGGAAGGTGCCTTTGGAAACTATAAGGCTACCTTAGAGCCTACCGGCTCCAAGGATGGCTCCGGCGCACTGAAGGTGCAAAAATCCAACAGCACCACAACGGAAATCTACGTGGTATCTACCCTTTTGCCGGTAGATCCCTCCAGTGCCTACTATTTCTCCTATGACGCGGCGACCACACGGGCAGCCAGCGGTGACCAGATCCTGATGATGCTGCGCCAAAAGACTGCCAGCGGCGACAACGTCAGCGATGAGACCAAGGCATTTTACTGGCCCACCAACGCTTACGCCACAGGACACTTTAACTGGAGCGAGTTTGGCGCGATCTTTGAAACCACAGCCGATTGCGCCTACATTCAGGTGATGTTCTGTTTCCGCGCCAGCGGCAGCTACACAGCCTATGTGGATAATGTAGCTCTGACAAAAACCTCCAAGATTTCTGATCCTAACCTGGATTTCGAGTATTCCGTGGGCAAGATCCCCCTGAATTGGGACTTTAACGGTGTTTTGTCCAAGAGCTCTATGAGTGTCTACTCAGAAAATGTATACAGCGGCGATCAGGCTCTGCGTGTTGTACGTGAAAACGGCGAGCTGGACTGCTCCTTCGTGTTCAGTCAGAAGACCATCCCGGTCACTGCCGGCGATAAGATCGAGGTGGTGGCGCATATTGCCAGCCGCAACGCGGTTTCCGGTCATTTCTCCATGTGTTTCTTCGGTTACGGAGATACCGTAGTCGATACCACAAAGATGGTCAACGCCATGTACGGTCAGGAGCGTGTGACCAATGCCGGCGGGGAGTGGAGCCAATGGGATGCCTATGAAATGGTTTGGACGGTGCCCAAGGGTGTGAACTATATCCAGCTTTGCCTGCGTGTAGGCGGTACCTGCAACGATATGCTGATCGATGATATTACCGTTTATAACTACACGGAAAGTGATAACCTGATCTATTCTGAGGATTTCAAGGATCCCTCCGTCACCACGGGCTTGCCCGGCGGCTGGGAAAAGGGCGAGATCACCGGCACCGGTGAAGCCAAGGTCAACGGTCAGATGAGCCTGACCGGCAACGAAAGCTCCAATGTGGAGATCTTCACCAAGCTGTACAGCTTGAAGACCGACTATGTATACACCCTGGCTGCCAATGTGTTCACCACCGGCACGGCCACCGGTCAGCTCATTATGGAGGCTGTGAACTGGAATGGCACGGTGGCGGGACAGCCTGTTGTCCTGGAGCTGAATACCGGCGGAACGGATCAGGAGCTGAAAGCAAACTTTGAATCCCTCAGCGCCGTATATTACCGCCTGATCCTGCGAAAGACCGGCGGCAACGGCAGCGTATGCATCCAAAATATCACTCTGCATCAATCCGGCGAGCCTTATAACGGCATCACCTGGGCAGGCAAGTGGCTGACCCACCCGGATGAAACTGCCCGGATCTCCAATTCACCCCATCCCTTTACGGAACGGCACTACTTTACCCGGACAGAGATCAATTTGGATAAGCCCATTGAAAGCGCACAAATGCAGATCACAGCCGACGACAGGTTTACCCTCTATATCAACGGTATGCAGGTCTATGAGGAGACCCGTACCGGCGATACCTGGGACTTGCCTGTTACCGTGGATATTGCCGAATATCTGACCCAGGGCAAGAATGTGATCGCCGTGGATATGTTCAATAATATCTATCTGTACGGCCTGCTCTTTGACGGCATCGTCAAGATGGAGGATGAAAGCTCCCTGCGGTTCTATTCCACCTCTGATACCATGATTGCGGCGGAGTGCCTGTCCGACGAGATCACCCCCACCCCCAATCCTCTGTGGACAGAGGAGGATCGGATGAACTGGATGCACGTGGACTACGACATTTCTACCTGTCCTTTGTGGGTACACGCCGATGAATTTGCCTCCATTGGCGGCGGCGGATGGGGCGATCTGGACTTCGATCCCACGGAGTATTCCGATTTTAAGATATTCAGTAACGAATTTACCTTCCCGGATGAAGATATCACCGCCGGTGATACAGTAACGGTCACTGCCCAGCTTTTGCTGGAAAAGGAGCTGCCTACCACCAATTCCTTCCAGGTCAATATCTGGAAACGGAATACCACCTCCCGGATCTGCTCCGGCGTAATGACGGTGGCAAACGGCAAGACCACCGATGACTGGCCTGTGGGCGAGGAATTTACCGCGGAATTTGAAATGCAGATCCCCATGTTCCTGGCGGAAGGTGCCTATACCGTACAACTGGAAAGCACAGTGTCCATCGTCAGCGACTACTTCATTAACAACAAGGTGGGTTATATCGATGTGGTGCAGATCGAGCGTCCGCTGACTACCACTTCCTCTGTGGAGGTAATCAATGGCAAGGCGACTATGATCGTCAACGGTGAGCCCAAGGCACCGCTGTGGTATGCCCGCCCGGAGCGTCCCTCTCAGTTTGAGGAGCACATCGTCACCAAATTCGCTGAGGTGGGTGTGGATACCATCGTATCGTATATCTTCCTGAATAACATCTACGGTGACATATGGACAAAGGATGGCTTTGTGCCTGACCTGGTGGACTCTATGATGCTGGACACCCTGGCAGGCAACCCGGAGGCACAGCTTATCATTGCCCTGGACTTCAATGCGCCCCAGTGGTGGATGGAGGAAAATCCCGGTGAGCTGGCTGCCCTTTCCAAGGAAAGCGTCACCAAGACCAATGCCAGCTTCGCGTCGGAAAAGTGGAAAAAGGAATCCGGCGAAATTATGCTGGCAGCGATCGATCATATGATGAGCCAGCCCTATGCCAACAACATCATTGGCTTTAAGGTCACCGGCGGCTACACCCTGGAGTGGAACTGGTGGGCATCCTCCGGCATCTATACCGATGTGGGCGATTTCTCCGAATGCGGCATCAACGCCTTCCGTGCATGGCTGACAGAGAAGTATGGCACCGATGAAGCTCTGCAGGAAGCCTGGGGCGACAGCACCGTGACTCTGGAAACGGTTATGCCCCCTGCCAGGGAGGATCGTGCCGACGAATACTGGGATACGGTTGCCACCATTCAGGATATGCCTGACTTTATGGACTACGAGCTGTATATGGCAGAGCTGAAGGCGGATACCATTGAGTATTTCTGCAAGCTGGTGGACGACCATATCGAAGACCGGCTGATCGTAGGCACCTACGGCGGCTACTTCTTCCCCGGCGGCGGCTATGAATTCTCCTCCGCGGTATCCAATGTGTACTTCCAGAGAATGCTCCAGTCGGAGTACATCGACTTTATTAAGAGCCCCTGGATGTACGGTATGCGTGAAATCGGTGAAACAGCTCAGTTTATGGGCCCGGTGGATTCCCTGGATCTGTACGGAAAGCTGTGGGTGGTTGAGGAGGACAGCCGCCTGAACCGGAAGGAAATGGCAGAGGGTCAGGATGGCAGAGCCGGCGTGGGCTGGACGAGAACCTATCAGCAGTCTGTGGAGCAGATCAAGCGAAACTTCTCCTACATTCTCAGCAAGGGTATGGGTGTTTCCTTCTACAACCTGATGTGGGACTTCTTCGATGATGACCAGTACTATGGTGCCATTGGTCAGATGTATGAGGAAATGACACTTTCCCTGGGACTTAACAATGAAAGCGTGGCGGAGATCGCCCTGATCGTAGACGGAGAATCCCAGATGCTGATTCCCTGGGAGAGCCAGTACCTGAACCACACGCTGTATGATTCCATCTATATCGAGCAGCTTAAGGAGCTGGGCTACTGCGGCGGCTCGTATGACATTTACCTTTTGGATGATCTGGCAGACGGCTTGGTGCCGGAGTATAAGATCTATATTTTCCTTGCCACCACCAACATCACTGAGGAAGAACGGGAAGCGGTAAGAGCCTTGCAAAAGGACGGAAATATCCTGGTCTGGCAGTTCACCGACGGCATTGCCAACGGGGAAAAGACAGAGCTTGCCCTGATGGAGGAGATCATCGGTATGGATCTTTCCATTGTCAGCACCAAGCGTAAGCAGATCGCCACATCGGTGGTGTTCGATAATTCCCACTGGCTGACCAAGGGAATGAATGAGGGGCAGCCCTACGGCGTAGAATCCTACGATACCATGTCCCCGGTCATTGCGGTCACGGATAAAACCGTAACACCTTTGGCGTACCATTCCACCACCTCCTCCTCCGATGGCACACCCGCCGGTCAGGTATCTCTGGCGGTGAAGGAGATGGACGGCTGGACATCGGTCTATTCCGCGGTGCCCAATATGCCGCAGGTGATGTTCCGTAATATGCTGAAAAAGGTAGGCGGTCATATCTACACCGATTCCGGCTCCGATGTGATCTACGCCAACAACAACTATGTGGCGCTGCATTCCATCTTTGCCGGTGAAAGAACTGTTGAGCTGCCCGGAAACTACACTGTTTACGATGTGTTTAACCGAAAGATCATTTCCACCAATACCGATTCCTTTACCGTGACCTTAAGCGGTAAGGAGACCCGCCTGTTCCGGATCACAGAGCCGGAAACCGTTCAGGTCTATATCGGTCAGAATGCCGGCGGTACGGTCAGCAATAAGGGATTGACAGAGCTGAAGCCCGGTGAAAGCCTGAGCTTCACCGTGGAGGCAGATGCGGGCTACCGTCTGAGCTATCTGCTGCTGGACGGTCATAAGATATCCCTGGAGGGCAATTCCTACACCTTCACAGATATTCAGGAAAGCCACACCGTGCTTGCCCATTTCAGTCCTTCCTACGGTTCTGAGGAGGATGCACCTGGGGCAGATGTGACACCGCAGCCTGCACAGGATCCGCAAAACAACTGGCTCCTGCCGGTGCTGATCGGCAGCGGGGCGGCACTGCTCATCCTGATCGCGGTGATTGTGGCACTGGTGCTGCGCAAGCGGAAAAAACAGTAAAAAATGCCTTGGGGATAAAAATGTCCCCAAGGCCACGGCAAATGAAATTAAGATAGGAGATAGTATGATGAAAATTTCCAGGATTCTTACATTGGTACTTTCACTGGCTATGCTGCTGTCCATGGCAGCCTGCGGTAACAGATCAAATGAACGGGAAGCGCCTCCTACCACCAACCCTGAGGACATTGTATACAACGAAATGAATGAAGCCCAGCTTTTGGGCTCCTTTGAACTGCAGATCTTTGTGGGCGGCTACGGCAGCGAGGCATGGGAATATGCCATTGCTGAGTTCCAGAAGCTCCATCCCGATCTGGAGATCATTGCCCATATGGATGCCAATGTCAATGCACAGATGAAGACCCGCTGGGCAAAGGATAATCCTCCTGACTTTGTGTTCCTGGAGGGCACCAACATCCCCACCGAAACCTGGATGCGGGAGAATAAGCTCCAGGATCTGACCGCATTGTACGAAACCGCAACGGTTTATGGTACGGATACACTGATCAAGGATAAACTGAAGGACGGTCTGACCTTCCAGTTTGAGGATACCGGCAAGATCTTCCAGCTTCCCATTCTGCTGTCTACCTATGGCGTGTGGTACGATGAGACCCTGATGGAGCAAAAGGGCTGGAGCGTTCCTACAAACTATACGGAGCTTTTGAACTTCTGCACCACAGCCCAGGGCGCTGGCATCGATCCTATGATCTACACCGGCCAGTACTCCGGCTATGCGGTTTGGGGCTTCCTGATGCCTGCTGTGGCTGCTGCCGCTGTGGAAAGCAATGATCTGGACTTTTTCTATGATGTCTGTACAGCATCGGATTCCTCTGTGTGGAGCGATGAGCGGTTCAGAAGCGCACTGCAAAAATTTGCGGATCTGGCAAATGCCGGTTATTTTGACCTGGCAGGTCTTTCTATGAACCACATCAACAGCCAGGTGTCCTGGCTGAACCACGAGGCGGTTTTGATCCCCAACGGTCTGTGGCTGGAAACCGAAATGAAGGATTCCACCCCGGATGGCTTTAAAATGCGGTATTATCCCTCTGTGATGCACGACGCGGATCAGCCCGCCTGCATCATCGCCACCGCCAACGGCATAGGCATTGCGGAAAATGCCAAGAACCCCGCTGCCGCGGAGGCGTTTATCCGATTCCTGTATACCGATGAGATCTCCCGGGTCTTTGCGGAGAAGTGTGCTGTCCCTGTGGCTACCACAACGGATATGTCCACCGCGAACCTGACCGATACTGCCAAGCAGGTCAACGATATGATCAATTCTGACGATGTGACGCTGGTTGCCAAAGCGGGTACCTCCTGGGGCAGCGTGGACGGTACGGTCAATGATGTGATCAATAAGATCGTTTCCAAGGAGTACACCGTTGACCAGGCAATCGAGGCTCTGAAAAAGGCCACCGATAAAAAGAACGGCTGATAAAACGCCGGCGGCATCTATCAAACAGTTCCTGCCTCCCTCAAAACGAGCAATGTCAGTAAATTAGTGTCATTGCGAGCCCCGCAAGGGGCGTGGCAATCTCAAAGTAACAGCCTTGAACCAAGAGATTCCCACGCCAGCAAAGCTGGCTCGGAATGACAGGATATGCTAACTAAGTGGCATTACATAAACGAGGGAGCCCAGGTCATCCTATTTTGATAGATCTGCCGCCGTGTTTCGCAAGAAGGGACTGAATCCATATGTCAAAATTGACAAAACCCGGCCGCATCCGGGCAGATAAGTCCAGAACAGCGTTTTTTCTGGTGTTCTGTCTGCCCCCGCTGCTGCTGTATATTTTCTATTCTGTCATCCCCATTCTGCAATCGCTGTATACCAGCTTTTTTGATTTCTCCGGTTACGGTGATATGACCTTTCTGGGCTTTGACAACTACATTGAGCTGTTAAGCGATCCGGAATTTTTGGCTGCGATCAAAAATGACTTCATCATTATTCTGGTGAAGGAAGTGGTGATCTGCAGCCTGACAGTCCTGTTTGCTGTTTCCCTGACAAGACTGCGTTTTCGGAAATTTGAATCCAGTATTTACCGGTTTCTGTTTTACATACCCAATGTTCTGTCTACCATTATCATTGCGGTTATCTGGAACTTTGTCCTTGATTCCAATTTTGGCATCCTGAACCCCATTTTGGAGGGTGTGGGACTTTCCGAGATCATTCCCAAGGCGGGCTGGCTCTATGAGCATCCCCTGGGGGTGGTTTCCTTTGTGGCAAGCTGGTGCGGCGTGGGTCTGTTTATGCTGGTTATGATCACCGCCATCAACGGCATCAGCAAGGAATTGTATGAATCTGCCCGGCTGGACGGCGCCGGGGAATGGCGTCAGCTTTGGTCGATCACTATGCCCGCGGTATGGCGGCAGACCAAATTTATGGTGGTCACCATTTTGTACCAGTCCTTTGCCGCCAACTTTGGTATGGTTCAGGCGCTGATGGGCAGCAATGTGAACGACAAATCCGTGGTTATGGGCAAATTCGTCTATATGTACGGCTATGAAAGCTATGATCCCCGGATCGGCTATTCCTACGCGGCTGCCATTATTATGCTGATCATCACAACGGCGTTCTCCCTGGGAGCCAACAAAGTTATGTCGAAGGGAGATGACGGAGAATGAGTAAAAAACGCAACCAAATCCAGGATACCAAGGGTATGATCGTTGGCCGTTGGTGTATCCGTGTTTTCTTTATTCTTTGGGCTGTCATCGTGGCGTTCCCTGTGATCTGGACGCTGTACACCTCCCTGAAGACCGATCAGGAATTTTTCACCCAGCCCTTTGCCCTTCCCAAGACACCGCAGTGGGATAACTTTGTGGATGCCTGGAATGAGGGCAACTTCGGCGCTTACTTTTCCAATAGTATCGTGACAGTTCTGGTAACCTTGGCGATTTGCCTGGTGGTGGTCAGCACCACAGCCTATGCCCTGGCAAAATTCAGGGGCAGAGGGATCCGGGCACTGGAAAAATTTTATATGATCGCCATGATGATCCCCAGTGTTCTGACATTGGTGCCTCTTTACTATATGTCGGAGGAGATCACAGTAAATTTCGGCATCCCGCTGACGGATAACCTGATCTCCCTGTCACTGATGTACGCCATCACCGGTATGCCCTTTTATGTGTTTATGCTCACAGGCTTTATGCGGGGTATCAACAACTCCCTGCTGGAGGCGGCTGAGCTGGACGGCGCGTCCCAGTTTGCTATTTTCTTCCGGATCATCCTGCCTTTGGTGAAGCCCTCGCTGTTTGTGGTGGGACTTCTCAATGTGATGGGCACCTGGAATGAGTATATGACAGCGCTGACCTTCCTGCACGATGAGAGTAACTATACCATCGCCATTGGTCTTTCCTATCTGACCAATGCCGGCACCTATGACGTGGATTACGGCAGATTGTTTGCCGGACTTGCCATTGCGCTGATTCCCATTTTGATCATGTACGCCATTTTCCAGAAGCAGCTTCAAAACGGCATTGCTTCCAATGAGGGCGTAAAGGGCTGATAGAAAAAAGGCACCTCTAAAAACTCCTTTTTGCCGGGATGCCCAATCTTTTGACCCAACTTTTCAGTTTGAAAAACTTGAAATACACCAAGTATTCCTGCGTTTTCCAAGCTTTAATTTGTGCCAAAATCTTGTGGCACCCGACTAAAAATCAGTTTTTAGAGGTGCCCAAAAGGAAAGGAGAGCGGATATGAAAAAAAGAACAAAGGGTATGAAGGTGCGTTCACGGATGCTTTGGATCTTTTTGTCTGCCGTTCTCATTCCCCTGATCCTATTTGGTGTTTTGATGTTCTATTCCAGCTATTCAGAGCTGGAGCGCAGCAGCACCCAGACCTATACCCAAATGACAGCCCAGATCGGCGCTGTTTTTACAGAGTATATTACCCGTGTGGATCAAACCAACCGTACCGTGGACAAGATGGAGGATATCACCCTGTTTCTGCGTAAGGATCTTACATCTCTGGAAACGGATACCGACGAACGGTTTGCGCTGGAGCGGGATGCTATGACAGCCATCGCCCAGCTTGCCAATACCAATAATGGCCTGTTTGCCCTGTCGGTGGTCACTATGGATGGCGACCAGCTTTCCTATGTGCTGGAAAAGCACGACAGAGCGGTCAGCAGCTTGTTTGACAGCTATTATGATGCGCTGCGCGGCTCTACCGGCCAGACGATCCTGCTGCCGGTGCGCAATTCCCAGTATTTGTTCTCCCCGGATACACCGGTTTTTACAGTTGCCTATAAATACATCGATATCCCCGACGGTACGAATATGTATACCGGCTATGTATTGTCAGAATGTCCTGTTCAGAAGATAGCGGAAATATGCCAAAATGTGCAGATGGGCAGCGGCAGCACACTGTGTATTTTAGACCAGTACGGCAGTGTTGCCTATTGCGATGCCGGTCAGACGTACGGTGCTGAGATCGCGGATATGCTGGGCAAGGGAAAAAATCAGGGCCGTATGATGGTAGGTGGGCAGGACTGCCTGCTGGTCAGTACCCGGATGGCAGACAGCGGCTGGACTGTGGCAGCCACCATACCCTATGCGCTGGTGACAGCCCAGACCACCAAGCTGGTGTTTACCTTTCTTGTGCTGTGCTTGTTGTGCGGGGTCATTATGGTGACTGTGATCATCATTCAGTCCGGCAGCTTTACCCGGCCTATCCAAACATTGCAAAAAGCAATGAAAACCGTTGCCGGCGGTGATTTGACTGTTCGGGTGCAGGATAAGCGTACCGATGAATTTGGCGAGCTGAACGATGGCTTTAACCGGCTGGTAGGGGAGCTGGATCAGCTTATCACCCATATTTCCGAATCCAAGGAACGGGAGGATCTGGCAAAATACCAGATGCTCCAAAGTCAGATCAATCCCCATTTTTTGTATAATACGTTGGATTCCATTCGGATGATGGCGGTTTTACGGGATCAGGAGGAGATCGCGGAGGCGCTGATCAGCCTGTCCCGCCTGTTCCGCTATTGCATCCGCCAGGGTGACCGGCTGGTCAGTGTCCGGGAGGAGCTGCAGCAGGCGAAGAATTATCTGATGCTGCAATCGCTGCGGTATCAGGATCGGCTCCAGGTAAACTATCGGGTGGACGAGCAGGTGCTTGACCGTATGATGCCCAAGGTGCTGCTGCAGCCGCTGCTGGAAAACGCGCTGATCCACGGTGTGCAGGATATGGAATCGGGGTGCGTCGTCACCATCACAGTCCGTCAGGCGCCGGAGGGCACGCAATTCTTTATCCACGATAATGGAAAGGGAATTGAAAGGGAAAACCTGGAGGCGATCCGCAAAAAGCTCCAGGACGGCACCTCGGAGTCCATCGGTCTTGCCAATGTGAATGAACGGCTGCGCCTTTACTATAATCACTCAGCCGGTCTGATCATTGAAAGCGATCCCGGCAAGGGAACCACAGTGTCCTTTACGGTTCCCTATAATCAGAAGCCCTCGCCGCTGCTGAATTATGAGCAGCACGCGGAGAGCTTGCGTAAGGAGGAAGAACCTTATGGAGAATAGATCGTTGACCGTTTTTATCGTCGATGACGAAAAGCTGATCCGGGACGGTATGAAAAAGCTGCTGAAATGGGAGGAAAACGGTTTTCAGATCTGCGGAGAAGCGGCCAACGGACGGGACGCGCTTCGGGAAATTTTATTCTGTATGCCGGATATCGTGCTGACAGATCTGCGGATGCCGGCAATGGACGGCTTGGCGCTGACAGCGGCTCTGCGGGAGCAGGCTCCCACTGTGGAGGTGGTCATCATCACCGGCTATGACGAATTTGAATATGCCAAGGAGGCTGTCCGCAACGGCGTTTTTGACTATTTGCTCAAGCCGGTTTCCCACCGTGAGCTTCTGGAAACGATGCTGCGGCTAAAGCATAAAATACACTCCCGCAGTGTGGGCTACCCCTTTGAGGAGGAAGAGCGGCTCCTGCAGTCTATCCGTGAAAACGACGGAGATATGGGTGTTCGTACCCTGGATGTGATGTTTGACCGGTTTAAAGCCGCAATGGCACGGCAGACGGAGGTCTATAAGATCTGCAATAAGATTTTAACAGAGGTGGATATTGCCTATAAAGCTGTCTACGGCCCCAAAGCTCTGGCAGTAAAGCCGGAGCCGCCGAAGGATGCAACCGTGCAGGAGCTTGAGATGGTCATGCGTGATTATCTTTCAAAAATATTCCACTTTGGCAGTGTGGATTCCTCTGACCTGCTGGTGGAAAAGCTAAAGCAGTATTTGGATACCCATTACCAGGAAAATGTTTCGCTGAAAATGCTGGAGGATGAATTTTTCTTCAATGCCAGCTATATCAGCCGGATCTTTAAAATCAAAACAGGGGAGAATTACAGCGACTATCTCCTGCGGCTTCGGATATGCCGGGCAAAGGAGCTGCTGACCACCAGCAATTATTCCATACGCCAGATCAGTGAGATGGTGGGCTTTGGAAGCTCCAAGTATTTCAGTAAGGTTTTTAAGGATATGGAAGGCGTGCAGCCGATCACCTACCGTAATGAGGTGCGTCAAGATGGGCAAAAAGCGTAAATTTGGGCTTTTATTTGTGCTTCTCCTGATTTTCCTGGCCGGATGCACCAATGGGGCGGCAAAGAGTACAGATGATCCGAATGGGGAGGAAAATCCCCAGGATATCGGCATATTGACGGTTTTCGCCCCGGAGCAGTATAGAGCGGCATTGCAGCAAGTGTTTTCCCATATCAATTTGGCACAGACGGAATACCGTGTGAGCTGGTCCTCGGATATTGCCGCATCGGATGTGGTGATTACGGATAATCTTCCTCTGCAAAGCTATGGGGAATACCGTGTGATCCAGACCCAGAGCCTGCAGGTACAGGGAATCGATGCGCTGACGGTGCGCTCAGAGCAGGGTGTGATCGGTTTACCACTGTTTTTGCGCTTGGACGGCTTTTGGTATGACGAGCTGCTGTTTAACAGCAGCGGTATAGAAGCTCCGCAGTCAGTGGATGCCTGGAACGAATGCAGCCTGAATGGGCAGTATCCCATCATTTGCGATGAAACGGATATGTCCGCCCTGTTTTGGAGCGTGGTGGCACCCTACTATTTAAAGTCCGGCGGCAGTGCCGCGGAGCTGGCGGAGGGCAGTTTCCAGCAGGAGAGCCTTCTGCAGGCATTAAAAACGCTTCAAGCTATGGGCGACAGCGGAATGCTGCAGCTAACCGGTCAGGCGTGGCAATCCTTTACCGCGACCCAGGCGGCCTACTGGATCACCGGGGTGGAGGATGTGGCGGCTTGCTACAACTATATGTCCAACCGTTCCTCCTGGAAGCCATCTCTTTCCTTGCCGTTTCCAGCCCAGGAGCAGACGGTCTGCGTGGTTCGGGCAGATGTTCTGGCAGTACGCAAAACCTCAGATCAAAGGCTGACAGAGCGCTTTTTGGAGATGTTTTACAGGCAGCAGATCCTTGCGGATCTTTCCGCCTATACCAGAATGCCCCTTGCCTGCCGTATGAGCTATGCCCCCGGGTCTGTGCCGGAGCTGCCGCAGGTGTGCTATACGCTGCTGTCATCACCGATGATGGAGGTGGTGCAGGTGCCTTGCCTATGGAATGAGGATAAACAGCAGCAGGTATATGGGACTTTGTTTGAACTGATGACTGGCAGTATAGATGCTGCACAGGCAGCAGAAGGAATGCTGCAATAAATAATGTACTACCCCCCTCTTTGTCTGGCAAAGAGGGGGCCAGTATTTAGTAAGGCCGTAAACCTTGCCCAAGCATATGAAACAGATAAAATGTGCACCCTTTGCGTTTGGCGGCATAAACTGTCCTATAAGCCTTGGGCTATGCCCTAAAGCCTTAAACTCACCGGGAGGTAATCGTTATGTCTGACTGCGTACAGGACTACGGAAGCTGCTGCAATGACGATCAGCGCTGCGGACTTTCCATTCACACAAAGAAGATCACCGACAGTTGCCGGGATAAGGACTGCATTGAAGACTTGCGGGTGTATCTGACCAGAAATTCTCAGGAAATTCTGGATGATGCCGCAACGGCAAAGGTTCGCTGTGCTGACCTGATTTATTCATATATAGATGTAGAGCCGGTGGCGTTTGATCCCCACCACTATTGCATCGATGTGACGTTCTATTATCGCATTTTGGCAGATGCGGTATTGAGCAATGCCCGCCCTGCGGCACTGACCGGCCTGGCAGTATTCTCCAAGCGGGTGGTGCTCTGCGGTGAAGAAAGCAGTGCCAAGATCTTTACCAGCAATACAAGACTTTCCAGCGCGGACGGCCTGACCCGTTACAGCGCCAATCTCCC
>JAFTTQ010000120.1 GCA_017466665.1 Oscillospiraceae bacterium
CTATCCCAACTCCCGGAAAACATCCGTAATTGTTTTCTGGATACAGAAACAATGTATGTAAAACAAATCATGGTTCACCATTGGGATGACCAGGAATCTTTTATGTATGAGGGTATCCCAACAAACAAACCGCCAGAATCCCACGGAGAGTATTACTCCATCAAATTGAACAGCAATGCCCCCGGTTATGTATTGACGGCCCTATTAAACATGGATTTTGAGGTTGTTACAGATCTCGTGGCTAGTCTTGAATGGGATGAAACTGCGGATGAATACCATGATCCACCTGTCAATTATAAGGAGATTCATAGTAAGCTCCTAGCTGTGAGTGATGTTTTTAGTTTTTACTTGCCCAACGAATGGAACCTTTGGCAATACGATTTGGCGAGTATGGTAGAGGGCGTTGGTGGCACTGTTGCATTACTACGGAAATACATCGATTTCTGTAACAGACGACAGATACCATATACTGGACAGTTTTTCACGTTTCTTCTGTCCAATGGTTATTTTTTGGTTGATCCATCCGTAATTATGCCAATGGATGATGCGGTGCATTACGATAATCTATTTGATGATGGCGGAGAGTTGATCGACGAGCTGGACGAAATATACGAAACCTTTATGCAAGGCTTTGACCCCCGCTCCGCTGGCAGTAACTGTTATATTTTATGGTCGGAGGACAGACTTCGGGATCTTGCTGTGGTTTCCTTTTATGACCTTACAAACCGTGGAAAAATCATCCGCAAATGCCAGAATTGTGGAAAGTATTTCATACCTGCCAAGAGGTCTGACACTCTTTATTGTGATAATCCAAGCCCGGAGGCTCCAGAAATGACTTGCAAAGAATACGGAACACGGCGTCTGTGGTATGAACGGCAAAAAACAGATGAAATTGCCACCCTTTCCAGAAAAATTGCTTCTGCCAAGGGTATGCTGGCTAAGAGAAACCCAGATCTTCTTGAGTATGCTGCTTCTTATGAATATTTTAAGGCACAGCGGCTTGCTTGGATAAAAGCTGTCAAGGAGGGAACAAAGACCCAGGATGAATATCGAGGATGGCTTTTATATATGCAAAACCAAAAGATAATAAAGGAGGCTGTTCATGGCATCGATTAGAGAACGCAACGGCAGCTATCAGATCACTGTCAGCACCGGGCGGGATATAAACGGCAAGAAGCTTCGGGAGACGATCACATTCACGCCTGATCCTACACTCACACCCAAGAAGCGGGAAAAGGCAGTGGAGGACTTTGCCCGGGACTTTGAGCAAAAGATTAAAAGCGGTGCCGCTATGGACGGCCGCAAGGTCACTCTAAAGGAATTTGCTGACCGCTGGATTGTGGAGTATGCAGAACAAAAATTACAGCCCGCCACGGTCAACGCATACCGCAGCGAGCTGGAAGAAAAGATATTGCCCGTATTGGGACATTTGAAGCTGTCAGAGCTGAAGCCCCACAACATAAACGCTTTCTTTGTGTCTATGACCCAGGACGGCGCCCGGAAGGATGGCAAGGCCGGCGGCTATAGCAAGGGTACGATCGCCAAAACCCGGAATGTGATCTCTTCTGTGCTGCGTACTGCCGCAGAATGGGAGATCATCGACCGGAATCCTTGCGACCGGGTACGCCTGCAGGGTGAGTCTACCGCCGACAAGCTGAAATTCTTCACACCGGAACAGACCTCCACTTTCCTGGACTATATCGAGCAGCCCTATACCGTCAAGATCAAGGGCCACAAGCGGGTGGACGATACCGGCACGCCATACACCGTGAGCGATTATGAGACCACCAAGAATGTACCGGAGCAGCTCCGGGTACTGTTTAACCTGGCTGTGTACACAGGATTGCGCAAGGGCGAGCTGTTGGCCCTCCAGTGGCCGGATATTGACTTTAAGACAGCTGTGGTGCGTGTTTCTAAAGCGGTCACACTGGTGGACGGAAAGCCTGTGGTGAAAGCACCGAAAACCAAAACATCCAACCGCACCGTATCCATACCGCTTTCCTTGGCGGCAAGACTCAAGAAACTGCACACCGAGCAGCTGAAATACCGCCTCTATGTGGGCGACTACTGGCAGGGGAATGATTGGGTATTTACCCAGGACAATGGCAAGCTGATGAATTACTCCACACCGTACCAGGCAATGCAGGACATCATCCGGCGCTACAATGCCGGCACAGATCCAGAGCAGCAGCTTCCGCTGATCCCGTTCCACGGTCTGCGGCACACCTCTGCCACATTGCTGATTGCCAGCAAGCAGGATCTCAAAACAGTGTCCAGCCGGTTAGGCCACGTCCAGACCTCCACCACCATGAACATCTATGCACACGCCCTCCAGGAGAGCGACCGCAAGGCCGCCACAGCTCTAGAAAATCTGCTTGCAAAACAGGCATAAAAGCAAAAAAACACCGCTCCGGTCGCCAAATGGTCGCCATTTGGTCATCGGGGCGGTTTTTCCATAAACAGCAAAAACCTGAAATCCGTTGGGATTCCAGGCTTTTTCTTGGAGCTGCTAGCCAGATTTGAACTGGCGACCTCATCCTTACCAAGGATGCGCTCTACCGGCTGAGCTATAGCAGCATGTACTCGTGTCTCACACAGCTTCGCTATTATATAACGAGAATCGAAAAATGTCAAGCACTTTTTCAAAAATTCTCAAATCTTTTTTGACGAAAAAGCCTGCCGTGCCGAATCGCACGGCAGGCGAATTTCCGTCTGTTACCGGTAATTACACCAGCTCGATGACTGCCATCTCAGCAGCATCGCCGCGGCGGGGGCCGGTACGGGTCACTCTGGTGTAGCCGCCGTTACGGTCAGCGTACTTGGGAGCGATCTCCTTGAACA
>JAFTTQ010000121.1 GCA_017466665.1 Oscillospiraceae bacterium
GGCAAAAGACGGATGAGGAACGGCGACAGCTGAAAGTCAGGAAAAAGTCTGTTTCTGCGCATAAATCGTAACTTTTCTGCCCGCATTCCTCATCAGTCACCGCCAAAGCGGTGACAGCTTCCCCCCCGGGGGAAGCGATACGCCTTCGGCGTATCAGTAGTGCGCTAAACAATAATTTACCGTTGAAAAGCAGAAAAGGAACCGGGCTGTCTGGGACAGCCCGGTGCTTAATTTTCAGTTTTCAGGTGCTCGGCAAAAGCCAGTGCCATAGAGTAAAACAAGGTAGGCCCGATGTTGAAGAAATGACAGTCCAACAGGCTCATGACCAGCAGGGAGAAAAGGGAGAACCCGATAAAAATAATGTCGGTATTGCGCTTTTTCCAGAATAAACAGATGGTTTGCAGCCGGTGGACGCTGTAACACAGAAGCCCCACAAGACCGCAGCTTGCCAATAGCTGGATCACGGTGTTATGCCACCGTGCGGGGAGGACAGTCTTGATCTTCTCCACCGTAGACCATTCCTGGATCTTATCGGAGCTGGGGTAGAAGCCCTCGCCAAAGATGGGATTTTCCAGGAAAATGCGGATTCCCTCAGGGTAAACAAGCTCCCGCCGCCGGGGATTCAGCCCCCGATCCCGAAGCTCTGTAAACATAAGATTTAGCGGCTTGTGAAACACAATCAGCAGGATCAGTAGGATCAGCAGGATCATACCGTTGAATTTCAGGAATGCCTTTCTCTGCCCGGGATCCCCCAATACCACTGCCATAGATGCGCCATACGCCAGGAAAGCGGCTACCATAGAGGTACGGGAACAGGTGAAGCATACGAAGCAGACCATCAGCACTGCCAGGGTGTTGAACAGAATGATCTTCCCTGTGCGCCGTGCCAGGAAAAGGGCAAAGGGGATCATCATAGCAATCATACAGCCGATGTTGTTGGTGTTGCCCCAGCCGGAGAAGATCAATCCAGTGAGGATCTTGCTGTCACGGATCACATTGTTGGAAATGAAGACCACAATCAACTGGAAGCACACGGTCAATCCGGCGCCCATGCCTACCCAGCCTATGTATTCCGGGCGTACCCGATCCCAGCGAACAGCGCCGGACAGCAGCCAGTACACAAGAAAAACGGAGATGAATTGCAAAAGGGCAAAGACTGGGTTCATCACCCCGTTGGCAAAATACCGCCCGCTGAAAGCACCGGCGAGGATGTAGCCCACGCCCAGGATCACCATACCGGGAAGAAGTCTCCGGGGATGCTTAAGAAAAGCTTTGCCGCCGATTTCCTGATCCCGGATTAGGCGGTAAACAGCACAGATCAAAAACAATACAAGTAAAACGATCAGATAGATGCCGCCGTTTTGGGGATAAAAGACAGAGTCGGGATTTTGACCCGGGTTATTGGTAATGGAGGGAGAAATGTAGGAACAGACCACGATGATGGCAATGGGCAAAAAATCATTGCCAAACAGGGCGATGTAGATGCTCAGAAGAATAAAAGCGGTGTATAAAACCAGCTCCAGCCCCAGCGTACTGCTAAGAGCCGTCATCGCGCAGATTAGTAAAATAAACCAAGGGGATTCCAGAAAACAGTTGATCCTGGCCACGGTTCCGTGATCCCTCAGCCTGTCTGCGCGGAAAAATGAGTACTGTGACATACGCATAAGCAGAGCAGAGCAAACCAAAGGCTGCCCCTCAGCCATCCTTTCTTGTGATATTCAGACCTTTTGCCACAGGTGGTATGCGGTACAGGAAGCCGCATTTTGAACATTATACAATAAAAACCC
This sequence comes from Oscillospiraceae bacterium, assembly GCA_017466665.1. Taxonomy (GTDB): domain Bacteria; phylum Bacillota; class Clostridia; order Oscillospirales; family Oscillospiraceae; genus Faecousia. The sequence continues at coordinate 1,788 of JAFTTQ010000121.1, forward strand.
CATTCCGTCAAGAAAACAGTCTGAGAGAGAATGATTTTCCAATGTTAGGCGGCGAAATATCATTCAAAGCGGGATTGAGCGGTAAAAATGGAACGGTTTGTGAAAAATGATGGAAAAAGATAAAAAAATAACATAATTTCTACTTGCTTTTTGTTTAAAATCGCTTTATAATGATTTTATATTGGGATGGAGTGGAGAACCTTCCGTTTGATCCGAGAAAAGCTGATTCTATGATATGGGAGGGGCTGCATATGGGTGAATTGATCGCCGTTGTGTCCGGCAAGGGCGGAACGGGAAAAACCGCCGTCTGCGCAGCCGTAGCATCTGCTTTGGCACAGGCGGGCAAGGAAGTTCTGTGTGTGGATTGTGATGCGTCCCTTCGGAATTTGGACATTGCGCTGGGGATCTCCGAGCTGGATGCCCTCAGCTTTGCCGATGTGCTATCTGGCAATTACGGGCTGAATCAGGCTTTGCAGCATCCTGTGTATGAAAAACTCCGCTTTTTGACCGCACCGGTGGACTGGACTTGGTCGGAGGATCGGAAAAAGGCATTTTATAAAATGCTTATGAAGGCCAAAAAGAAATACCAGTATGTATTTCTGGATGCGCCCTCCGGACTTGGCACAGGCTTTCGCGTGGTTACCCAAGAGTCAGATCAGATCCTGCTGGTCACCGGCTATGACCCGGCTTCTATCCGAAATGGAGGCAGAGCCGCGGAGGAACTGGAAAAACTGGGAAAAGCCCAGGTGCGTCTGGTGGTCAACCGGGTGGATCCAAGGCTGTTTTCCAAAATGAAGCTGACTGTGGACGACATTATGGACGAAACCGGCGTGCCTTTGCTAGGCCTGGTGCCAGAGGATGACAATGTCACACTGGCTGCTGCCGGGAAAATGCCCCTGCTAACAAAAACAAAAAAAGGTGCCGCTGCTGCCTGCTGCCGGATTGCGAAACGGCTTCAGGGCATCCGCGAGCCCATCAGCATATAGAGAAATGAAAAGGAGAGAGGCTTTGTGAATATCGCGTTTTTGGCACACGACAAAAAGAAAGAACTGATGGTGCAGTTTTGCACGGCCTATAAGAGCGTGCTGATCAAGCACAATCTGTTTGCCACGGCTACCACCGGACGGCTGATTGCGGATAATACCGGTCTGCCCATGACTCTCCTTCTGTCCCACAAGCAGGGCGGTCATCAGCAGATCAACGCCAGAATTGCCTATAATGAGATCGATCTGGTGCTGCTGTTTACCGATCCCAATAATACTGACCCCTGGGACGATACCCAGATGATTGAGACCATTCGCCATTGCGATAAGCATAATGTGCCCATTGCCACCAACCTTGGCAGTGCGGAGATCGCCATTATGGGTCTGCAGCGCGGCGACCTGAACTGGCGTGAAATGGTTCACAGCAAGCCGAAATACTAATTATACGACCGCCCGACCCTCGGTCGGGCGGTATTTGCATAATGAAAGGATATGGAAAATGGAACGGATCACACCCCGGACTTTGTCCGGTTTTATGGAGCTTTTGCCGGGAAAGCAGGCAAAGCTGGAAAAAATGATGGCGGTGCTGCGGGATACTTACAGTCTGTACGGCTTTGCACCCCTGGATACCCCCGCTATCGAGGATGCTAAAATTCTTTTGGCAAAGGGCGGCGGTGAAACGGAAAAGCAGATTTACCGCTTTCAAAAGGGTGACAGTGACTTGGCTCTGCGCTTTGATCTGACTGTGCCCCTTGCCAAGTATGTGGCACTGCACTATAACGACCTGGCGTTTCCCTTCCGCCGGTATCAGATCAGCAAGGTCTACCGTGGTGAACGGGCACAGCGTGGACGCTTCCGGGAGTTCTATCAGGCAGATATCGATATTATCGGCGACGGTAAGCTGGATGTACTCAATGAGGCAGAGATCCCCTCTATCATCTACCGGGTGTTCCGTGGCTTTGGCCTGACCCGGTTCCAGATCCGGGTCAATAACCGTAAGATCCTCAACGGTTTTTATGCCATGATGGGGCTGACGGAAAAAAGCGGCGATATTATGCGCACTGTGGATAAGCTGGATAAGATCGGCGGAGAAAAGGTGCAGAGCATTCTGATCTCCGACTGCGGTTTGACGGAGCAGCAGGCAGAGGAGATCCTGCGGTTCATTTCCATCACCGGCACCAATGCCCAGGTGCTTGCAGCCCTGGAGGGCTATGCCGGCAGAGAAGAAATGTTCGATCAGGGTCTTGCGGAGCTGCGGCAGGTCACCGAGCATCTGGCGGCCTTTGGGGTGCCGGAGGAGAATTTTGCCGTTGACCTGACCATTGCAAGAGGTCTGGACTATTATACCGGCACGGTTTATGAAACCACCCTTTTGGATCATCCGGAGATCGGCTCCGTCTGTTCCGGCGGCCGGTACGACAATCTGGCAGGCTATTATACCGATAAGGCACTGCCCGGTGTGGGTATTTCCATCGGTCTGACCCGCCTGTTTTATGTTCTGGACGAGCAGGGACTGCTCAATCCCCAGCTCCCCTCCGCGCCGGCGGATGCTTTGGTTCTGCCTATGACCGAGGATCCCGCACCGGCCATTGCCCTTTCTCAAACGCTGCGGGGTGCCGGTGTTCGGGTGCAGCTTTACGGGGAGAAGAAGAAATTCAAGCAGAAAATGAGCTATGCCGATAAGCTGGGCGTGCCCTATGCGGTGCTGCTGGGCGAGGATGAGATCGCCGAGGGCGTATGCTCTGTGAAAAATATGGTCAGCGGCGAGCAGGTCAAGCTGAGCCCGGAGAAGGCGGCGCAGTATATTCTCGATGGCCTGTCTGCCAACAATGGCCCCATTATTTTGGAGTAATATGGAAGAAAAGTTTGTTTTGGCATGGGAGCAGGCACGGAAAACCGCAGAAGGTCTGGGTGTACGGATGCGCCCGGTGGAGCGGCAGAAGGCAGTGGAAGCTGCCCGGCGGATGCTTTCCAGCAGCCGGGACAGCGAGGGCTTTGGCCAGTTGCAGAAAATGGGAAGACTGGAGCTTTCCTTGGAGGCACTGGCGGTAAAAAAGGACTATACTGCCCTGTTTTCCGATGACGAGGTAAATAATGCCCTGATGCGCCTTTTAGACGCAGGCTACCGATTCTGATAAAAGCGGTGCTTTCGACCAGGAAGCACCGCTTTTATCATGCAGAATGCAAAATTGGATTTTTGCATATCGTTTACCTAAAATATTGGGGCATCCCGGCAAAAAGGAGTTTTTAGAGGTGTCCATCTGTTTTATGTTGCAATTGGGTGGATTTTCGGGTATGATAAATGATAAAAGGAGTGTTCCCTATGGAGAAAATTACCAGCTTTACCATCGACCATATTAAATTACAGCCAGGGCTTTACGTTTCCCGCAAGGATAAAGTCGGCAGTGAGACCGTGACCACCTTTGATCTGCGGCTTACCTCCCCTAACGAAGAGCCTGTGATGAACACCGCTGAAATGCACACCATAGAGCATTTGGCTGCCACCTATCTGCGAAATGAACCCACCTGGAAAGAAAGGGTTCTGTATTTTGGCCCTATGGGCTGCCGTACCGGCTTCTACCTGCTGCTTGCCGGCGATTACTGCTCCCGGGATGTACTGGGTCTGGTCAGGGACTGCTTCACCTTTATCCGGGATTTCCGGGGCACCGTTCCCGGCGCATCCGCCAAGGACTGCGGCAACTACCTGGATATGAATCTTCCTATGGCAAACTATTGGGGCAAAAAGTACGCCAAGCTGCTGGAAAATATCGATTGCAGCCGGCTCATATACCCGGAATAAGACAAATCATTGTTTATCTTACAATTGAGGTACGGCGTATTTTGGCTCCCTCTGATGAGGGAGCTGGCGAGCGAAGCGAGACTGAGGGAGAGAAAAGCAAGAAATACCAATATATTTCTCTCCCTCCGTCTTCGCCTACGGCGAATCCACCTCCCTCATCAGAGGGAGGCTTTGGCGGTTGCTCTTAGTAAGGTAAATTCCAATTTATAAGGAGAAAACTATGACAAAGCTTGGTATTATCGGGGCAATGGATGTGGAAGTCCAAACTCTGAAAGAAAATATTGAAAACCTGACTGTAACCGAAAAGGCAGGCACAGAATACTATGAAGGCACCCTGCTTGGCATGCCGGTAGTGGTTGTCAAATGCGGGATCGGCAAGGTCAATGCCGCCATTGGTGCGCAGATCCTGTGTGACTGCTTTGATGTAACCGCCATCGTCAACACCGGCATTGCCGGCTCTCTGTGTGCCCAGCAGAATATCGGTGATATGGTGGTCAGCAGCGATGTATGGCACCACGATTTTGACTGTGTGGCCTTTGGTTACCCTATGTGCCGGATCCCCGGTATGCCCCAAAGCTTTGCCGCCGACGAAAAGCTGATTGCCCTGGCACAGCAAGCCGCGGAGCAGACAGGCAGTACTGTACGGATCGGCAGGATCGCCAGCGGCGATCAGTTCGTGGCAGATCCCCAGCTAAAGGAGCAGATCACCCAGCGGACGCAGGCGCTTTGCACGGAGATGGAGGGTGCTGCCATTGCCCAGACCGCTTACCGCAACGGCGTGCCCTTTGTAATTCTGCGGTGCATTTCCGACAAGGCAGACAATTCCGCGGAAATGGACTATCCCGCCTTTGAGGCTATGGCAGCCCAGCGCTGCGCAAAGGTGGCAATGTCTTTAGCCCAGGCACTCTGTCAAGTGTAACATAATTTGGAATTTATCTTACTAACCTCATTCAACGTATTCGTAGGGGCCGATGCCCACATCGGCCCTATGTCCAATGTTTTTTGTTAGGGCCGATGTGGGCATCGGCCCCTACGGTTTGTGCGCTAAACAATAATTTCGTTTTCAGGAAGTGGAATGATGGATAAAAAGTATTATATTGCCTCCGGGGCGGTAGTCACCGGCGATGTGGAGCTGGGCACCGATGTATCCATTTGGCACAACGCCGTTTTGCGGGGTGACAGCGGCAAGATCACCGTAGGTGACCGCACCAACATCCAGGATGGCTGCATCCTTCACGAAGAAACCACCATTGGTGCCGATTGCACCGTGGGTCACGGTGCGATCCTCCACGGCTGCACCATTGGTGACGGCTGTCTGATCGGTATGGGTGCCATTGTCCTGACCGGGGCTGTGCTGGGTGAGGGCTGTTTGGTGGGTGCCGGCGCATTGGTCACCGGCAAAACCAATGCCCCTGCCGGGTCGGTGCTTTTAGGAAGTCCTGCCAAAATTGTGAAGGAACTGACTCAGGAACAGATGCTCCGGCAAAAGCAGGATGCTATGCACTATGTAGAACTGGCACAGACTACCATTGGATAAGAGCCTTCGACTCGCTTATGCTCGTCATTTTGGGATGGTGATGGTCAGCACGATCTGATCCTCCGTTTCCCGCCGCTCAGAAACAGCAGGAATGCCGCAGTTTTGAATTTTCGACAGGGTTTGGGACATTCGTTTCAGGAGCTGATCCACATTGGCGCTTGGCGGTTTTCTCTCCCCGGCTTTTAGCAGGTCATCGATATATTGTTCGGTTCGGGCTACGCTCAGCCCCATCCGCGCAATATGGTCGATGGCCTTTAGCTTTTCCGCCTCACTTTCCAGCTTCAGCAGTGCCCGGGCATGCCGCTCTGTCAGCCCTGCCTGACGGAGGGCGCAAACCACCTTCTCCGAATGCCGCAGCAGGCGCAGCTTATTGGCAACAGCGCTCTGGCTTTTCCCCAGCACCCGGGCTGCCTGCTCCTGACTCATCGACCAGTTTTCCATCAGCAAGCTGATCCCCCGGGCTTCTTCCATAAAATCCAGATCCTGACGCTGCAAATTCTCCACCAGCGCCACCATCCCGGATTCCTGATCGGACATATTCATCACGATGCAGGGCACCTCTGACAGTCCTGCCATAATGCCGGCACGGAGCCGCCTCTCCCCAGCGATCAGTTCATAGCCTGTCCCCACCCGGCGCACAGAAAGAGGCTGCAAAATACCGTGGCGGCGAATACTCTCGCACAGCTCCTGCAATGCCTCCTCCTGAAAAACCGTCCGGGGCTGGGATGGGTTCGGGCGAATATTTTTTGCCGGCAAGAAGATCACTCTGCCGGTCTCCATATAGGTTCGTATTTTCTGACATTGCATAGAATGTTCCTCCTTGGTTGATGTGCTTTCATTTTATCCCCGTAAGGATTCAAAAAACCACGAAAGCACGAGGGAAATGACCGGAAATCACTCGACAGAAAGAAAGCCCTCATTGCATCCTTTTTCAAGGTATGCTACAATATAACAAATTATCGTTTATCGTGCTAACACACGATAAACAATTGACAATTATGGTGTGCGCTTTGCGCACTATTTAAATTATTTTCAGAGAAAATACCTTAATTTTCAATTATCAATTGTCCATTGTCAATTGGCGCGTTAGCGCC
>JAFTTQ010000122.1 GCA_017466665.1 Oscillospiraceae bacterium
ATGCCCAATCTTTTGACCCAATTATTCAGTTCATAAAACTTGAAATACATCCAGTATTCCTGCGTTTTCTGAACTTTTATTTGTGTCAAAATCTTTAGGCACCCGACTAAAAATCAGTTTTTAGAGGTGCCCAACAATTTATACCGTAATCACCGTATTATCCTGTGGTGGGTTGCGCAGCTCGTCATAGGCGCAGGCATAGGTGGTCTGGACGTATGCCCCAAAGAACCACACCACTGCCACATAGGCAATCCCATACAAAAGCTGGAACAGGAAAAACTCCACATTCGCCGATATGGGCAAGGTCACTCCTGCCAGCATCAACAGCTCCGGGCCAAAGGAAATAGCTGCCACCCCGAGCTGCAGCAAATAATACCACCAAAAGCTCAGATCCAGCTTGCACAGGCTCCATTTATGCCCCTTTGTCATTTGGTTGCTGACGATCAGCGAAGGGATCGCCGGCATTGCCGGATCGTCTACCAGCAAATACTGGCTCATACGGATCCGATAGGAAAGCCACAACAGCACAGCGGCCAGCAACACCATAAAAATCACAACAATGGGAAGAATATAATCCATCACCCCGGCTTGCATCACAGCCTCCATCATGGCCACAGAATCGGTGCTGTTTTCCGAAATGACAGCCGTCAAGCTATCTTCCAATGTCTGGGACATTGGGTAAAAGATCATTATGACAGGAATCAGATTGCTCAAGAACATCACTGCCACAATATACAGCAGGATCAACAGCAGATAAAACCGCAGCACCACACCCCAGCGGCGAAAGCCCCGGGTCAGATGGAGAAATTCTGCTTCCTGGCGGCGGGTCACACGGACAGAGGTATACAGCACGCCGATCTCCCAAAAGGGCAGCAGGATCCCGGAAATCAATCCCAAGGTCGCTTTGGCGGTAGAAAATACCGCACTGGCACCCATCCCGGATAAGCCCGACTCATTGCTCGTAATCTGATTCAGCAAAAGCTGGATCAGGGATATGACCAGCATCACCCCAACAGATACCGCGGCATGGAGCGTCACCAGCTTTCTGTATTCCGGCCGGGTCTGCTCCAAAAGGGATGCCGCCCTTCTTTTCAGTCCGCCACTTTGCAAAATATTCATAACCGTACTCCTTGTGTATTGGAAATTTCTATGATAAGATAGGGGTAAATAATACTTACGGGGGGGTGGTAATGTGGAATTGGGTCAAAAGCTGAAGCAGGCACGGCTGGAGGCGGGGTTATCCCAACGCCAGCTCTGCGGTGATACCATCACCCGAAATATGCTTTCCCAAATTGAAAACGGCTCTGCCAAGCCTTCCCTTGCCACCTTGCAGGCGCTGTCTGCAAGGCTGGGCAAGCCGGTGAGCTACTTTTGGGAGGACGCGCCCTCGGAAAATCTAAGCCTTCTCCATCAGGCAGCCTCCGCACCGCCGCAGCAGGCGCTTTCTATGTTACAGGGCTACCTCTCCCCCGATCCTGTACTGGATGAGAGCTACCATTTTTTGCTTGCCCGGTGCTGTATGGCGCTGTCCCGGCAGGCACTGGCAGAAAACCGCACCGCCTATGCCCAATCCCTGTTACAGCAGGCAATCGATGCCTGTGAAAAGGCGGGAGATTTGGGTCTATCCCTGCAAAGGCAGTTAACGATTCTGCAATATCAGGCAGAAATGGACACGGCTTCCGCGCTGGCAGCTACCCTTCCTGACAACACCGGGGAAATGCTTTTGCGGGCAAAAGCATTTTTAGAGCAGGGCCAGCCTCAAAAATGCCTTAGCTGCCTTGACGCGGCAGACCGGCAAACGGAAGCCAGCCTGCTGCTCCGGGGCGATGCCCTGATGGAATGCAAGGACTATCAAAATGCCATCGATTATTTTTGCGCTTTGGAAAGCGCAAAGCCCCATGAGGTCTATTCCCGGCTGGAAATCTGCTACCGGGAGCTGGGAGATTTTCAAAAGGCATACGAATATGCCTGCAAACAGCGTTAACGCAACCCGTCGGTAAGGGATGTCTTACCGGCGGTTTTTTCATCCTTGTACTTGATAAACCGAGCAGGACAGCCGGCAACCACCGTATTGGGCGCAACATCCTGTGTCACCACCGCACCGGCAGCAACCACCGCGTCATCACCGATCTGCACGCCCTCCAGCACCACCGCATTGGCGCCGATCAGCACCCGGTCACCCACTGTCACCGGCTTTGCGCTTATGGGTTCGATCACCCCGGCAAGGACTGCCCCGGCACCGATGTGGCAGTCAGCCCCAACCGTGGCTCTGCCCCCCAATACCGCGCCCATATCCACCATGGTTCTGTCACCCACCACAGCGCCGATATTCAGGACAGCGCCCATCATAATGACGGCGTTTTTTCCGATTCTGACACCCTGGCGGATTATGGCACCGGGCTCGATCCGGGCAGATTGGTTTTCCAGTGTCAGCAGTGGGATGGCACTGTTTCTGCGGTCACAGATTATGTAGCTATCCAAGATCACGCTTTCATTTTCCCTGAGAATAGGGGCGATCACATCCCATTCCCCAAAGATCAGCTTACAACCGTCACTGCCCTGAAACACCCGGCAGCCGGGAAACGCCACCGGCGATTTTTCCCAGATATATACCTTCACCGGTGTGGTTTTTTTAGCCCCGGCAAGGATTTTTACAAGATCTTCCATATGATCCCCTCCTATGTTATCACCATTTTATGCAAAACACAAGCCGGAAATGGCTGCATAAGCTGTTAATGGGGTGATAATTTGCAAATCGTTCACGATTACCATGTGCTTCACGCCATCCCGGAGTTGGATCGGCAGCTTCCAAAGACGCTTTCCTATCTTAAATCTCAGCTTTCTGCTTTAAAGTGCCGTGTTTTCTCCCCGGCACAAGGGGCAATTTGTGCTTTTTTCGACTTTAAAATGCCGGATTGCATTGCCTTTCGGGCAGATATGGATGCCCTCCCCATCCGGGAGCAGACCAGCCTTCCCTGGCAGTCCCGGCATCCGGGGGTAATGCACGCCTGTGGGCACGATGGGCATACCGCTATTTTATTGGAGCTTGCCCGGCGCATTGACAAAAAAGATGTCCTGCCCCACAATGTTCTGCTGATCTTCCAGCCGGCAGAGGAAACGGACGGCGGTGCGGAAAGCATCTGCCAAGCCGGGGTGCTGAACACATATAAGGTTCGTGCCATATTTGGGCTGCATCTGTGGCCGGGGCTGCCGAAGGGTCAGTTTTTCAGCCGGGGCGGTACACTGATGAGCCGCTCCTGCGGTATTACCGTGACCTTTTCGGGAAAAAGCGTCCATATTGCCAATGCAGAAAAGGGTTTGGATGCCCTGTACGCCTGCTGTCTTTTTTTGCATCAGGCAGAAAGAATAAGACTATCCTTCCCCTTCCGCCTGAAATTCGGTAAAATCAGCGGCGGCACAGCCGGAAACATTCTCTGTGACCGGGCAGAGCTTTGGGGCAGTCTGCGAGCATACTCTGAAAACGATCATCAGCAACTGAAAACAGCCTTAAACGGTCTGTGCACCGCCATTTCACAAAAAACCGGCTGCCGGGGTGAGCTTTGCTTTTCTAAAGGGTATCCGGCAGTGCGTAATGATATAGAATTATGGAAAAGGGTGCAAAAAAACTGCCCTGCAAAACAGCTTTGCAGAGCATTTTGGACAGCGGACGATTTTTCCTTTTATCAGCAGCAGGTGCCCGGGGTCTATTTTCTTTTGGGAGTCGGAGACGCCCCTCCCCTGCACAGCCCGGAATTTTCCTTTGACGAAGGGGTGCTTTCCACCGGCGCAGACTATTTCCTCCACCTTTGCGAACAGATCTAACCGATTACAACGCACCCGCAGAGGCCGATAAACAATCATTTACACATAGAAATCAATAAAAAGGGTTGGCTTTGCTGTAAGCCAACCCTTTTTTGCTTATTCCTTTACGCCTTCGACGATACCATTGGCAAGGCCGACCATTCCCTGCATCTGGCTGGGAATGATGATCTTGGTGGCTTTGCCGTCGGCAACCTTTTCCATTGCCTGAATGGATTTGAGCTTGATGACCTGCTCATTGGGTGCCTGTTCGTTCAACATACCCAAGGAATCCGCCAGCGCCTGCTGAACCGTACGGATCGCCTGTGCTTCACCGTCAGCCCGCAAGATCGCGGCCTCTTTTTCCGCCTCTGCCTTCAAAATGGCTGCCTGCTTTTCCGCATCAGCCCGCAAAATGGCAGATTCCCTCTCACCTTCCGCAATCAGGATGGCAGATTTTTTCTGACCCTCTGCCTGCAAAATTGCCTGACGGCGGTCACGCTCTGCCTTCATCTGCTTTTCCATGGAGCTTTGAATGTCCTGGGGAGGCAGGATGTTTTTCAGCTCCACACGGTTGACCTTGATGCCCCAGGGGTCAGTGGCTTCGTCCAAAATGGCACGCATCTTGGTATTGATCACATCACGGCTGGTCAGGGTCTGATCCAGCTCCAAATCACCGATGATGTTACGCAAGGTGGTAGCCGTCAGGGTTTCCATGGCCGTCATGGGCTGCTCCACACCGTAGCAGTACAGCTTGGGATCGGTGATCTGAAAATACACCACGGTGTCGATCTGCATGGTAACATTATCCTTGGTGATAACCGGCTGGGGCGGGTAATCGTGCACCTGCTCTTTCAGGGTCACCCGGCGGACGATCCGGTCAATAAACGGGATCTTAAAGTGCAGACCAACGCTCCACACTGCCTGAAACGCACCCAGGCGCTCCACAACATAGGCTCTGGACTGCTGAACTACCTGAATATTGGCAATAGCAATGACAAAAATAATAACGATCAGCGCAATAATGATAAAAATAGGGTCCATAACAAATCCTCCTTTACTATGTAGCCGTTTATTTCACAGGGGTGACAAAGACCTTGACACCCTCTACCTTATCCACCGTGACCAGGGTGTCGGCGGCAATGTTCTCTCCGCCGGTGCTGCGGGCAGACCACTCCATACCGCCCAGCTTCACTCTGCCCTTGGCAGTGATGTTATCGATCTCCTCCAAGACCTTGCCCCGGGATCCTATCACAGAATCCACATTCGTCTTTACGATCTTCGGCGTAAAAAACTTTTTCGCCAAGGGCCGCAAAGAAAGCAAAAATACGGTAGACACCACAAAAAACAGCACAATCTGCAGCCAAAGCTCACCGCCGCAGAAGCTTGCGATCATCGCCGCCAAAGCGCCCAGCGCGAACCAAGTCGAGATCATCGTAACTGTGGATGCCTCCATCCATAGGAACAGCACCAGAAGGCCAAACCATACTGCTGCCATCCATTCCATAAAAAACCGCCTCCTTTCAATACTTATAGCATAGCAAATATTCTGAAAAATATCAATAAACAAATTTTAAACATTATGGGGTGGCAAAGCCACCCCATTCAGTCTGTGAAAAAACTCTTTTTTGACAGACTGACAGAGGTCAAAGGAGCCGTCAAGGCAAGCAACTCGCACTCGTCGGCGTACAGGTGGCTGTCTGTATCCAAACTGATACCGACGATCTGTATGACCGGGTTGAACTGCAACGCCATCCGGGGCGCCCATTATCCCAATTCCCAGCTATTTTTGGACTATTTGGATGAGCTGGGCATTCTGTTTTGGAGTGAGATCCCCATTTGGGGCATTGGCTTCTCCGTGGAAGCATTGGGTGACCCCACTGTGGTTGACCGGGGTCTTACCATGCACAAGGAAATGGTTCGGTATTATTACAACCACCCTGCCATCATCCTTTGGGGTATGCA
>JAFTTQ010000123.1 GCA_017466665.1 Oscillospiraceae bacterium
ATATCGATAACATCACTTTGAAGCGGAATTCTATAAGCAAAGACCTTTTAAGCGGTAAGGGTGATTTTTACCATACAGCAGAGGTTCCTGTTACCTATGAGCCGGTCACGCTGAATCCCTTGAAGACCTCCGATGCCTATAACTGCCGGTATTCTGAATGCTGGGTTCCTATGTATCCCACGGGGCAGGCGGATAACAGCGGCACATGGTCTGCCTGGGACAGCAGCCACTATGGCGAGATTCTGGAGACAGGCTATGCCGATATGGGTGCGCTGCATATGAAAAGCCAGGTCTATAAAAATACCGGTGTTACCATTCAAGCGGGTATGATTCCGGGGGAGAGCTATACCCTGGGAATGTGGGTCAAGGGCAGCACCGATAATGCCAATAAGGTGCTGGCACTTTACAATAACGGTGATGCCGTAATCATTGGCAATCCCCAGTACAGCCCTGATGGAATCGTTGGCAGTCAAACCATTACAGAAAATTGGTCCTATGTAGAAAGAACCTTTACGGCCACCCAGGCTCAGCTAAATCTGATCGTACCCGATTGGGGCAATTCGGAGGTATATATCGACAATATCACCCTGAAAAATGGGGACGGCACTGACCTGCTTTCCGGCAAGGGAGATTTTTATCAGCCGGTGTCCACCGCAGTACAGGACGCCAATTTGGATTTTGAGGCAAACGCGGCGGGGACACCGTATAACTGGAGCCATAACGGTATTTTGGCAGACAGCAGCGTGGAGCTGTACGGGGAAAATGTATACAGCGGGAATCGTGCCCTGCGGCTGCACCGGCAAAACGGCGAGCTGGATTTTTCCTTCCTGTACAGTCAGGTGCCTATCCCCGTATCTTTTGGAGATCAGGTAGAGCTTGTTGCCCATATTGCCAGCAGAAACAGCATATCCGGCAGCTTTAGTATGTTTGTATACGGTCTGAACGAAAATGAAGAGAAAGTAGATCACGCCTACGGCCAGGAACGGATCACCAACGCGGGCAGCACCTGGTCGCAGTGGGATAGCTATGAGCTGGTCTACACCGTTCCGGAGCAGGTCAAATACCTGCAGTTCTATATCCGGGTAGGCGGCACCAATGCGGATGTGTTGATCGACGATCTTACCTACTATAACTATACGGAAAATCAAAATTGCATCTATCAGGCGGATTTTGACCGCCCCTCGGTGACAACAGGACTTCCCGGCGGGTGGCAGCGGGAAAATGCTTACGGGACGGTAGAATGTGAGGGTCAACTGATCCTCTCCGGGGATAATCCTCAGGTTAGTACCACGCTGTATACCCTGAAAACCGCCCACCAGTATGCGCTGTCTGCCGATGTGCTGACAGACGGCACCGCCATGGGCAGGCTGATCCTGGAGGCGGTGAACTGGAAAGGGGAGACCACCTCCCGGGTAGTGTCGCAGAATTTGAGTACGGGAGGAGCGGCGCAGAGCCTGAAGGTGGAATTTGAAGCCTGCAGCGCGGTCTTTTACCGCCTTGCTGTGGAAAAGGTCAGCGGCAGCGGCAAGGTATCCGTGGATAACCTTTCCCTGCGGCAAACTGCCCTCCCTACACAGGGTGCAAACACCGATAATAAGGCAGAAAAAGCACCGGCAGCAGCGGAGCCCACCACCACCTCCTCGGTGCAGACCGTAGGCGGCAAGACCTATATGATCGTCAACGGTGAGCCGGTGGTGCCTATGTGGTACGCCCGCCCGGAAAATCCCATTTTGTATGAAGAACACACGGTGACAAAATTCGCTGAGGCTGGTGTGAACACGGTGGTCACCTATGTATTTCTCAATAACAACTACGGCGACATATGGACAAAGGAGGGCTTTGTTTCTGACGGCATAGACGATATGATGCTGTCCACCCTTTCAGGCAATCCCAATGCCCAATTCATCGTGGCACTGGATTTTAACGCCCCCCAGTGGTGGTGTGAGGAGAATCCCGGCGAGCTGGCAGCCCTGGCAAACAGCACGCCGGAGCGGACAAATGCCAGCTTTGCCTCGGAAAAATGGAAAAAAGAATCCGGCGAGATCATGCTGCAGGCCATCGACTACATGATGTCGCAAAGCTATGCCGATCAGATCATCGGCTTTAAGATCACCGGCGGCTATACCTTGGAATGGAACTGGTGGGCGACCTCCGGAGTCTATGATGATGTGGGAGATTTTTCCCAGTGCGGCATTGCCGCGTTTCGTGCCTGGCTGACAGAAAAGTACGGCACAGACGCGGCTTTGCAGGCAGCCTACGGCAACAGCGGCATAACCCTGCAAAACGCAATGCCGCCCTCAGCAGAGCTGCGCAGTGATGATTACCTGGATACGGTCATTACCGTGCAGGATCACCCGGAAATGATGGACTACGAGCTGTATATGGCGGAATTAAAGGCCGATACCATCGAGTACTTTGCGTCACTTGTGAAGGATGCTGTTCACGACCGCCTGATCGTGGGAACCTATGGCGGCTATTTCTATATGGGCGGTGGGTATGAATTTACCACAGCCATTGCCAATGTCTATTTCCAAAAGCTGCTGCAATCGGAGCATATCGACTTTATCAAAAGCCCCTGGGTGTACGGTATGCGGGAAATCGGTGATTCGGCTGAGTTTATGGGGCCTGTGGATTCTCTGGATCTGTATGGCAAGCTTTGGATCGTGGAGGACGATTCCCGGCTGAACCTGCAAATGCAGGCCGGTAAGCAGGAGGATAATGCCGCCGTTGGCTGGACAAGAAACTATCAGCAATCCGTTGAGCAGCTCAAGCGGAATTTTTCCTATATCCTTTCCAAGGGGATGGGCATTTCCTTTTATAATCTGATGTGGAATTTCACCGATGACGACCAGTATTACGGTGCCATCGGGCAGATGTATGCGGAAATGGAGGCATCCCTGTGCCTTGTCAGCCAAAGCACGGCGGATATTGCCGTGTTTGTGGACGGCGAGTCTCATATGCTGATCCCCTATGAGGAGGAAGTGGCAAACTCGGTGCTCTATGTATCTGTGGTCAAAGAGCAGCTTGAGGAGCTGGGGCATATTGGCGCGGGCTATGATATGTACCTTTTGGATGACTTAAAGGACGGCCTTGTGCCGGAGCATAGGATCAATATTTTTCTTGCCACCACACTGATTACGGAGGAAGAACGTTCAGCCATTGAGAGCCAGCTTCAGAAAAACGGCAATATTCTGGTGTGGATCTTTACCGATGGCATCAGTGACGGTAATACCACGGATATTGCCCTGATGGAAAGCCTGACAGGGATGGAGCTTTCCCTCCTCAGCACCCAGCGGCAGCATACTTCTACCGCGAAGATCTCCAATACCAACCATTGGCTGACTGATGGGATGTATTGGAATCAGCCCTATGGCGTGGAGAGCTATGATAAGCTGTCCCCCCTGATCGGGATCACCGACAGTGCGGCTACCGCCCTTGCCTATCACAGCGGCACAGCAAAGGTGGCATTGGCGGTAAAGGATATGGGGGATTGGACAAGTGTTTATTCCGCCATTCCCAACCTGCCCCAAAGCTTGTTCCGCAATATGCTGCGCTACACAGGCGGGCATATTTACACAGGTAGCCCATCGGATGTGGTGTATGCCAACAGCGATTATGTGGCACTGCATTCCATATTCGCCGGTGAGCGAATCATTGAGCTGCCGCAGAAGGCAACAGTTTATGATGTATTTTCCGGCAAGGTGATCGCCACCGGTTGCAGCAGCTTTACCGTAACACTGTCGGGAAAGGAGACCCGGCTGTTCCGCTTGACAAAGGCGGCTGGAGGGGAGAAGCACAATTTCACGGCGGCCTCCTGTACAGAACCGGAAACCTGCTTTGCCTGCGGTGAAACCGGGGCTGCCCCCTTGGGGCACAGCTACGGCGATTGGGTCATTACCATGCCTGCTACCTTGCAAAATGCAGGCTCCCGGGAAAAAACCTGTGTGACCTGCAAAACCACGGTCACGGAGGAAATTCCCTGCCTTGCCGGTGATGTGGAGAGCTGGAGCCTGACTTTGGGCGGTGACCTGACGGTGAATTTCAAAATGCGGATCCACCCGGATATTCAGGATAGTGCCTGTGTAGTGATTTCGGTGGCGGGGGAAAGCGTCTGCTATACCGTCAGCCAGTTTATCCCGGATGAAAGCGGCGGATATCTGTTCAGCGTCCCGGTGGCGGCGGCACAGATGGCAGATACCATCACGGTGCAAATCGTGAACGGGGAAGATGCCAGTGTTACCAAAAGCTATACGGTGGTGGATTACGCCCGCTATGTGCTTGCAAGCAGCCAGATGAGCAGCTATCACAGCCTGGTTAAGGAGATGCTGAACTACGGCGCAGCCGCCCAGACCTATTTCGGCTACCGTACAGACAGCCTGGTCAATGCGGGAATTGCCGATGGGGGACAAGCAGAGCTCCCTGATAGCACGAATGGGGAGCAAATCGTTTCCGGCAGGGCTGAGGGTGTCAGCTTCTATGGCGCGGCGCTGCTGTTTGAGAATAAAACTGCTATGCGGTTCTATTTTGCCGCTGACGGCGATGCGGCTGCCTATCGCTTTACAGTCGGCGGTGCAGAATACACGCCTGTAAGGCAGGGGGAATATCTGTGCATCGAGCTTCCGGGCATCCTGCCGCAGGCTCTGGATGAAAGCGTTACGGTTACCGTAAATGATAGCCTGTCTGTTACCTACGGCCCGATGAATTATATGGTTCGTATGTATGAAAAGGGGTCTGATACGCTGCAGGCACTTTTGAAGGCAATGTACAACTACCATCTGGCGGCAAAGAGCTTTGTTGCAGCCCAAATCGTATAAAAAACAGGTCTGCCGGAGGGATCATTCCCTCCCGGCAGACCTCGTTTATATTTTATAAATTATTGTTTAGCGCACTACTGATACGCCGAAGGCGTATAGCTTCCCCCGGGGGGGAAGCTGTCACCGCTTTGGCGGTGACTGATGAGGAATGCGGGCGGAAAAGTTACGATTTATGCGCAGAAACAGACTTTTTCTTGACTTTCAGCTGTCGCCGTTCCTCATCCGTCTTTTGCCATTGTCTTTATGGGA
>JAFTTQ010000124.1 GCA_017466665.1 Oscillospiraceae bacterium
ATTGAGGCACATCGGCCCTAATAAAAAATGCCCCCAATAGGGCCGATGTGCCTCAATCGGCCCCTACGACCGTATTGTAATTGGTTAGTAAGATAAATTCCAATTTGTGCTTTTTTCTTGCAAATTCTGCGTTGTTTGATATAATTTGACTGTAAATACGATTTTGAGAGGTCAGGCTATGCTTTCCAATGAAATTACACAGAGCTTTCTTGCCATTTTATCCGAAGAACTGATCGCCGCAATGGGCTGTACCGAGCCCATTGCCCTGGCCTATGCCGCCGCAAGGGGACGGGCAGTTTTAGGCGGTGACCCGGAATTTATCAAGGCCTGCTGCAGCGGCAATATCATTAAAAATGTCCGCTGTGTCCGCATCCCCAATTCCCGGGGTATGACCGGCATTGAAGCCGCCTGTGCTTTGGGCGCCCTTGCCGGCGACGACTCCCGGCTGATGGAGGTTTTGGAGGCAGTCACCGCCGAGGGCTTACAGAAAACGGTGCATTTTCTTTCCCAGCGCCGCTGCCGGGTGGAATATCTGGACTCCCCCACCCCGCTGCATTTCATTCTTGAACTTTCCCGGGGTAGTGACACCGTTTCCATTGAGGTGCGCCATCACCACTTGGGCATTACCGCCATTCGGAAAAACGGGGTTTTGATCTATGAAAACGCCGATTGCGGTGAGATCGTCCAGCCCGCGGAGCGCAGCCACCTGAATATTGAAAACATCTACGCCTTTGCAAATGAGGTGGATATTGACCTGATCCGCCCCTATGCCCTGCGGCAGATCCAGTGCAATATGGCGATCTCCGAAAGGGGTATGGCTGGGGATTACGGCCTCGGCATTGGCAAGGCCATTTTAAAAACCTATCCCGACTGTGAGATCACAAAGGCAAAGGCCTACACCGCCGCCGCATCGGAAGCCCGAATGGACGGCTGCGATATGCCGGTGATCATCACCTCCGGCAGCGGCAATCAGGGCATTGCCTCCACCGTTCCTGTAATCGTCTATGCCCGGGAGCGGGGCATCCCTGACGAGCAGCTCTACCGCTGCCTGATCTTCTCCAGCTTGCTGACCATTTTCCAAAAGGAATACTTGGGCAAGCTCTCTGCCTTCTGCGGCGCGGTCTCCGCATCCTGCGCCGCCGGTGCCGCTATCACCTATATGCTGGGCGGCACAGTGCAGCAGATCAAGGATACCATCGACAACACCTTAGCGGATATCCCCGGCATTCTCTGCGACGGTGCCAAAGCATCCTGCGCCGCCAAGATTGCCTCCGCTCTGGACGCGGCGCTCCTTGCCCACAGTCTCGCTATGGATGGGAAGGTCTACGAGGCAAATTCCGGCATTTTGCAGGATGATGCCGGCCACACCATCAGCTCCGTGGGCTATATTGGCAAGGTAGGTATGAAGCAGACCGACGCGGAGATCGTAAAAATGATGATCCGCAAAGCCTGAGCGTCTGTACCGGGTTTTCAACAGTAATTGAGCCGCCTTGATTTCATACGGGGAATATGGTAGTATTTTTATAATTTGACAGCAAAGGAGCACGCACTATGCTGACACTGCAGCGGGCAAAGGAATTATTAAACACCACAACCACCGAGGAGCATCTGTTTCTGCACGCGAAAAACGTCTGCGCCGCAATGGGCGGTCTGGCAAAGCACTTCGGGGAAAACGAGGAGCACTGGATGGCCATTGGCTATCTTCACGATTACGACTACGAAATGCACCCCGAGGCCCATTTGCAGCACACCGAACAGCCCTTACTGGACGCAGGTCTGACCGCGGAGGAGGTTCGGGCGATCTTAGCCCACGGCTACGGTCACTGCAACGATGTAGAGCCCCTGACGAATCTGGAAAAAAGCCTTTTCACCGTGGACGAGCTTACCGGCATCATTCAGGCTGCTGCCCGGATGCGTCCTATGGGCATTACCGATATGGAAGTTTCCAGCTTTATGAAAAAATTCAAGGATAAGAAATTTGCCGCCAAATGTGACCGGGAGGTCATTTTAAAGGGCTGCGCCATGCTTTCCATGGAGATCCGGGATGTTGCAGCCATTTGCATTGAAGCAATGAAGGCACACGCCGAGGAATTGCAGCTCGGCGCAAAATAATAAAAAATTCCGTCCCGCAGGAGCGAAACGTCTCCCCTGCAAATCATATTTCTATAAAAAATGGGATTGTAAAAAACGCATAATCATTCAAAGTAACGGCCCCCTCTGACGAGGGGGCTGGATTTTTGCGAAGTAAAAAGACTGGGGGAGAGATTATTCTCTACTTGTTTCTCTCCCTCCGTCAAAAATCAAATAGATTTTTGACACCTCCCTCATCAGAGGGAGGCAAGCTGATGGTGCATACCTTGAATAAATATCTATGTTTTTTTACAGTCCCATTATATTAGTTATCCAAGGACTGGGAATACTGATCCAGATCCACCACTGTGCCGGTCAGACGGGATGCCTCTGCCCCAAAAGCGATCAGGTGGCTGATGTAGGACATCCGCACATCGCAAACCGACTTGCTGGCGACACCCTCGCCAAAATATTTGACCGCGTCCATCATAATGCCGGTATCTCCACCGCCGTGACCGTCGGTGATGCTGTTGCCGTACTCCTGCACCGGGATTCTTTTTTCCTGCCTGTCCGCAAAGGAATAGACCACAAATTCCTCGCCGCTTGCCATAAAAACCTCACCCTTTGTGCCAAACACACGGATAAATCTGCCGCCCTGATTAAAAGCATTCATAGAAAGAGAAGCGGTGGTGCCGTCCTCAAATTCCATATTCACGATCTGGTGATCCACCACATCGTTATCGCAGTCATAAACACATCTGCCGTAGGGGCCGTGAAGCAAGGCATCCATCACCGCTTCATCAGAAGGATTGTCCACGGTTTTGGCGGCAACGCCCCGGAACCAGGCATTATCCTTATCGTCATAATAGAGCTTGACCGCATTGTAAAAGCAAGTATCTGCGTGGGGGCAGCCATCGGTACACCGTGCCGGTGCGCCCTGGGGCTTGTTTTCCTTGGTAAAGTGGGTCAGGCTGCCGAAGGACTGCACCCTTTTACAGGGCTTACCGATAAGCCATTGCAGAATATCCGTATCGTGGCAGCATTTTGCCAGGATCATCGGCGTGGATTCGTCTGCTCTGCGCCAGTTGCCCCGGACATAGCTGTGGGATTGGTGGACATTACCCACATTTTCCATATGGATAATGGACATCACCTTACCGATCTGCCCGCTGTCGATGATGTTTTTCAGGGTCGTCCAAAAGCTGGTAAAGCGCAGCACGTGGCAGACAATGACCTTAACGCCCTTTTTCTCTGCCGCCTCGGTGATCCGCTTGCACTGTGCCGGAGTCGTTGCCATTGGCTTTTCCAGCAAAAGGTGGTAACCCTTTTCGATCATAGCCAATGCCGGCTCCAAATGCTGGCTGTCCTGGGTGGCAATTATGGCAAAATCCGCCATTTTCGGCTCCTTTTCCAGCTCCCGCCAATCGGTATACAGCCGATCCTCCGCGATACCGTGGAGCTTTTTCGCGTACGCCCGGCGGTTTTCAATGGGGTCTGCCACCGCCACGATCTCCAGCTCCTCAGGATGCTTGGCCGAATAAGCGCTGTATGCCGCGCCCCGGCTGCCGTAGCCGATCACGATTGCCCGCACCTTCATAAGTTTTCACTCCTTTTATATAAATATCTTGCTGCTTTAACAAAATGTATTGATTTTCTGCATTTCATTTTATAATATAGACCCGAGGTATCTCAATAGCCTATTTTGCAAAGCTTTAACACGATCTTGCTATCCGGGGTGAAAATATGCTCTTATCCAATTATGAAACGCACCAGTTCCCCAATCCCCTTTTGCCCTTTATCTACCATCCCTTCTACTGCCTGACCCAGCAGGAGATCGACACCAACTGGCACAAAAATATTGAGATCCTATGCTGCTTTCAGGGCAAGGGGTACGTTCGCTGTGGCGGGGAGGTCTATGATTTTACGGAAAACGACATTGTGGTGGTCAATTCCGATCTTTTGCATACCGTTGGCAGCAGCACCTGTGTGGCATACTGCTGCTTTATCGTGGGCAGCTCCTTTTGCATAGAAAACGGCATCCGCACAGAGGAGCTGGTTTTTCATAATGTGATCCGTGATGGTGTTATTCTGGAGCGGATGAAGGAAATTGCCCACATCCACAACACCTTTGACAGCCGTGACCCCTGTGCCGTTGCAGACTACCGCTATGCCGCCCTTGGGATCCTTCGCAGGCTGTGCCGGGAGCACAGCAGTCCAAGGACAGGAAATCCTGCTGATTTTTCCAGCGTATATATCAAAAAAGCCATCTCCTACATTCGAACAAATCTTACCAAAAAGCTTTCCCTGGATGACATTGCCGATCATATCGGAATCAGTAAATTCTATCTGTCCAGGGAGTTTAAAAAGCTGACCGGCAATACCGTTGTCAGCTTTATCAATATTCTCCGCTGCTCCGAGGCCAAACGGCTGATGGAAAAGGGTATGAGCGTTTCCTCTGCCGCCTATGCCTGCGGGTTTGAAAATCTGTCCTACTTTTCCCGAACCTTTCAAAGGATCATCGGTGTTCCACCATCCTCCTATGCGCCTAAAACCCATACATAAAGCATTTTAAATTAAATAAATTCACTTTGTATTGAGAGGTAATAATATGATTGATATTGAAAAAATGTTGTATGACAAGGTAAAATCTGAAATGTCAAATTGGGATGAGGATGGCATTTATGCAATTTCATTTTTCGTTTATTCTAATGAAGCATACGAGTTTAAGAACTTTACAAATGTCTCAACTTGGGCTATTAGCTATAACACCGAGGCAGACTGCGAAGGGGCAGGCCCACTTGACGAGGAAAGATGGAACTATGCTTTTTGGAGACAGGACGAAATAGGCATAATTGACATCGATGAACCCAATGAATGCACAGAAGCCTTGTATAAATGGTATGCAGAACAAGGTATCGAAAACATAGGTTTCGAAGATACGGAAAATATGTACGATGAAGAATACAACTACATCGGCAAAGGACCTGTTGGTCATTATGAATTGATTGGAATTGCTGCCAATGTTGCAAAGAAATTGCAAGAAGAGGGTTTTGTAATAAACCAATTCAAAAAACCAATTCCCATCATAATCCATGGACTTGAATGTGCTTGGTATGATATTGAGGCAACCCAAAAAGCCAACCCTAACGGAGAGGCAGATACATACATAAACGCAATGAAAGAAATAGGAGCAATTTGATTTTTTAAGCATAAAGAAAACCCCGAAAACCGTGATGGTTTCGGGGTTTTTGATGTTCTTGAAATAATACAGATTATCTCTTGGAGAACTGGGGAGCACGGCGAGCAGCCTTCAAGCCGTACTTCTTTCTTTCCTTCATTCTGGGGTCGCGGGTCAGGAAACCAGCAGCCTTCAGAGTTGCGCGGTACTCGGGGTTCACGCCCAGCAGAGCGCGGGAAATGCCGTGACGGATCGCGCCGGCCTGGCCGGAAACGCCGCCGCCTGCGACAGTAACAACGATGTCCACCTTACCCAGCATATCGGTGCTGACCAGGGGCTGACGAACGATCAGCTTCAGGGTCTCCAGACCGAAGTAGTCGTCCATTTCACGGCCGTTGATGATGATGGAACCGGTGCCGTTCTCGTATACACGAACACGGGCAACGGAACTCTTACGGCGGCCGGTGCCGTAGCTATACTTTCTTTTGCTCTCGTACATAATCGTCTACCTCCAAATCAGTCCAGGGTCCAGGCTTCGGGCTTCTGAGCTGCGTGGGGATGCTCGGCACCCTTGTAGATGTGCACGCGCTCCATGCAGTGACGGCCCAGAGTGTTCTTGGGCAGCATGCCCTTAACAGCCAGCTCCATAGCGTAATCGGAGCGGTTCTCCATCATCACGCGAGCCTTGGTTTCCTTCAGACCGCCGATCCAGCCGGATACACGGTAGTAGGACTTCTGATCCAGCTTCTTGCCGGTCAGGACAGCCTTGTCGGTGTTGATCACGATGACGCAGTCGCCGCAGTCAACGTTGGGAGTGAAATCGACCTTGTGCTTGCCACGCAGCAGGTTGGCGACGGTCACAGCGGTACGGCCCAGGGGCTTACCGGCAGCGTCAACAACATACCACTTACGCACTACGGTCTCGGTCTTAGCCAGAGTAGTGGACATTATTGTTTCCTCCAATTAGGTTAAAATATTTTGACATTTTCATAGCAAGACGATACAATATCGTCAAGGCGCTTGTACTTTATATCACACAGAAATTCTCTTGTCAACCGCTTTTTTCGAAATTTTTATAAAATCAGGAATAAACTCTTGTTTTCTCCGTTTTTCTCTTGATATCTTTCAAATTCTCACTTTCTATTTTTGGAGGTTTTTATGCAAAAACTCATTGGTTTGGTGCGCCGGTGCGTAGAAGATTACCGGATGATCAAATCCGGCGACCGCATTGGCGTCGGTGTTTCCGGCGGCAAGGATTCTCTTGCCCTGCTGGTCTTTTTGGCGGAACTCAAAAAATACTTCCCTGCACCCTTTTATTTGGAGGCCATCACCATCGATATGGGGTTGGGGATGGATTTCAGTGGAATCCAAAAGCTGTGTCAGGAATTGGATGTGCCCTTTACCTTGGTAAAAACCGAGATCGCCCCCATTATTTTTGACCACCGCAAGGAAAAGAATCCCTGCTCCATGTGCGCGAAAATGCGCCGGGGTGCCTTGAATCAGACCCTTTTAGACAGGGGACTCAACAAGCTGGCGTTGGGGCATCACTATGATGACGCGGTGGAGACCTTTTTGATGTCGCTGCTGTTTGAAGGGCGCATAAGCTGCTTCCAGCCGGTGACTGACTTGGACAGGACAGGTATCATCCAGATCCGCCCCATGCTCTATATCCACGAAAAAACGGTGGACAGCTTTGCTGCCCGGAAGAATCTGCCGGTTTTAGAAAACCGCTGCCCGGTGGACAAGACCACCAAGCGGACAGAGATCAAAAACCTGATCTACGACCTGTCCGCTACCTATCCCGACCTAAAGGAACGGATATTCGGTGCTATGCAGCGCTTTCCGCTGCCGGAGTGGGAACCCAAAGGCCGCTATAAACGCCCCAAAGACCAGGAATGACTCATACTATAAATTGGAATTTATCTTAGCAAACGAGAGTGGGAATAAAGGCTTCTCCTTGAGGAGAAGCTGTCAAAAATCTATGATTTTTGACTGATGTGGTGTGCAGAAAAATGTGACAAAGTCCTACAGTACC
>JAFTTQ010000125.1 GCA_017466665.1 Oscillospiraceae bacterium
CACAGTTCCCTGGCACTGTCCTTTCCCGAAAGATATGCCTCACATATTTGTATTTTTAGTTCTGCACTATATTTACGCATAAATCCCCCTAAAGCAGACTTTGGATATTTCCATGGTCTACTTTAGGGGGATCATATCAAATGAGCGCTCCTGTTATTTATTTCTTCTTTTTCAGCACAACCGCTGTGCGGCTGGGCAGGTACATCAGAATACCGGTCTTTCCGTCTTTTTCTACCGTGGAATAGGTCTGGTGATAGATCCGTCCGTGACCGCCGAAGCAGTAGTCATCTGTGGACATCACTACCTCGTATTCCCCCGCCTCCGGCACTGGCAAAAAGTTTCCTTCATAGGAGCGCCAGGGGTGGAAGTTAAAGCCGAAGATGGCACCGCCTTTTTTATAGACAAGGGTCTTTCTTTCATTGTGCAGCGCCAGCTGGGTATCGCTGCCGACAAGGACGCGGTTCTTTTTTGCCATGGTGACCATTGCCTTTTCAAAGGCGTTCAGGTATTGGTATTTCAGGTCGGGATTATCTGCCAGGCTCCACTGTCTGCGGCAGTAATGATAGCTCCAGCCATTGCCCTCCCGGGGGAAGTCGATCCACTCCGGATGGCCAAATTCGTTGCCCATAAAGGTCAGATAGCCCTCACCGCCCAGACTCATGGTCAGCAGCCGCAGCATTTTATGCAGCGCCATGCCCCGATCGATTACCATATTATCCTTGTTCTTTTCCATGCCCCAGTACATCTCCTGGTCACACAGGCGGAACATAATGGTCTTGTCGCCCACCAGCGCCTGATCGTGGGACTCGCAGTAGCCGATGACCTTTTCCTTGGGTCTGCGGATGGTAAGCTCATAGTAAATGCTGTTCAAATCCCAGTATTCATCCGGTGTTTCTTTCAAAAGCCGTATCCACATATCCGGCTCGCCCATGGCAAGACGGTAATCAAAGCCCACGCCGCCGTCCTTGATGGGCAGGCACATACCGGGCATAGCGGACATATCCTCCGCGATCATGATGGCATTGGGATTTACCTGACGTGCCATTTCCGTGGCCAGCTGCAGATACGTCACCGCCTCGGTATCGGTATTCAGGGAGAAATACTTCTGGTAGGAATCAAAGCTTGTTCCCAGACCGTGATCCTGGTAAAGCATAGAGGTAACACCGTCAAAGCGGAAGCCGTCAAAGTGATACTCCGTCTGCCAGTACTTCAGGTTGGACAGCAAGAAGTGGATGACTTCATTTTTTCCGTAATTGAAGCACTTAGTTCCCCAGGCGGAATGGTCGCCCTTTCCACCCTCATGGAAAAACTGATAAGCAGTGCCGTCAAATTCATTGATGCCCTCCCGGGTGTTCTTGCAGGCGTGGGAATGGACAACGTCCAGAAGCACCGCGATCCCCATTTTATGGGCAGCATCCACAAGGGCTTTCAGCTCCTCGGGCGTGCCGTACCGGGAAGATGCAGCGAAGAAATTGGTCACCTGATAGCCAAAGGAGGCATAGTAGGGGTGTTCCATGATCGCCATGATCTGGATGGTATTATAGCCCAGATCCCGGATCCGGGGCAGTGTATTTTCCCGGAATTCGTTGTAAGAGCCGATCTTTCCCTCTTCCTGAGCCATGCCGATATGGCACTCATAAATGAACAGGTTTTTCTTGGGGACAAAATCCGCATCGGTCCAGGTAAATGCTTTGGGGATATGGATAGCTGCGTTCCAGGCTGTGGTCTGGGGATCCTGAACGACCCGGGTAGCATACAGGGGGATACGCTCCAGCTCCTGCCCGTTGCTAACCACCACTGCCATGACCTTGGAGCCGTCGGGCAGCGCATCCTGACCCGGCAGAAACAGTTCAAATACGCCGTTTTCCTTTTTATCCATGGGATAGGCATACCTGTCCCAACCGCAGAAATCGCCGGTCAGATACATTTTCTCCGCCGCCGGTGCCCATTCCCGGTAATACCAACCTCCATCTGTCTGATGGAAGCCAAAATACCGGTGTCCGTTGGCAAAGTCCTTAAGGGTCTGGCCGGGCTTGAGCAGTTCTTCTTTTTTTCTCTTGTAATTTTCCATCCGCAGATCAAAGTCCTTTTCAAAGGACTTTAAAAGCGGGTCATACTGAAATATCTTATGTTTCATATTCGACATCCTTTCCCCTTATTTTTCAGGAGTATTCTTGTCGCTATATTTATTTTAGCCTGATTGCAGTGATTCGTCAATCGAAAAACATCCCGCTTTGCAAAGCGGGATGTTTTTTATGATTTGCGGATAAACTTTTCCCGGCACTTGGGACAGGTAATGGAAATTTTTCCTTTGCCCCGGGGCACCCGGACAGGCTGACGGCAGCGGGGGCAGTCAAAATACCTGTGCTCCCGATCCTTGATGCGTTCTACAAAACGCAGATATTTCCGGTTTTCCTGATAGCGCTTATAGGTATTGCGCGACAGCATCCGAAAGATCGCCCAGCCCATGAGAATATACGACACCAGCATAAAAACCAGATTCAAAAGCGGCAGCGGGATAAACACCGCAAGAAAACAAGCGATCAGACCTGTCACCAAAATTGCGGTATTGAGTTTGTCTGTACCGTAGCGGCCCTGCATAAAGCTACGGGTCCCCGCCACTATTTTCGCACCCAGCTGCCGGAACCAATTACCGATACCGTTCATAGAAATCCCCTTTGCTTACTTGAATCTATTCACATTATATTGCAAAAAGGCTGGATTTCAACATAAAATTATGATTGTTTACGGATTGTTTACGGAAAAAGCCCGTGTTGCAAAATGCGTAAAATCTACGATAGGATCTGTAGGGGCGATTATAAATCGCCCGCGGGCGGATAATATCCGCCCCTACATCCGCAGGATGTAGACAAATGCATAGTTTTAGGGCGCATTGCATTATTTTGCAACGCGCCCATGATGCCACGTCTGATTATCTGAGATATCCTCCCGGATAATCCTGAAAGACCCATATACCGAGCAGGACCAATGCAATCGCTGCCACAATGATGATACCGATGGTGACGATCTTACCGATCATTTTGCGCTTAGGGCTGACTTCCTTTGTGATCTCCTCAGCATCCATATCAGGCTTTGGCGCAAAGTAATTGCCTGTCTCGATGGTATTTTGCTTTTGAATATGCGGGGGATTAAAATAAGGAAAACCCATAGTATACTCCTTTCTCAGATATCTTTCATTTGTTTTATTCGTCGTATTTCTTGGGAAGCGGTTGTCAGCTTTTTCAGCTCTCCTTGACACCCTCGACAAGGCCGTTTGCCATGCCTACAAGACCCTGCATTTCACTGGGAATGATGATCTTGGTTGCCTTGCCGTCAGCCACCTTTTCCATTGCCTGGATCGCCTTCAGCTTAACCACCTGATCGTTGGGTGCCTTCTCGTTGAGCATTGCCATGGAGTCAGCCATAGCCTGCTGGACGGTACGGATTGCCTGGGCTTCACCGTCGGCCTTAAGGATCGCAGCTTCCTTCTCAGCCTCTGCCCGCAGGATCGCAGCCTGCTTTTCAGCATCAGCCCGGAGGATTGCGGATTCCCGCTCGCCCTCGGCGATGAGGATAGCGGACTTCTTCTGTCCCTCAGCCTGGAGGATCGCCTGACGGCGGTCACGCTCCGCCTTCATCTGCTTTTCCATGGAGCTCTGAATATCCTGGGGCGGCAGGATATTCTTCAGCTCCACACGGTTGACCTTGATGCCCCAGGGATCGGTAGCTTCATCAAGGATAGCACGCATTTTGGTATTGATGATATCACGGCTGGTCAGGGTCTGATCCAGCTCCAGGTCGCCGATGATGTTACGCAGAGTAGTAGCAGTCAGAGTCTCCATAGCAGCCATAGGCATCTCTACGCCGTAGGTGTACAGCTTGGGATCGGTGATCTGGAAGTACACGACAGTGTCGATCTGCATGGTAACGTTATCCTTGGTAATAACAGGCTGGGGAGGGTAGTCCAATACCTGTTCCTTCAGGCTTACCCGGCGGGCGATCCGGTCAATGAAGGGGATTTTAAAGTGTATACCGACGCCCCAGACTGCCTGAAACGCACCCAGACGCTCAATGACATATGCCCGGGACTGCTGGACCACAGAAATGTTGGAAATGATGATGAAGAGAAGAATTACGATAACTGCCAGAATAATTAACCATTCCATAAAATTACCTCCTGATGTTTACTTTACATTTGCGGATACTTCAGCCGGCGTAACAAACACCTTTACGCCCTCGATCCGGTCTGCCTTTACAAGCATGCCGGCCTCAATGACCTCACCGGAAGTACTCCGGGCGGTCCATTCCATTGCGCCCAATTTGACCTGTCCCTGAGACATCACATTATCGATCCGGGAAGTGACAATACCGGTAGAACCGATCACCGAATCCACATTGGTTCGGGTCAGCTTTGGGGTAAAGTACTTTCTGACCAAGGGCCGCAGCGCGCACAGTAAGCTGCAGGACACCACCAGAAACAGCACAACTTGCAGCCAAACCTGTGCTCCCAAAAGACTTGCGATCATCGCTGCCAAAGCACCGATGGCAAACCATATGGAAACGACCGCAACAGTGGATGCCTCTGTCATAATAAATATCACCAGCAAAACTAGCCAGATGATAGCAGCCCAATTCATAATGTTAACCTCCTCTCATGCTTGGGTTGTGCTATTATGATACCAAAATCTATATAGTCGGTCAATTGACAGAATGCTCAAAAAAGGTTATTTTTAAAGAAAAAGTTCGTATTTCTTATTGATTCCATTTAAATACACAATTATTTGACTAAAAAATATTTCTTTTAACCTGTTCATGCCTCAAAAACGCCTGTATTCGGGTTAAAAAGTTATGTTTTATGGTTATATAACCATTTATAATAACCGTATAATTATGTTATGTTATTCCATAAACTCGCCGTCCTGCTCATTTTTCAGACAGATCCTCCCCGGTTTTTGTGCAACTTTTTCGGAGAAATCCCAATATTTCAGTCAAATTCCAATTTGTCTTTGTGTCATTCTGAGGAGCGCAGCGACGACTAAAGAACTCTTAGCACGAAGTGCTTAGAGGGCTTAGTACACAGTAAGAATCCCCTGGTTGATGGAAATTCTTCGCTTTCGGCTCAGAATGACATAAAGTTAAAACAGCCCGACAAATCGGAATTTTCCTCTTTAAAAAGGTTGCGCCTGCAGGTTTTTTGATGTATAATTTATTTGTAAATCTTTGGGCAATTGCCCGTAATTTGGAGGAATGTTATCATGTTTAATGCAATGATTGAAGTCCTGAGAGCCAATCCCCGGAAGATCGTCTTCACCGAGGGTCATGACGCCCGTATCCTGGAGGCTACTTCCCGTCTGGTCGAAGGCGGTTTCCTGACCCCTATCCTGATCGGTAATGTGGAAGAGGTCAAGGCCAACGCAGCCAAGGGCGGCTTCAATATTGAAGGCGTTGAGATCATCGACCCCCTGACCTACGAGGGCATGGATGCCATGGTCGAGAAGATGGTTGAGCTGCGTAAGGGCAAGATGTCCAGCGATGACTGCCGTAAGGCACTGAGTAAGGGCAACTACTTCGGAACCATGCTGGTGAAGATGGGTCTGGCTGATTCCCTGCTGGGCGGCGCTACTTACTCCACCGCTGACACCGTCCGTCCCGCTCTGCAGCTGGTCAAGACCAAGAAGGGTGCAAATTTGGTCTCCTCATGCTTCATCATGGTTCGCGGCGACGAGAAGATCGCCATGGGCGACTGCGCCATCAACCTGAGCTATGAGGACAGCGTGGACAAGGAAGGCAACGTCACTGTTACTGCAGCCCGCAAGCTGGCTGAGGTTTCTGTTGAGACTGCCAAAACAGCAAAGGTATTCGGCATTGATCCCAAAGTCGCTATGCTGAGCTTCTCCACCAACGGCTCCGGCAAGGGCGGCACTGTCCAGCTCAGCCATGATGCTACCCAGGTCGCCAAGGAGATGGATCCCGAGCTG
>JAFTTQ010000126.1 GCA_017466665.1 Oscillospiraceae bacterium
AGAGTGACTGACTACGAATCAGTAGGTCGGGGGTTCGAGTCCCTTCCGGCGTACCATTAAACAGGATATCCCATCCGGGATATCCTGTTTAATTTTTATGCAAGGAAGGGACTCGAACGATTAAATGCAACAGTCCGGTGGACTGTTGCCGCCGACGGCTCGACGGAGGCGAACATTAATTTCTGCCCTAAAGGGCAGAAATGCAAACGAGTCCCTTCCGGCGTACCATAACACGCAAATACGAACCCTGCACAGTTTGAGGTATGTATTTGCGTTAGAAGTGAAAATCCCAGACGGTTCCTAATGGAGCCGTCTGGGATTTTTCATTACTATATTTCTTTTTGCCAGAACCTTCTCTTTGATTAGGAATCCCGGCACGATGCTGTAAAACAGCCGGAGTACTCCTCCAAGAAATTCTCTGCGGTTTTCAGCATTCGAACGACTGCGTGGTTTTCCCGGAAGGAAAATATCATGATAGCATTTCCAAGATATTCGTCAATGATCTGTACCTTGATCAGCAGTTTTTGTTCCTCACGCCAAGCTGCAGACACGGCACACTGATACTGAAATCCGTCAGTCGTAACCGCGCCGGCATGGGTATGAGAATAGCCCAACTGCGGAAAGCTGCCAAAGACATTTTTTCCAAGGCCAAAGTAAATGCACTTTTTCCCTTGCGCATTTACATAGTGCAGTTCTCCCCTGTCAGCCTCGGGGAACAAGAATGTAAATTCCGTAATTCCCGTCGGGTTCTCCTGACAATAATATGTCTTTCCGTGGAGTGTTTTTGCATAGGGAGAGTCTGTTCTTCCGGCAAGGCAGCAAAGCCTGAGCTTTTCACCATATTGGCATAATCTTTCATATGCACAAGCATTTTCCGGCAGTGGCTGATCCTGCAAATAATCCACAATGTGATCAAAGAATGCGGCAATGATCAGGCTTTCTGCCTCCTGATACCCTTGATTGTCGGAGGTGATCACAAAGATCAGATCCTTCTTCGGCAGGCACAGTGTAAGCTGTCCTCCCATACCGTAAAAGAAAAATGCGTCCTCCCCCAAGCACCATATTTGGTAGCCGTAGCCCAGGGACCATATCCCGGCAAAGCCGGTTTTATCGTTATCCACCTGGGCCGTGGTGGCTGTGCGGATATAAGCTTCGTTGAGGATCTGCTCATCTCCCCAGCGGCCGTAGTTCATAACAAACCGGGCAAAGGATGCCATATCCCGGGTGGTACAAAGCATAGCGGAGTCTCCAAAGCTGTCTTCCGTTTTTGTTTTCAGGATAGATGCAGTCTGGAATGTTCCCAGCTTTTGAAATATCCGCTTCCGGAGAAACTCCAGCAGGGACATACCGGAAAGCCTCTCCACCAACGCACTGAGCACCATGGAGCCGGGGCTGTCATATTCCCAGCGCATGCCTCCGGGGATAGCCGCTGGATTTTCACGAAAATACAAATGGACTCTGTCCGGGTCGGGATGGGTAAACCAAAAGGGTGTTTCCCCGCAGGTTTCCATCGTCAGCATCTGCCGGACAGTCAGACACTGCAAGTTCTTCGGTAACTGCTCAGGGCACTTGTCCGGAAAGTACCAGCATATGGGTTCATCCAGGTCTAACTTTCCATCCTGCTCCAAAAGGCCGCAGGCAATGGACACAAAGCTTTTTGTTTGGGAATACATTCTGTGACATTGATCCTTATGAAAGGGCTTCCAGTAGTATTCCGCGAAAATGTTCTGGCCCCGCATCAGCAGTACACTGTGGGTAGCTAAGCCCCTATTTTCTAGTGCCCTCAGAAATTTCTCAACCTGTAATGAAGAAATTCCTGCCTGCTCCGGTGTAATCGTTTGAAACATCATACTCTCCTTATTGTACCTGTGTGACACCCTCCGGGAGACGGATGTCGGTAAGAATCTGATCGCCGCTGCGTCTTGCCTCTACCGAAATCACACCGTAGGGAGTGGGGTAGGTGCCCTTGACCCACTGCAAATGCCCCAGCTGCGGCTGGATCCGCACCTTACGGCAGCCGGGTTCCACAATCTCAACACCCAGCACATTTTCCGCTAAAAAAGCCGCAGGACCGGCGCTCCAGCCGTGGCACAGGGAATGACGCAGCCCCTCATAGCAGAATCTGCCATTATCACCGTGAATATCGTATTCACCGAGCTCCAGTACTTTGTCAATACGGGCTCCGTCACGCAGCCAATCCAGGTCAAAATCCTCCCAGAAGGTGGTCGCGCCAGTCGCAAGCATACCGCCGTAGTATTCCTTCAGCATAGCCAGTGCCTGCTCCGTACCGGCAGTTTTGGCCGCCGCCATCAGAATATAGTAGCTTTGGAAGGTAGACATTCCCTTGCCGCCATTCCGGGTCAGCAGCTTTGCCGCTTCCTCCTTCGGCAGGTGACCTGCCAAAGACATCATTGCCACTACCTGCTTCATATTTCCGTGCTCCATACCGTTATCGGCAAGAAGCGGGATCTTTCTGCTGCATTCTTCGGCCAGGGTCTGCTCACCCACAGCCTGACACAGCTTCACACCCGCTTCCAACGCCTTAGCCATCAGTGCGTGGACACCGGCTCCGGAAGGCACCGGCATAGACTGGGTGGGCCAGTCAAAGAAGAAGCCTCTTTGCAGCTCCTGCTCGATCAAGGCAGGCTTTTCCTCGTGGACCAGGGCCGCAAGATTTTGAAGCAGTCCCGTCCAATAATCTCTCAATTCATTCAGAAGCCCGATTTTTCCGTTATGCTCATACCAGTCCCACAGGATCAGGATATACCACATAGCGTAGGTAGCCATCTCGTTGGGCCAGCCAGGCAAGGGATCTTTCGCTGCGATAAAACGCAGACCGTCATCAAGCACCTTTTGGTGACCGAACACGCTGCGGATCGCCAGCATTTCCGGATGCATATCCCCGATCCAAACCAATCTGTCCCGCTTGACGCCGTCCCACAGATTTTCCTGCATGCACAAATGCACGGTATACGCACTGGCCTGATATATCTCCTCCAAAAGCTTATCGTCGCATTGGAAGGTTCCCAAATACGGGATATCCCGGTAGGTAAATGCACCGCAAATGGCTGTAAATTCCATTGTGGTCTCCGGGCTGACCAGCTCGATATAGGCAAACCGGTAGGCAGTCTGCGACCATTCTGTGTTGCTCAGCAGAGGTACGGGGACGACCATATCGTGGGTAGAGTGGTGATTGCAGGCATTCTTTTCCTGCAAGGGTGACATCGCCTCTGCCACGGATTCACCCAGGCGGATATGAACCATACCGCCCTGTTTATCGCTGCCCAGCCGGGTCGTTAGCTGGATGCCACCGGAAAATTCGCTGCCAAAATCCAGCAAAATGGCTGCTTTTTTTCCACCGACTGTAGAAAACTCAGATACTTCTCCATTGCCGATTCGAGGCTGCTGCTCCATATCCTGCAAAAGCAGTTGTGCATTGGATACGCCCTCTGTACACATCAGTATCTTCACCGGAAGGATATAATCTTTTTTCAACGGGTAGGTAGAACTAACCTTTAATTGGGATATACTCATAATTTTCTCCTGTTATGATCTCCCCGGCAAAATCCGGGGAGATTCGTTTCCTTTGAACAATCAGGCAGTGTATGCCACAGCCTTCAGATAGTAATTGTACAAAGCCTGCATCAGTGCCTGCAGATTCTCAGAGCCCTTGTCGCTCATACGCACGATATAGTTCATCGGCCTGTAAGAGACGGACAGGGTATCATTCACAAGTACAGTAATGGCATCACTCAACTGATTAGGATTGATATCAGCTACTTCAATGTAGTACAGATTATCCTTCAGCAAAGGCTCATACTTAGTGTCATTAACAGTAAAGGTATATCCGGAAGTATCACCGATCACGGTGAAGTAGTAGCGAACCGCGATCTTGTTACGGAACACCAGAGATGCACCGTAGAAGCTGATTCCATCCACACTGCCGGAAATGACCATCTCCGGAGCAGCATCGGCCTTTACTGCCTCGGCACCGGCATCGGTAATATCTACATTGGCCAGGTTGTTAGCATTGTAGTCAAAATAGGTCTGTGCCTTTGCGCCGTAGTTCAGCATTTCCTTGACAAGCGCCTTAGCTTTATCACTGTAGTTATTTTCTTCATTCAGGATGTAGTCAGCATACTGACGGACAGAATAGGTTTTTTCCAGAGCCTCACCGTTAATAGAAATCACAATTTCATCTGTCATCTGTGCTGCTGCCAGGCTGATTGTGTAGGTGTTGCCGCTCTTAACAGCTTCCGCAGCATTGCCTGCCACAGTGAAGGAAACCACATCAGCTTCCGCAACATTCATCACGAAGTTGACACCGATGTTGTCACCTAGAGACAGATTCCATTCGGAGACGGGATTTTCCGGTGCAGCAGGTGTATTGCAGATCAGGGACAGGTCGGACAGATAAACTGTGCCAGGTGTGTGGAAGAAACGGAAATACATCGTAGTGGCATAGCTTGCAGCGCTGTCATCCAGGGTAAAGGTATAGCTGAACTGACGCCATACGCCGTCACCGCCGATGTAGCAGTTATAAGGTGTTCCGTCGGGGAATTGCTCATAGCAAGCAATATCGTTAAACATCATACCGGGCTGAGCGTCCATACCGGCATCTACTTTCATCCAGTAGGACAGGGTGTACTCGCCGGGGGTCAGTGCCTGCTTGGTGGAGATGGCCAGGTTGTTGAAGCCGCCATCTACAGACACCAGTTTCAAAGCAGAGGCCTGGGTGCCGTTGCGGTCTACCATCACGGTCTCAGCAGTACAGTTGCCTGCATTGGACATCCAGCTGATGTGGTTACCCAAGACATTGGATATATTGCTTGCATAGTTGCCGCCGTTATGGGTCAAGAAATCGCCGTTGGCAAACAAGTTAGTTTCATCTGCTTCGGCAATCTGTACGCCGCCAAGGGAACAGGTATACTGCGTATCCTGATAGGGGAAGAAGAAACGCAGTCTTGTGCCACCCTCGGGATTTGTAAAGGTGAAGGAGAACTTCTTCCAGGAATCATTGGTGCTTGCGATCTGCTCTTTATAGACTGTATTGTTCTGATAGACGCAGGAGATCGTCCACTGGTCGCCGGGTGCATCGGGATAAGCCATAGCCTCCGGTGTGGTAACCTCGAATATACCGGTGGTGGTGCCTTCGATCTTCAGCCAGAAGGAAACCGTATAACGGCCGCCAGCCTCCATGGGGTAGTACAGATCAAAGAAAGTGTTATCGGAGGAGCTGTCTGTAACAGTCTTTACAGTCTGTTCCACGCCATCCAGGGTAGCGGTAGCATCGGTCACTGTGGCAGTACCGATATTGCCCAGATGCCAACCCAGACCGCTTGTCCAATTGGTATTGCTGAAAGCAAACATACTGTTGCCGCAGACGGTGCAGATGCCGTTTTCATAGCTATGTACGCCGGTAGCATTTACATAGTCTGCCACATAGCTGTCACCGCAGGTGCAAGTATAGGTGGTATAGCCTTGCGCAGAACAAGTGGGAGTAGTAACTGTGGCAGTATAGCTGTGTTCGTGGCACTCTGTCAGGGACAGGTCGGACAGATAAACTGTACCGGCTGTTTGGAAGAAACGGAAATACATCTGGGTAGCATAGCTTGCAGCGCTGCTATCCAGGGTAAAGGTATAGCTGAACTGACGCCACACGCCGTCGCCGCCGATGTAGCAGTTATAAGGCGTGCCGTCGGGGAATTGCTCATAGCAGCCGATATCGTTGAACATCATACCGGGCTGAGCATCAATACCGGCATCTACCTTCATCCAGTAGGACAAAATATATGTACCGGGGGTCAAAGCCTGTTTGGTGGAGATGGCCAGGTTGTTAAAGCCGCCATCTACAGAGACCAGCTTCAAAGCTGAGGCCTGGGTACCGTTGCGGTCTACCATCACAGTCTCAGCAGTGCAGTTGCCTGCATTGGACATCCAGCTAATGTGATTGCCCAGAACATTGGAAATATTGCTTGCGTAGTTCGTACCGTTATGGGTCAGAAAATCACCGTTGCTGAAATAATTGTCCTCCTTGGCCTCCACGACCTTCAGACCGCCAAAATAGCAGGTATACTCGGTATCCTGCTGGGGGAACAGGAAGCGGATCCGGTCATTGCCCTCTGCCTGTGTAAAGGTAAAGGAGAACTTTTTCCAGGTGTCATTGGTGTTTACAATCTGCTCTTTGTACACCGTGTTATTCTGATAGACGCAGGACAAAGTGTACTGATCGCCGGGGGCATCGGGATAGACCGGTGATACCGGAGCAGTCACCTCAAAAACACCGGTGGTGGTGCCTTCAATCTTCAGCCAGAAGGATACCGTGTAGGCTGTACCCGCATCCGTCGGCAGGTAGAAATCACAGAAGCTGGCATCGGTATCGCTCTTGACCAGCTTCAAAACATACTGGCTTTCGCCCTCCAACGTCTCTGACACAGGGGTCATCGTGGCTTTTCCTGGGACAAAATTCCAACCGTCACCGTCGCTGCGGTCCGTGTTGCTGCTACTGAAGTCCATATCCTCAAGGCTCGTTGCAGCGCTGGCCTGCAGGATCCCGCAATTCATAAGCGGGGCCACCATCAGTACGAATGCAAATAACAGGGACAGGAATCTCTTACAATTGCTATGTTTCATTGTTTGTTCACTCCTTATTATTTTTACCTCCCTCTCCCGGGAGGAAGATTACAATACTGGGTTTTTACAGCTTGTAGCCAGGTAAATATGCTTTGGTATTTTCTATCATCGTATTAAACAAGCAACGGGCATCCTTTACCGCCAGAGGCATATGGCTGTCCCGCATAAACGCCTCAAAGGCAAGCTCCAGATCACGGCTGAGTGCTGCTTCCACGATCATTTCCTGCTCCGCCACCACCGGAGCAACCAGCGAGTAAACGCTGTCCGGCAGCGCACCTGCCATCACAGGACGGACTGTGTCATGGGTAAACAGAGCATTGGTCTCCACCACTGCCCCCAAGGGCAGGTTGGGGATCTGACCCATATTGGGCAGATTCACATTGCTGATCATATCTCCGATACCCATGATCGCGCGGATCTGCTCTACACCGTCCTCGCCGGAGGGAGTCAGGTCAAAGGCCTCCTGACGCTCCAACAGCCTCTTGCTGCGCTCCATTCTCTCCTGCAGGTTTTGCCAGCGCCAGCTTACCGGTGTCAGGCCATAGCCCCAGGATGCCACCTGTTCCGGATCCTTCATATACCAGTTCAGGGGCACAAATTCTGCCAAATGGCGGTCACCTGCTGCGGCGATCACGCCGGTACGCATAAACAGATCCATTTTCACCAGCTCATTGGATTCGAAAACCAGGTCTTGTGCTCCCAGATCCTTATGGGCCTCCAGCTCTCCCGACCGCACCCTGCGGATATATTCCCGGTACAGCGGCAGAATATCCTTCTTTCCGTAGGTAGCACGGTCGATCCAGGTGAAATGGTTTACGCCGAACACATTGGTTTCAATGTCGTGGCGGTCCAAGCCTTGAATGCCTTCGATTTTCTCCAACACCTGACAAAGCAGCTTTTGGGTGGAGAACACCTCATGACAGCAGCCAAAGGCTTTGATTCCAGGGAATACACGGTACAGCGTACGCACACAAACGGTCATGGGATTGGTGTAGTTGATAACCCATGCGTTGGGACATACATCCCGAATGGCTTTACCGATCGTTTCAAACATAGGGATGGTACGCAGTGCCCGGATCACACCGCCGGGGCCTGTGGTATCGCCCACCGATTGATAAATACCGTACTTTTCCGGCGCATGGACATCCGATTCCATTTCCTTGAAGGTACCGGGCAGAATGGAGATCACCACAAAATCCGCCCCGTCCAGAGCCTTTTCTATGGTGGGCTCTGCCTTATATTCCCAAAGACTGGCTTGCGGATGATCCTCTGGGATGCGATTGCCGATGATCTCATTGTGCTGGGCGGCTTCATAGTCGATGTCATACAAAGCCACCTGTCCGAAGATGTTTTTTGCCAGGGCAAGATCCTTCATCAGTGCCCACGCCCAACCCCGGGAGCCACCGCCAATATAGGCAATTTTAATATTACTTTTATTTGGTTGTTTGTTTCCCATATTCTTTCCTCTTCTCACTTGATGCCTTCGCTCATATCGGTTCCGTTCTGAATGGTCTTCTGGAAAACCACATAAAGCAGCAGGATCGGCAGCAGAGAGATAATCAGTCCGGCAAATACTGCGCCGTAATCGGATTGATAGCCAAACTGCGCGATCAGCTTTTGAATGCCTACCGAGAGGGTGTAGTTTTTCTCATTCTCCAGGAAGGTCAGTGCTGTCATATACTCATTCCATGTTCCCATAAACTGGGTCAGACACTGGAACAGAACGATGGGCTTGACAAAAGGAAGCACGATCCTTGTAAAAATGTACATTTCGCTGGCACCGTCGATCCGGGCTGCTTCCAAAAAGCTTTTATCAATGCCGCGCATAAAGCCGGTCAGCAGGAAGATCGGCGTGGGCAAAGCTGTGACTGCGTAGACCACCGACAGTGTGATCAGATTATCCGTCAGTACGAATGTGTAATTGGGATTGCCTGTCACAAAACGGATCACAGACTGGAGCCAGTCCCCCACATCTCTCAACTGGAAAAACAGCGGTACCAGAAGGAGCATTCCGGGGATCATCATGCTTACGAAATAGTACTTTTCAAAGAACTTAACGAACTTAAAATCATATTTTGCCAGGATGTAGGATGTGGTTGTCAGCATAATGGCAAACAGCACCACCGTCAGCACCGTCACGAACAGGGTGTTGAAGGTATATGCACCCATATTTGCTTCCTGCCACGCCCTGAAAAAGTTGGTCAAATACATGGGATCCGGCCAGTTCCACACATCTCCCTGCATAAAAACCTTGCTGCTTTTCAGAGAGGTGGCCAATGTCCAGAACAGGGGGAAGATGATCGTCACAGCCCAGCCGTAGAGGATGATCCTGAGCAGCCAGCGCATAGCCGTAGAGCCTGCGGAAAAGCGAATTTTATTATTTCTCTGTTTCATATCACTGCCGCTCCTTTCTGGTAATACCGTAATTGAGCGTATAGGAAAGGATCAGCACAATGAACATCAGCAAAACCGCCGCCGCATTGGCGTAGCCTAACTTGTAGTATGTAAATGCGTTGTTGTACTCGTAAAGGCCCATTACCATAAAGCCGGAGCTCTCTGCCTCACCGATGAACAGCTTTACAAAATTCATATTGGAAGGTACAAGAGAGGTTATGATGGTGATGGCAATATACCGGATCTGCGGAAGAACTGCCGGAAGTGTGATGTTGAAAAGCTGCCGGAATTGTCCGGCACCATCCAGCTCTGCTGCTTCGTAGCGTTCCTTAGGTATATTGTTGATGGCGGCGATCAGGATGATCATAAAGGCACCCACACCGCACCAGCTTGCCACAAATGTGATGATGGGCAGCGGATATGTGCCTACCCAGCCGTTTTCCGGTGTTTCCAGACCGGAAACCACAGAAAACAGCTCCAGGTCAAAGAAATACTTCCACACTTTTGCAATTACCACCACCGATAAAATGTTTGGCAGGTAGTAGATGAACCGCAGAAAATTGGTCTCTGCCTTTTTAAACCGCAATCTGGTGATGCTGACGGCAAACAGCACAGAAAGCACCAGGACAATGATCGTTTTAAAAATCAGAATCAGTACATCATTGATAACTGCCTGATGAAATACAGAATCCGTCAGGATCGTTCTGTAATTATCCAGACCTACCCAGGTCATATCGCCATAACCGGAATAGTCAAAAAGGCTGGTATATGCCGCCTGGATCATAGGAACCACCGTAAAGAAGGTAAACAGCAGCAGCGGCGGCAGTCCGAATATCAGCATAAACCGCCACTGTTCTGCTGTGGGACGGTGTTTGCGAAGCTGTGTCTTTTTCTTGTTCATTTCACAGCCCTCCTAATTTCCCTTGGTGGTCAGCGTTTTTACCGCTTGATCCACCGTCAGTTTTCCCGTCATCAGCCCGTGGACAACACCGTTGACAGTATCATTGAGATCTCCCCAGGTATATCGCTTCCAGCAGAGCTCCACCTGATTGCTGGAAATATACTCCAAAATCCGTTTGGATGCCCCCGACAGACCGGGGATCTGGGTATAGTCTAAATCTGTCCGGGCTCCAATATAGCCATAGGCAGAAATGAAAACAGCCTGTGCTTGCTTGGTATAAAGGAATCGGACAAAAGCCTTGGCGTTTTCCAAGTTCTTTGACTGGGATGACAGGATCACTGCCATCGGCCACGCCAGCACTGTGGGTGTTTGCTCCGGCAGAGTAAGCGGAGATGTGCTGTATTCCATCGCAAAATCCGTCGGTGTGCTGTTGGACACCTCCCACGGCAGCCAAATACCGTTTCCAATCAGTGCTGAATCGTGCTTCAGCCACTTCATTTGCGCCGTAGTATGATCGTAGGTTGCCGTTCCTGTCAGCAAAGCACCGTCCGCGTGGCAAAAATCATACCAACGCTGAAGAACCTCCCTGACCTCTTCTCGGTCCCACGCCTCCTGGGTCCCCATAAGCACCGGGTCTAAATACTCCTGACCATAGGCTGCAATCGCCGGCATTACCATAGACCAGGTTGGATAGGAGCCGGTGGTGCCGTAGGTCGTAAATGCCATATTTCCCTTCTCCCGTACCGCCGGCAGGAAGGTGTTCATCAGCTCATCATAGTTGGTAGGAGCTTCCACGCCAAGCTGCTGAAGATAGTTGCTGTCGTAAAAGGTTCCGTAAGCCGATGCCATAAAGCCGGCCCGGTAGTAACGGCTTTCACTGTCATAGCGTTCAAATATGTCGTGGTTTACCACATCCCATATTTTGTCGTCTGTACCGTAGACATAACCTTCCTGTAAAAGCTCGGTCAAGTCATACAGTGCGCCGGAAGCCTCCAGCGCCTCCACCGGTATGCCGCTGCCATCCAGAAATGCAATGTCCGGAGGATTGTCACCCATCCACCGCTTGGACATCTGGGTATTGACCTGTGAGCCGATGTAGGCAGTCACACTTACACCGGTTGCTTCCTCAAAGGCATCGATCACGGCTGTCCACGCCGCACTGGAGGATACACTTTCATTGGTGAATATCTGGATCTCCAGGGAGCCGGAAAGCTCCGGCTCCTGATTGATTACGCCCGGTTCATCCTGATAAAGCCCGCCTGCCAAATAGTCTCCCGGCTCTGTAGGATTGAGAAGCACCTGTTCTTCCCGTATGACGAACCGGCATCCGCAGGTACCGGCAAGAATTCCGAGAATTAGGACAAACGCAGTGATCCGTTTAATTTTGTTTTTCATTTGTCTGCCTCCTCTTATCCTTCTATAAACCGGCGCTTGAACCATTTCACAAGCACGATCAGCCCTGCTATCCCGGCAATACACAGCACCACTGCCCACCAGGGAAGCTCTACTATTGTTGTTTGGGTGACCCATTGTTCTTCGTAATCCAGTGTTCGATCCACCGGAAGCCGCTTAAAACGAACCTCAATGGTATTATTTTCTCCAATATCCGTAAATGTCAGGGTATTGTATTCTCCCAGAGAAACCGGTTCACCGTTGACAGTAACGGATTTCACCATATAGCCTTCATCCGGCTGGAAGGTCACAGTCTTTCCGGAACCCGGTGCAAGCTGCTCAAGACCCGTTGTGCTTGCACTGCCGTGTCCTCCCTTGACCATTGTCAGGAAGGAAAAGGTGTTTACCGGAGTTAAGCGGAACAAATGGGTATCATTGACCTGGTTTTCATATACGATCACATTGGTGTCCATAGAAATATATGTTTCCTCGAACACATCGTAAACCGCATAGTTTTCAGGTAATGTTATAGTTTTTGTGCCGTATTCAGCAGAATGGACACCGATGTAAGCTCCGTTGCTCCATACCACATCCGAAGGATTCTCGGAGTAGATATGGCAGCCTGCAAACTCCAAAATATTGCGGTACAAATCTCCGGTCAGATAGGGTGCTGCCGCATAAATGCTGGTCCAATCTCCCATATCCTTCAGTACAAAGCCAGCCTTTCCGCTGTCTGCCAGCTTACCCAAAACCACAGTATCACTATCCGGCTTTACATAGATTTCCTGCAGATAATACTTAATGGTGGAGATCTGCGCGCCAAAGGTGGTGCCGGTCAGATCCTGGGTCAAAACATTGTTTTGACCCGTAATGGTGATCTGTCCGGAGGAAGTATTGCTGCTCATACCAAACTGGAAGCCTGTAAGCTGTGTCATATTGGCCAGGTCATAGCCTTCCTCATCACCCCAACCGGACAAATACAGGAATATATTGATCTGGTCGTTATTCTTGCAATACTTGTCAATGGCATCCCGCTGCTGCTGTGTCAGCACATAGGGGGTAAAAAACACATTGATCTTATGCTCCGGCATATTACCGGATACCAAAGTGGATAGCGCATACACATCGTAGCCTGTTCCCATCGTCGAAAGATGCTTTCTGTGCTGCTTGTACATATTCTGACCGATGACACTTTCGTTGGACAGAACATAATCACCATCCGAAGGCTGACTGGTACGCAGATAAGCGGTGTTGGTATCCGGCAGGATCAGTGCGATATCATTGACGGTATCCTTTTGGATGTAATTGGAGAAGTTGAACTCCTCGTTAATATCGTTGGTAAGCTCATAGATCTGAGGATCGTTGATCCAGCCGCCCATCATATCAAACAGCCACTGGCCGTTTCCGTTTGTCAGGTTGTAGACCGCATCCCGCTTCTCCTGCAGCAGGGTATCCTCCATAGTGTGAGTAGTACCCACGGAGAAATCGCTGTTTGCCCAGCTTGCACCAGCAAAGGGATTGCTCAATGCGGTTCTGTTATCCTGCTCAGCAATATAAAGCTTTCCGTAGGCACGGATGCTGTCTGCAACCGACTGGGCGTATATGGCTTCACCAAGCTGCCGTTCATTGTAGCCAATGGGAGAGGCAAAGAAATCCAGATATTCAGAGGAGATCACTTCCTCTATGCTGGAATGCTCTGTGCCCAGAGATGTCCAGTTGGGGCCCAGGAACAGGTAGGCATAGTAGGCACCCACCACCAGCTTTTCATCTGTGGCCTCCTTGGCAATCTTTGCCCAATGCAAAAGGCAGTCCGATGTCATTTCTCCCAACAGCAGACGAAAATCGATCTGCTTCTGCTGTGTTGCAGGATCCAGCAGCATTCCATGACCGCTTGACTGCTTCATTTCAGCAAAGGTGGGGAATGTTATGTCATCAAACGACTTGAGATTCGGCTCGTTCCAGGCTTCCCGCAGGGCTTCGATAGTACCGTACTCCTGCTCAGCCCA
Organism: Oscillospiraceae bacterium; assembly: GCA_017466665.1. Lineage (GTDB taxonomy): Bacteria > Bacillota > Clostridia > Oscillospirales > Oscillospiraceae > Faecousia. The sequence goes on from JAFTTQ010000126.1 coordinate 13,327, forward strand.
CTGCTTGAAATAAGCCAGTGCCGCATCAGAATAGTCCGGCAGCTGCGTTTCGCTTTGGGAGCCGTAGGTCAAAAACTCATAAGTATCACCGCAGAGCAGCCGAATACCGGCCACCCGGGCATAGTAGCTCTGGCCACGCATATGCTCTATGATCTGCGCCAGCATCTCTCCCGACTCCTCTTTCCATTTCTGGGAGCCGAAGGAGGCACCGGAATAGGTGGTAATATTGCCGTTAATATCTACGGATACGGCCACCTCACCGGGATTCTGTTCCAGCCACCATTTCGGTGCGTACATACCGATACTGACAATAATATTGGCATCCGGCGAGGCAGAAAGCACGGTATTGATATTCTCGTCCATCGCCTGATAATTGAACGATCCGTTTTCATTCCACAGTCCCTCGGTATTTTCCATTTGACCCAGCATGATCTGGTAGTTCACATAGGTCTCAATGCCGGAATCGGCAATGGTATCCAGTGCCGCGCTGATGTTTGTAAAGGGTGTGGTAAACCAAAATGCCGGGGATGCCTCACCGTTGACAGTGAATGTGGGCGTTCCATTGATCATCTCAACCTTGGTCACCAGCTCTGTGGGAACATAATCGTTGACCACCTTAAAGCTGATAAACCGGTTATCGTACACATTATCATTGGACACGAAGAAATAGGTGTCATTCAGCTGCAGTGTATAGTTGCCGTCGCTGATATAATCCGGCAGCTCCACCTGCATCTCCACCGTAAACCACTCTCCCACCGGCCACTGTGTCATATCCGAATTGGTCAGCAGCGTGGGTGTCAGGCTGCAAATGGACTCGGTGGAATTTTTCCGCCACAGCACCATAGTCATAGGTACCTTGGAGGTTATGGGATCATCCAGCAGGATATCCACAGAGAATTGATACACCAGATTATTGACCAGCTCATTTTCTCCGGTCTTGGGCTTGATCTGCAGGCTGTTATCGATGTACAAGGATGCATCGAAATACACAGCACCCCAGGGGTTCACCGGAACAGCACCGATCCAAACCGCATTGCTCCAGCCGGAGTCATCGTAATCTGTGGTTGTCCAATCTCCAACCGGATCGGCATTGCGGCATAGCGTGCCCGTATCCGATACGCAGAAAACTTTTTCTCCGCTTTCCAGTGTCCAAATACCGTCAAACAGCAGACCGGAATATGCGCCTTGATTGTACACATTAATGGCAATCACATTGTCTCCCTGAACCAGGTACTCCTCCAAATACAGGGTATGAATATTTGCCCAGGTATCGGTCGCATCGTCAAAGTTATCAAAAACCTTTTGCCCGTTTACATACAGACCGAACTTGTCATCGCCAGTGATCTGAATGGGTGCAAAGGTTACAGGCTCTTCCAGTGTGATATGCTTACGGTAGTAGCTGTGATCGTACTCGTCACAGTTTCGGAAGTCGGCCATATAGCTGATCCATTCGCCGGTCCAGGTCATTTTCGTCTGGGGTTTTCCGGTTTGGAACAGGCGCAGCTGGGAAACCTCCAGCTGTGCATCGGCCTGCTCCAGGATCAGCACAACTTCGCAGGAGGCACAGGATGCTGCCGTGAATTCAACCACATTTTCACACCACTGGTCGCTTGCCGGCAGCGTAAACTGCTGACGCTCTTCTATGTACTCCTGCTGCTTGTAATTATAGTAACGAAGCTGCACCTGGATCTGATAGTCCGAACGGTACCGCAATGCCAGGGCATATTCGTAATCTGTGGCAAGCACATTGGTGCGGTATACCATACTGCCGCCGGCAACGGTAGTAGTCAGTCTTCCAAAGAAGCCTTCCTCATCATCCTGATACTGGGTAAGTGTTCCGTCGGTAGCAGTCCAGCCGGAAATGTTGCCCAAATGATCCACAGCGTGGAAATCATTGTGCGCGGCCACAATGTTTTCGTTGTCCTCCACCTGGCCGAAGTAAATATCGTCCAGCCAGATCTCTGCTTTACCCATAGTGGTTGTAAATGCAAGGCTGACATAGCGAACATTCTCCGGGATCTGCACGCGGGTAATGACCTGAGACCACTGGCTGATTTCACTGCCGGAGTTCAGCGTCTTCATCGTACCGCTGTAATTGGCGTTCAGTACATGGACAGACTCGCTGTACATTTTTATACCGGCAGCGTTGTAGTACCACAGATCCAGCTGAATGCTCTTAATGTCCGCATTCCGGGATGCCACCCAGAAGGAACATTCATAGACCCGGATATCACTGGTGGCATCAATCCGAATCTTTTTGGAGTTTAATATCTGCTGTTCGTTGCTCAGCAGGCTGTCCAGCTTCAGATAGGCGCTGGCTTTACCGCTGTGATAGACGTTCCTATCCTGCTTCATCACAGGATCGCTGTCGTAAGCACCGCCCAAATACCAATTTGACAAATTGCCGTTGCTGTCCGCATTCTCAAAGTCTAGATTGCCGTCACCGTAGCTGCGTACCAAGGAGATTTCATCAATCAGGATCTGGCTGGAATTTCCATTCAGAATCAGATCCAGGCTGCCCTGGGCGGCATCTGCGGAGGTTTGGAAAAACACCCGAACCTGACGCCAGCCGTTGGTATTGCCATAGGTTCTGTATATCCACGGGAAGGTCAGAGTGTCTACCTGCTGGGTATAATTCGGCGGCTGGTAAATAAAGGCCGTACTGTATGCCGGGCCGCCGTTTGCATCATACTGCTTGACAGCGATCTCTGTATAAGTATCAAATTCTCCGTTTGCGCAAATCCAGAAGCTCAGCTCATAATCGGCATTGGGCTGCAGCGCAAACTGCTGACTTCTCAGGTGTCCCTCGCCTACATTTCCGGAAATCGCGCCGCCGCTTCCGCTGTAGCCGCCGACACTGTAGAAACGGCCCTCACCGTTATAACTCCAGGACAGGGGAACGCCCGCATCTGCGTAGGAGAAGCTGAAATTCAGCTTGGCATCTCCACTGAGGGAAAGCTGTACATCGTCTATACAGAAGGTTCCCTCTGTGCAGCTAAAGGTATAATCCATATAGGAAACACCCTTTTGCACCGTAAACAGGACTGTAACCTCCTGCCAGTCATCGGTATCTGCCAGGGTCAGCTCCGCAAACTCACTCTGCATTCCTTCCTCACGCAGGCGGTCCTCATAACCAGTCAAGCACAGCTTCAGGCTTTCCCGTGCTGCCGCATCTGCTTTCAGCCGGAAGGTCAAAATATGCTCTACCTGAGTATAAACACCGCTAAATGCAGTCAGGTCGCCCTTTGTGATGCTAGCATAAGAATTATTGACAGCATCCTGCTTTTCTGTGATATAGGCAGGCACAGTCTGTGTACTGCCCCAGTAATCCGGCCAATTACCGGTAGCATCCTCAAAGCTTCCGTTGGGGATCGTCACATTTTTCACAAGCGTATCGGTGGGTGTGATCTGCACATCTGCGATCCAATAATCCACCACAGAACGGGAAGAGTCCGGTCTGTTGGCAAAACGCAGGCAAAAAATCATATTTTCATAGCCTGCAGTAGGTGTGAATTCATAGCTGACCTTTACCCACTTTCCGTCTGTGCCGTGGGTACGGGCAGCCGCCGGCAGAGATACCGGCGGATACAGTGCGCCGCTGTTTCCGTCAGATTTCCGAATCAGCGAATACATCTGGGCATCTGCCTCTGACAATGCGCTGTTTCCGTTATTCTTGATCCAATAAGATATGGTATATGTCCGGTCGATCTGCAGTGCTTCATTGAGCGTAAGATAGACATCCGTCACATTGTTATCGGCCGAGGACTTGGATATCTTTAATACATTACCATGGACAGCATCGCTGACGATCGCATGACCGCTGCTTGGGTCTATATATGTCTGTCCACCGGGCAGATCCGGATTCATCACACCGCGGTACCATTCCACACGCCAGCCCTCCAAGGGATTTTCCGTGTTGGAAAAATCACCGTTTTTCACAACTGGCTCATATTCCCGCAAGGAGAAGTCTGAGAACATATAGCTTGTCTGCCCGTTGAGTTTTATATACAGGCAAGGTGTTTCAAAGCCTTCTTTGGCAGTAAAATCGATTCGGTAATCCTTCCAGATACCATGGGTTGCCTCAAGTTGTATCTGCGCCAAAAGCGCTTTCCCCTCAGCATCTGTCAGTACCACCTGAGCCGATCCGTCTTTGGCATACAGAGCATCATTTTTACAGCGGAAACGCAGGGTGTATTTTTCACCCACTGTCAGCGGGTCATCCAGCTGCTTATGCCATACGATCCTTGGCTCGTCTGTCACTGTCAGACACAGCACATTTCCGTCCTGTGCGCCTGCGTCACTGCGAATCTCTTCCGCAGTGATACCGCGCCAATAGGCAGTTTCCGGTTTGTACATAAAATTGCCATTATGCAGCCATACAAATTCCTCTGTCACAGATACATCTGCCAGCCAAGCCGTCACACCGCTGTTTTGGCTGTGGAACATAATGGCAAGCCTGCCGTTTTCCGCTGTATCTGGGGCGATAAAGGAGAATTCTATCTGGGTCCACTGGGGTACGCTCCGGTAGCTGATCTCTGCTGACACCGGGAAAAGACCGGACATAGGCGTATAGGCATCGTTGCAGTATACAATAGGATATAGTCCGCTGATCTGACCGTCTGTCTTGACCCAATAGGATACTGTATAGGTTTTTCCTTGCTGCCAGGGAATACTATGCAGCAGCATGGAGTGACCTTCCTGCGTAAAGCTTACCTGCAGACTGTTTCCATGCTCCGTGTCTTTTTGAATGCTCCAATTTGCTTTTGAGGCAAAATCCGGCTCACTCCAGGAAAATTCCAATCCCAAGCCATCCAGCAGACTGAAATTTTCCTGAGGAACACCCTCTGCCAAAACAAACTCTCCGTTGGTGTACAAATTCTTCCCGGCGTTGTCATTGGTGATATTCTCTCCGGGGAACTCGCCCTCTTCGGGCTGCTCCTGCATCACAACAGACAGCTCGTCCAGCAAAATATAACTGTCCTTCGCGGTTTCGCTGCAGGTCCATGTTCCAAAGTACAGACGCAGCCGAACCTTCTGTGCATCATTGGTTGTAAAGCTTTGGCTAACCTTCATCCAGCCACTATGGGCATTACTGTCCACAAGCTGTGCCACGGATTCCGCCACAGGAATATCTGTACCGGCCTGATAGATCGTGACATAAGTAGTCGCCCCCACCAAGCCTGTCTGTTTGACATAATAGGTAAGCTGGTATGTAGCATTGGTATGCAGTGTGACATCGACAGAATCTAAATACAAATATCCCTTTTCGCCGGTGGTGGTCAGCCGCAGAGAAGTTCCGTTTTCCCCATAGCTTTCCGCAGGATCATAGCTCCACCCGGTATTCATACCGCCGATGTGATACCAGCCACCCTTTTCTTCATCAAATTCACCGTTAAACTCTGTGCTTTCCGGCTCGGTAGTTTCCGGCTCAGTAACTTCCGGCTCAGTAACTTCCGGCTCAGTAACCTCCGGTTCGGTAGTTTCCGGCTCGGTGACTTCCGGTTCGGTAGATCCTGTTACGCAAGAAACACTCAGATCATCAATCAGAATATATGCGCCGCTGGCAGGATCTGCAGTGGCAGTCCAGCTTCCGTAATACACCCGGAAGCGAACAGAGGTATCCTCCCCGGTGGTAAAGGTCTGGGTAACCTTTTTCCAATCGCTGTGGGGAGTCGTGTCGATCAGCTCTGCCACTGTGCTGGCAACGGCAATATCCGTACCGGCCTTATATACATCCACAAAGGTTCTGGCACCAACAATTCCGCCCTGTTTGACATAATAGGTCAGCGTGTAAGTGGTATTGGGGCGCACCGTCACATTGCCGGAATCGATCTGATTATAGCCTCTGCCACCGGTGGAGGTAAACTGCAATGCCGTACTGCCGTCATCGGTTCGGCTTTCCGACTGGGCATAGCTCAAAGCGGTATTGGTGCCGCCTACTTCGTTCCATCCGCCATCGGCTTTGGCAAATACACCGTTGAGTTCGACATAATCTGTCTGTATTCCCGGTTCGGTAACCTCCGGCTCGGTGCTTTCCGGTTCGGTAGATTCTGTTACGCAGAAAACGCTCAGATCATCAATCAGAATATACGCGCCGCTGGCAGGATCTGTTGTGGCCGTCCAGCTTCCGTAATACAGGCGGAAGCGAACAGATGTATCCTCACCGGTGGTAAAGGTCTGGGTGACCTTTGTCCAATCGCTGTGTGGAGTCGTGTCGATCAGCTCTGCCACTGTGCCGGCAACGGCAATATCCGTGCCGGCCTTATATACATCCACAAAGGTTCTGGCACCTACGATACCGCCCTGTTTGACATAATAGGTCAGGGTGTAGGTGGTATTGGGGCGCACCGTCACATTGCCGGAATCTATCTGATTATAGCCTCTGCCGCCGGTGGAGGTAAACTGCAGAGCAGTACTTCCGTCATCGGTGCGGCTTTCCGACTGAGCATAGCTCAATACGGTATTGGTGCCGCCTACTTCGTTCCATCCACCATCGGCTTCGGCAAATACACCGTTCAGTTCCACAAATTCTGTCTCGGAAACATCCTTTGTGACAGGAACGCTGAAAGCATCTAATGGGAGCATAGACAGCACCAGCACCGCTGTAAGCAGCAATGCGCAAATACGCCGCCCACTACTGCATTCCTTTAATCTATGAAATCGTCTCATACTTTGTTTTCCTCTCACATTGTAATGTTACACATTATTAAATATTGATATTTCTCAGCAGCCATTTCCCTCATTGTGCGTGATCAACATACTTCATCAGTTCTGCCTCCAAAAATGACAAATCCTGATCCCATAGATCCGTATTGGAAAGGATCTGCCGGACAGTGGCTGTTTTCATAAAGGCCGTTACCGCCGGGTCATCATTGGTCATATCCGTGCGGTAGAAATCTATCAGTTTGGCAAAGGAAAACAGCAAAGTACGGGGCATTTGGTGGAATCTGCGAATATACTCCAAAATGGACGGCAGCACCCGCACCTTAAACTTGCTGACAGAATTCAGCGCAATAGAGGAAAGATAATGCTTAATATAGGGGTTTGCAAACCGGGTAAGTACATCCTCTGCATATTCCGTAAGCTCGTCCCGGGGCAGATCCAATGTGGGAATAATTTCGTCGAATACGCAGGCCCGGATGTAGCTGAGCATTTTATCATCCTCCACACAAGAACGAACCGTATCAAAACCGCTCAGCAGCGCATAGGGCACCAAACTTGTATGCGCACCGTTGAGGATGCGCACCTTCCTGGTGCGATACAGCTCCAAGTGATCTGTGAGAACAACATTTAGACCGCACTGATCCAAGGGCAGCTCTGAAAACAATTCCGGGTATCCCTCAATGACCCACAAATGGAAAAATTCAGAGGTGTTGAGCATATTGTCATCATAGCCAAGGCTCTCGGCCTCTTCCCGGGGATAGCCTGTATTGATTCGGTCCACCAGCGTACAGCAGAAAATATTCTCCTGCTCGAACCAGTTTTCAAAGGCCTCTCCCAGCTGCCACAGCCGGGCATATTGCAAGACACATTTTTTCAGGTTATCGCCGTTGCGGTCAATCAGTTCGCAGGGCAGGAATACAAAACCGGGCAGTCCCAAATCAAATCTGTGCTTTAGAAGCTGTGTCAGCTTACCGGGAAAGGAGCTTGCAGGCCGGTCCGTCAGCTTATCCGTATCCACAAAGCAGATACCGGCTTCTGTGGTATTGGAGACAACGAAACGGGCATCGGGATTTTCCGCCAAAGCCAAATAGGCTTCAAAATCCTCATAGGGCTTCACGCAGCCGCTGATAACCTCAATTTTTCGGATATCTGTACCCTCCAGCCCGCGGCAGATATGGGTATAACAGCAATTTTGAGCTGTAAGCAGATCGCACATACCCTTTTCAATCGGCTGCACGACCACCACTTTACCTGCGAAATCTGTTTTTTCGTTGGCAATTTGGACCATCCAGTCTACAAATCCCCGTAAAAATCCGCCTTCTCCGAACTGAATAATTTTTTCCTTCATCAATTTCACCTCTGAAAATACTGTATCCCGGTATCATTTCTTTACTTCTTAATTATAAAGTAAATAAAATATATGTTATACTGGAATATTGTGTAAGCCACCATATAATTACAGAAATATTTGCCTTTTTTTGTATCCTGTGCTATAGTGCATTTATGAAGTGAGGTGTTATTATGGAACAGAATATGAAAACAATCTTTATTGAGCGGGATTCTTCCCGTAAGGTTACGGATATGGCTTCCGTCCACGCCCATCCATATCACGAGCTGTATTTTCTCCTTTCCGGTGAACGCAGATACTTGATCGGTCACCATCTTTATGATGTTTTGCCGGGAGATATTGTCATAATCCCAAAGACCCAGCTGCACCGAACCACTGCCCTGAATAACAAGGGCTACGAGCGTTATGTGGTTTATTTTTTGGATGACGATATCTCCGGTTTCATTGACCGCATTGGCAAAGAAGCTTTTGAAAGCTTTATGTCCAGTGGTTGCCTTCAGCTGCCTCAGGAGCACATTATGCAGATCCAACAAAATCTGCATAAAATGGCACACGAGCAAAAGAAAAATGATCTCCTTTCCCAACACTTAATTATCAATTTGCTGGAAAATATTATCCTGAACACAATGCGCTACGGCAAAAAGAAAACTGTGGAACAAGGTAAAAGCACCAGTAAGCTTCAGGCAGTTATGCGCTATATCAGCGAAAACTACACCTCAGATATCACCTTGCAGGATGCGGCGGATATCGCCTTTATGGAACGCACTTATTTTTCCCGATGCTTCAAGCACGTTGCAGGCGTTGGTTTCAATGAGTACCTGACTCAGATCCGTTTGCGGACATCGGAGCAGCTTTTACAGTTTTCCGATCTTTCCATCAGCGACATTTCTGATCGTTGCGGTTTTTCCAGCAGTAATTATTTCTGCGATGTTTTTAAGCGCAGTCATAACGGAATACCTCCCTCCGAATATCGTAAAAAAGCCGGACACCTGCTGCCTGATATGCTCCCCATAGAGTAGACACTTGAAATAACAAAAATTTCGAGACTACACTATGGGGAGTGTTTTTATGGGCAAAAAGGAGTTCACAACAGAAGAGAAAATGAAAGCGGTGGAATTACATATCCGAGATGGAATGG